>NZ_CP043320.1:643473-965209 GCF_008807395.1 Pseudomonas sp. C27(2019)
CAAGCAGATAGATTGCGCGCGCCAGTCTAAGGATGGTGCTCCACTTTAGTGCTTGAGCGGCGACAGCTTTTGCATGTGATAGTCTAAAATATATGCTTTTTCTTACACTTAGTGTTGTCTTTTGTTTGGGGAGGTTGTTCTGAAGGCTTTGAAGTAGGACAATTGCCCGCTTTAAATACCTTTAGCGACGATGCATGGCTTTTATAGCACTTGGAATTAATCATACAACGGCGTCTGTGGCGGTCCGTGAGCGCGTGGCGTTTAGTCCTGAGCAATTAGCTGAGGCGCTGCGCCAACTGTGTCAGATCGTGGGCAGTCGAGAGGCAGCGATTCTATCGACCTGTAACCGTAGCGAGCTGTACCTAGAGGTCGAGTCTGTGCAACCGCGTGCGGTGCTGGATTGGCTGGCGCAGTTCCATGGCGTACCGGCAGAGGATTTGCACGCCTGTGCTTATGTGCATCAGGATGATCAAGCCATCCGGCACATGATGCGAGTGGCCTGTGGCTTAGATTCTTTAGTGCTTGGTGAGCCGCAAATTCTTGGGCAAATTAAATCAGCCTACGCAGTGGCGCGTGAGGCGGGAACCTTGGGGCCGTTACTGGGGCGCTTGTTTCAAGCCACGTTCAGCACCGCAAAAACCGTGCGCACTGATACTGCTATTGGTGAGAATCCAGTCTCAGTGGCCTTTGCAGCAGTCAGTTTAGCTAAACAGATTTTTACCGATCTGAGCCAAAGCCAGGCTTTATTAGTCGGAGCTGGTGAAACCATTACCTTGGTGGCGCGGCACTTACATGAGCAAGGCGTGCGTAATATTGTCGTGGCCAATCGCACCTTAGATCGCGCCACCCTGCTGGCTAATGAGTTTGATGGTCAGGCAATTGTCTTGTCTGATATTCCAGACGCATTGGTACACAGTGATATTGTCATCAGCTCCACTGCCAGTCAGTTGCCGATTTTAGGCAAAGGTGCAGTCGAGCGCGCATTAAAACTGCGCAAGCATAAGCCGATCTTTATGGTTGATATTGCTGTGCCGCGCGATATTGAGCCGCAAGTGGGCGAGCTTGATGACGTCTATTTGTACAGCGTTGATGACTTGCATGAAGTGGTCACGGAAAACTTAAAGAGCCGTCAAGGCGCGGCGAAAGCAGCAGAAGAGCTGGTGGTGCAAGGCACCGCTGATTTTATGCAGCGTTTGCGTGAGCTTGAAGCAGTCGATGTGTTGCGTGCCTATCGTCAGCAAGGTGAACGTTTGCGTGATGAAGAATTGGCGCGTGCGCAACGTGCTTTAGCCAATGGTACCTCGCCGGAAGATGCGCTGGCAGCGTTGGCACGCGGCTTAACCAATAAGCTGCTGCATGCGCCGAGTGTGCAATTAAAACGTTTGTCTGCTGATGGTCGCTGTGAAGCGCTGGCCGTTGCGCAGGAATTATTTGGTTTAACCACAGGTGACTCGAATTAATGAAAGCGTCGTTAGTCAATCGTCTAGACCGTCTGCAAGAACGCTTTGAGGAGCTCACTGCGCTGCTAGGTGATGCGCAGGTGATCACCGATCAAAATAAATACCGCACCTACTCGAAAGAATATGCCGAAATTGAGCCTGTTGTGGAGGCCTTTCAAACATGGCGCAAAACCAGCAGTGATCTTGCCGAGGCGCAAACCTTACTCAAGGACAGTGATCTTGATGTACGTGAAATGGCGGTTGAAGAAGTGGCGCAGTGCCGTGAGTCTCTAGAAGCCATTGAAGCTGACTTGCAGCGTTTGATGTTGCCCAAAGATCCTAATGATAGCCGTAACGTCTTTTTAGAAGTGCGTGCCGGAACCGGTGGCGATGAGGCGGCGATTTTCTCTGGCGATTTATTTCGCATGTATTTGCGTTATGCCGAGCGCCAAGGCTGGCGCGTTGAAGTGTTGTCTGAGCATGGCGGTGAACACGGTGGTTATAAAGAAGTGATTGCCCGTGTTGAGGGCGATAATGTCTACGGCCGTCTCAAGTTTGAGTCTGGAGCGCACCGCGTACAACGCGTGCCTGAAACAGAGTCGCAAGGTCGCGTGCACACCTCCGCATGCACCGTGGTGGTCTTGCCTGAGCCTGATGAGCAGGACGCGATTGAAATTAATCCGGCAGATTTGCGCGTGGATACCTATCGCGCTTCGGGCGCGGGTGGCCAGCACGTGAATAAAACCGACTCTGCGGTGCGTATTACCCACTTGCCCAGTGGCATAGTGGTGGAATGCCAAGAAGAGCGCTCACAACACAAAAACCGTGCGCGTGCCATGGGCTGGTTAGCGGCGCGTTTGGAGGATCAGCAAAGCAGTGCGGCAGCGCAAGAAATGTCCGATACGCGTAAATCCTTGGTCGGCAGTGGTGATCGCTCTGAGCGCATTCGTACCTATAACTTTCCACAGGGGCGAGTGACTGACCATCGCATTAACTTAACCCTGTATTCGCTTGCTGATGTGATTAGCGGCAGTTTAGAGCAGATTATTGATCCGTTACTGCTTGAGTATCAGGCGGACCAGCTTGCTGCGTTAGGCGATTAAGTTTGATGATGCGCATTGATCAGTTGTTAGCCCATGCAACACAGATTGATTCGCCTACTGCACAACTGGATGCTGAGCTGCTACTCGCGCATGTCCTTGATAAACCGCGCAGCTATCTTTTAGCTTGGCCAGAAAAAACACTCAGCGAGGCGCAAGCAGCAGCCTTTATGGCACTGCTTGAGCGCCGTCAGCGTGGCGAACCCGTTGCCTATTTATTAGGGCAGCAGGGCTTTTGGACGCTGGACTTGCAAGTAGCCGAGCACACTTTAATTCCTCGTGCAGACACCGAACTCTTGGTTGAGGCGGCTTTGCAGTTAGCTGATGCTAGCAGCCCTTTGCGGGTTTTAGATTTGGGTACCGGCACAGGAGCGATAGCTTTGGCGCTTGCCAGTGAGCGGCCGCAGTGGGCAGTGACCGGTGTTGATCGCATAGAATCAGCGGTGGCGCTAGCGCAGAGCAATCAACAGCAGTTGCAGCTCAGCAATGTGCAGTTTTTGTCCAGCCATTGGTTCAGTGCGCTGATTGGCCAACGTTATGATTTAATCCTCAGCAATCCGCCATATATCGCTGACACTGATCCACATTTACAACAAGGTGATCTGCGTTTTGAGCCGCTCAGTGCTTTGGTTTCAGGCGCTGACGGATTGGATGATTTACGCCTGATTATTGCCCAAGCACCCGCTTATTTAAGCGCGAAGGGCTGGTTAATGCTGGAGCATGGCTTTGATCAGGCTAGCGCTGTGCGGGCATTGCTGCAACAGGCTGGTTTTATTGAGGTCAACAGTCAGCGTGATTTGGGCGGTCATGAACGTATCAGTTTCGGCTGTCTACCATCCTAACCTTAGGTCGTTATAGTCCATGTTAAATGATGAAGAATTACTGCGTTACAGTCGCCAGATCCTATTAAAACAAGTGGATGTGGCTGGGCAGTTACGTTTAAAAAACAGCAAAGTCTTGATTGTTGGCTTAGGTGGGCTGGGCTCGCCTGTTGCGTTGTATTTGGCTGCGGCCGGTGTTGGCGAGATGTATTTGGCTGATTTTGACACCCTTGATCTGTCCAACTTGCAGCGCCAAATTGTGCATGACAGCGCTGCTTTAGGCACTTTAAAAGTGCAGTCGGCGCAGGCGCGTTTGCAGGGTCTCAACCCACATATTGCTGTGCATAGCATTGATAGCAAACTGGATTCTGAGAATTTACCAGCATTGCTGCAGTCGGTTGATCTGGTACTGGACTGCACCGATAATTTCACTATACGTGGTGAACTCAATGCTGCCTGTTTTGCTACCAATACGGTATTGGTCAGTGGCGCTGCGATTCGTGGTGAAGGGCAGGTCAGTGTTTATGATCCGAGCAATGCCCAGAGCCCGTGTTATCACTGTGTGTTCGGTGACGGTGCTGAAGAAGGCTTAACCTGCAGCGAAGCTGGCGTGTTGGGGCCGTTGGTCGGCCTGATCGGTAGCCTGCAAGCCTTGGAGGCCATGAAAATACTTGCAGGGTTTGGCGAGCCATTGATTGGTCGGTTGCTACTGGTGGATGCACTGAGTAGCCGTTTCCGTGAACTAAAAGTGCGTCGCGATCCGCACTGTGTGGTATGCGGCACGCGCCATGGATAAGCACGCTGCCATTGGTGTGTTTGATTCAGGTTTGGGTGGTATCTCTGTATTGCATGCCATTCGCAATTTACTGCCTGCCGAATCCTTGATTTATATCGCTGATAGCGCGCATGTACCCTATGGGGAAAAATCACCTGAGTTTATTGTCCAGCGCAGTTTAGCTATCAGTGAGTTTTTGTTGGCGCAGCGAGTCAAGGCCATTGTGGTCGCTTGTAATACTGCGACTGCGGCAGCGGTGAGTGAGTTACGCCAACGTTGGCCGGATGTGCTGATTGTCGGTATGGAGCCTGCGGTCAAACCTGCTGTGCAGGCATCGCAATCAGGGAAGGTCGGCGTTTTAGCCACCACTGGCACTTTACGCAGCGCACGTTTTGCCGCTTTGTTGGAGCGCTTTGCCAGTGATGTCGAGGTGATAACGCAGCCGTGCCCTGGCCTGGTTGAGTTGATTGAAGCAGGCGAATTACAGACTGATACAACGCGGGCGTTGCTAAGCAGCTATGTTGAGCCGCTGTTGCAGGCCGGTTGCGATACCTTGATTCTGGGCTGCACGCATTACCCGTTGCTTAAACCTTTATTGCAGCGCATGGTCCCTGAGTACGTGCAGTTGATTGATACTGGCGAAGCAGTGGCGCGCCGCTTGCAGAGTGAGCTGGGTAAACACAATTTGCTGGCTGAAGCTCAGCAGCCGCTAGATCATTTTTATGGCAGTGGTGATACCTGTGCTACTGAGCGCACCTTAGCGATGCTATGGCCAGAGGCACAGCCAGTGATTGCCCTTGGCTTTTAGAAATCTGCCACAGTGCGGCCAGTGATCTGTATCGATAGGCTGTGCGTTGTGCTAATAACAGCCATGCATGAGGCATAGCTTGAGCTGTTTTACGACAGCGCGCTTAATATTTTGTTATGACTGGGGGCGATATGTTCACCATTACCCAACTTGCTGAGCAATTAGGTCAGCAGTTACTCAAGCAAAACGCCTTTGTCAGTACGGCAGAATCCTGCACCGGCGGTGGTATAGCAGAAGCTATCACGCGTGTTGCTGGCAGCTCTGCCTGGTTTGAGGTGGGCTTTGTCACCTATTCCAATCGGCAGAAAATGCGCGTACTGCAGGTGGCTGAGGCTGACTTGCAACGTGATGGCGCTGTCAGCCAGTCGGTGGTTGAAGGTATGGCGCGTGGCGCGCAACAATTGTCTGGCGCTCAGTACACTGTAGCGGTCAGCGGCGTGGCAGGGCCCGGTGGCGGTAGTGTAGAGAAGCCAGTGGGTACTGTCTGCCTTGCTTGGGCGCACGGTATGCAGGTGCAATCTGCTTGCTGGCACTTTGCTGGTGATCGACAGTCCGTTCGTCAGCAAAGCGTGCAGGCCGCTTTGGCTGGTCTATTGTGTGTAATGGAAGGGCGAGCGGCAAATGACTGGCAGCAATGCTTAAAGAAACATTTGCCTAATCAATAAAGACTGTGGATAATGCTGGTTAACTATCCAGTATTCAGGGCGCAGCCCAATTGTTATTTGAGGATTTATGATGGACGAGAATAAGAAAAAAGCGTTAGCGGCTGCGCTTGGTCAAATTGAACGCCAGTTTGGTAAAGGCGCTGTTATGCGCATGGGTGACCATGAGCGCGTGGCTATCCCCGCGATCTCTACAGGCTCATTGGGCTTGGATATTGCGCTGGGCATAGGCGGTTTACCCAAGGGCCGAATTGTTGAGATTTATGGTCCTGAATCATCTGGTAAAACCACGCTGACCCTGTCAGTGATTGCTGAAGCGCAAAAAGTCGGCGCGACCTGCGCGTTTATCGATGCTGAGCATGCACTAGACCCAGAATATGCTGGCAAATTAGGCGTTAATATTGATGACTTGTATGTCTCACAGCCTGATACTGGTGAGCAAGCATTAGAAATTGCCGATATGTTGGTACGCTCCAATGCCATGGATGTGATTGTCATTGACTCCGTTGCTGCATTGGTGCCTAAAGCTGAAATTGAAGGTGATATGGGTGATACCCACGTTGGTCTGCAGGCACGTTTAATGAGCCAAGCACTGCGTAAAATCACCGGTAATATTAAAAATGCCAACTGTTTAGTCATTTTTATTAACCAAATCCGTATGAAAATTGGTGTGATGTTCGGTAGCCCTGAAACCACCACCGGTGGTAATGCGCTGAAATTCTACTCATCGGTGCGTTTAGATATTCGTCGTATTGGTGCGGTAAAAGAAGGTGATGAGATCACCGGTAACGAAACACGGGTTAAAGTGGTCAAAAATAAGGTGGCTGCGCCGTTCCGTCAGGCAGAGTTTCAGATTTTGTATGGCAAGGGTATTTACCGTAATGGTGAAATCATTGATTTGGGCGTGCAGCAAGGCCTGATTGAGAAGTCAGGCGCATGGTACAGTCATAAAGGCGTGCGCATGGGGCAGGGTAAAGCCAACTCAGCGCGTTACTTAGAAGAAAACCCAGAGATTTGCCAAGCTATTGAGCAGCAGATTCGTGATCAGCTGTTGGCACCTGCACCGAGTAATAACAAGCAGCAAGCTGTTGTTGAGGACACTGTTGAGTAAACGCAGCGTAACGATGTAACTGGATAAAAACGGCATGGTGCAGCGCATTCATGCCGTTTTTTTGTGAGGCCGAGATGTTAGATACCCCTGTTTCTATTCGCCGTGCCGCGATGAATTTATTGGCGCGACGTGAGCATGGCTATGTTGAGTTGTCACGTAAATTGCGTCAGCGCGGTGCTGAGGCAGAGATGATAGATGTCGAGCTGCAGCGTCTAATGGATGACGGTTTGCTCTCGGAACAGCGCTATGTAGAAAGCTATATCCGCAGTCGCGCCAATACTGGGCGCGGGCCGATGCGCATACGCGAAGAGTTAACCCAGCGCGGCTTGGCGCGCGAGCTGGTTGAGTGTGCTTTGGCTGGGGCAGATATTGACTGGCAGGCACAGATGCAGGATCTATGGCAGCGGCGCTTTTCTGGGCAAGTCACTGATTTAAAAGATAAAGCTAAACAAAGTCGATTTTTAGCGCAGCGCGGTTATGCTGCTGAAGAGATCCGTTACTTGCTCGATGGGCAAAGGTTTCAAGGTGTAGATGACTGAACTGTGTTAGCTCGATTTATAGCTATCCGGCCTGTGTAGTAAGTTTGCTAAGCATTTATAAATGAGTACAGAGAAAGACGCAGGGCAGGCCTGTACATGCAGATTTGTAAGGATGGGGAGCGGCCGCTTAGCCCTACGATTGCATTGGACTAAGCGACTCTATAGTGATGCTTAAGCGCGCAATTGCTTGCTGATAACATCTAGCGCTTGCTCAATGGCAATATGCTGGCTCTCAGTATCGCGACGGCCTTTGTACTCTAAAGTGCCTTCTTTTAAGCTGCGCTCACTGATCACTACCCGCTGTGGAATACCAATCAGCTCCATATCAGCGAACTTCACCCCAGGACTGGTTTTCTTATCGCGATCATCTAAAAGCACGTCAAATCCTGCAGCAGTAAGTTGCTCATAGAGCTTATCGGTGGCTTCTTTGACTTCAGGTTTGTCATATTTCATTGGCACAATAGCAACATCAAAAGGCGCTAACGCCGCAGGCCAAATAATGCCGTTGTCATCGTAGTTTTGCTCAATCGCAGCAGCAACCACACGTGAGACCCCGATACCGTAGCAACCCATAGTTAAAGTCGCAGGCTTGCCGTCTTCGCCCATCACTGTGCAGTTCATTGATTCGCTGTATTTAGTGCCCAGTTGGAAAATATGGCCCACTTCAATACCGCGTTTAATTTCCAGAGTGCCTTGACCGTCAGGGCTTGGGTCACCGGCCTGCACGTTACGCAGGTCTGCGATCTCAGGTAGTTCTAGGTCGCGCTCCCAGTTTAGGCCAAACCAGTGCTTATCTTCTTGGTTGGCACCGGCAGCAAAGTCACTCATCAAGGCAACAGAGCGGTCAATGATGCAAGCAATAGCTAAATCTTTCGGGCCTAAAGAGCCAGGGTAAGCGCCGCACGCGTCAAAGATCTCTGCATCGCCGGCAAACTCAAGTGGGCTGGCAACAAGAGGATGATTGGCTGCTTTGATTTCATTCAAGGTGTGATCGCCGCGTACAATCAGCGCCACTAAAGTATTTTCTTCAACACCGCGAACGATCAATGTCTTGATGGTTTTCTCGACAGCGATAGAGAATTGTTCAGTGAGCTGCTCAATGGTTTTGGTGTTGGGTGTATCGACCAAGCGCAGTTCTTGCGTGGCTTCACCGCGATTTGTTTCGCGTGGCAATGCTTCGGCTTTTTCAATATTGGCCGCGTAGTTAGAGGCTGTGCTGAAGGCGATATCGTCTTCACCTGAAGCGGCGAGAACGTGGAACTCATGTGAACCAGTACCGCCAATCGAGCCGGTGTCGGCTTCTACAGGGCGGAAGTTTAAACCCAGTCGAGTGAAAATATTGGTATAGGCTTGGTGCATACGGTCGTAGGTTTCTTGCAAAGATGCTTGGTCAGTATGGAACGAGTAGGCATCTTTCATAATAAATTCACGTCCACGCATTAAGCCAAAGCGCGGACGAATTTCATCACGAAATTTAGTCTGAATCTGATAAAAATTAATCGGCAATTGGCGGTAGCTACTCAGCTCGTTACGCGCTAAGTCAGTAATCACTTCCTCGTGAGTAGGTCCAACACAGAACTCGCGTTGGTGACGGTCTTTTAAGCGCAGTAACTCTGGGCCGTACTCTTCCCAGCGTCCTGATTCTTGCCATAGTTCTGCAGGTTGAACGGCGGGCATTAATACTTCTAACGCGCCAGCGGCATTCATTTCTTCGCGTACCACGGCTTCGGCTTTACGCAGTACGCGCAAACCCAGCGGCAGCCAGGTGTATAAGCCTGAGGCTAAGCGGCGGATCATGCCTGCGCGCAACATCAGTTGGTGGCTGATGACAACCGCATCGGCTGGTGTTTCTTTTAACGTGGAAAGCAAATACTGACTGGTACGCATGGCTAATATCTACACTAAAAAGATGAAAGGAGGGCGCTATTGTAGCGCATTTGTCTGATTGGAATGTGCTAGCGCACTAGCAAATTATAGCGCTAAGCGCTTGCTAGCTTTTTTGTTAACTGTGAGAAACAAGAAACCCAGCCGAGGCTGGGTTTCTTGAATGATGCGAGTTTACCGCTTAAGCATTACAAAATGCTTAGTGGGTACTCAACAATCAGGCGTACTTCGTTGTTATCAACTGTGCCTGCTGCATCGTTTGAACGGTAGGTCGCTTGACGAACGCGGAAGGCTAGGTCTTTCGCTGCGCCACTCTGTAGAACGTATTTTGCTTCGATATCACGCTCCCAGTTTTTACCGTTGTTACGACCGGTGTCAGCAACGCTTTGATCTTCAATGTTGCTACCGCGCACATAGCGAGTCATAAAGCTTAGGCCTGGAACACCAAAAGTAGCCATATCTAAGTCATAACGAACTTGGTAAGATTTCTCACCTTTCTGGTCAAAGTCTTGGTATTGAACGCTGTTCGCTAGGAATACCGCGCCGCCACCATCATAACCGTAAACATAGCCAGCATCTTGTCCGCCAGTTACGCGCTGATGAGCAACAGTAAAGGTATGTGCATCCAAGGTGTAAGCAGCTGCTAAGCTCCAAACGTTATTAGTGCTACTTCTGTCACCACGCGGTGCGTCTTTGTCATTAAACTTCGAGTTGTACATGTTGAAATCGAAGTTCAGGCTCTGCGCATCTGCAATAGGTAATGTGTAGTTCACATTGGTGTAGTGCTTTTTAATTTCTAAACGGTTGCCATCGCCTTTGTGACCAAGGTCAGCGTCTGAATAGTAGTAAGCAACGCTTAGGTCATCAGTGAAGTTGTAGCGGCCACCAACCAAGTCTAGTGAGCGCAAAGTACCGTAATCATCATCACTTACGCTGTCATGGCCAGTTTGGCTTTGTGCTGACAAAGCAGTGAAATGACCTAGGTTTAACTCAAGGTTTTCAATTTCATTGCTAGTCACTAAGAAACCGGTTGTGGTTTCTGGTAGTAAACGAGAGTCATCAGTTGCTAAAACAGGCAAGCTTACAAATTGATTACCGTATTTCAGAACGGTGTTGGAAATACGTGCTTTAACTGCACCGCCAGCTTGGCTGTAGTTGTCTTGTGCCTTGCCGTTGCTGTGAGTTGGGAACTGACCGTTGCCGTTACGACCGCGACCTGAATCTAATTTGATGCCTTGTAAGCCAAAAGCGTCAACACCAAAACCGACAGTACCTTGGGTAAAGCCTGACTCGTAAATAGCTTTTAAGCCTAAGCCTGTATCTTCATTATAGCTGTTGCGAGTAGTGGTGCCGGAATCATTACGGAAGTCACGGTTCATATAAAGAACACGTGCATGCGTATCGAGCTTACTGTCTTCAATAAAGCCATTTGACTCTGACTGTTGGCTTGCAACTGCCATTTGTGTGCTTGCTGCGGCTACTGCTAAGGCAATAACGCTCAACTTAATCATTTGCATGAATTATGCTCCTAGATTGATTTTGATGAATGCGCCTGCAAAACATTTGCCGGCAAAACTTGCTCTATTTGATGGCGCATAGTGTAGATGTTATTTTCCTGCGATGCGAGCCCCTAGTGTGATTTATTCAGTAATCATTCAGAAATGAGCGTAATTATCAGCTAGGAATTGAATAAGTATCTATAGTGGCGCAAAGAATAACGCTGTGCATTGATTTAAGACAGCAAGGAGTTTTTAGCTATGTTTGATTTAGATGAGCGGTTAAAGAATGACACTGTTGTTATTGCTGATAGTGTCTTGTGTCGTATTTTGTTAATGAATGACAGCCGCTACCCTTGGTTGATCTTAGTGCCGCGTATTGCTTCTGTTTCTGAGGTATTTGAGTTGACAGCAGTGCAGCAACAGCAATTGTGGCAGGAAGCGAGTGATGTCGGGCGGGTACTAAAAAGCGAATTTCAGGCCGATAAAATGAATATCGCTACGTTAGGTAATGTTGTTAAACAACTGCATATGCATGTGGTGGTGCGCATGCAAGAGGATGCTGCTTGGCCTGCACCAGTTTGGGGTAATGGAGCAGCGCAGCCTTATTCTGAAAATGCTAAATCGCAGATGTGTACACGTATGCGCGCAGCTATTGCGCAGATTGACTTAATAAAAACTGAGGTGGACTTATGAATGTAGATGCGCGTATTGCTGAGTTAGAGATGCGCCAGGCATTTCAAGATGACACCATCCAAGCGCTTAATGATGTAATTGTTGAGCAGCAGCGACTGTTAGCGCGCATGCAAACGCAGCTTGAGCTATTAGCGCAGCGGCAAAATGATATGCACAGTCAGTTTGATGAAACACCCAACGAGCCGCCACCACATTATTAAACTGTCGTTTAAAACTTTTATGCTGTTCTGCAGCGCTAGGTCTTGCTGGCCTGGCGCTGCAGTGCGCAGTGTTTAAAAAACTACTCTAGTTACTGCTAAACACCGCGCCAGCTGGTGAGCACATCAAGCATGCGATTAGCAAAAGCCCACTCATTGTCATACCAAGCTAATACTTTGACAAAGTTGTCTTGCACACGGGTTTGAGTGAGGTCGGCTACGCAAGAAACAGGATAGCCATTAAAATCGCAGGAGACCAAGGGCTGCTCATTGCACTCCATAACTCCTTGTGGAAGCAGTGTGGCGCCTGCGCTGAGAATGTCATTGATTTCTTCACGACTGGTATCGCGCTCGGCAATAAAGCTTAAGTCAACCAGTGATACGTTTTGTGTGGGGACACGCACAGCCATACCATCTAAGCGGCCTGCAAGTTCAGGAATCACTAAGCCAATGGCTTTAGCTGCGCCGGTACTGGTTGGGATGATCGAGCTGGCTGCGGCGCGGGCGCGATACAAATCTTTGTGGCTTTTATCAAGCAGGTTTTGATCATTGGTGTAGGCGTGCACAGTAGTCATCATGCCGTGCTGGATGCCTACGCCTTCGTGCAGCACTTTTGCTAATGGCGCTAAGCAGTTGGTGGTGCAGGAGGCATTAGAGATAATGTGCTGGTTATCCAGTAGCTGATGGTTGACGCCATACACCACAGTTATGTCAGCATCATCCATTGGGTGCGCCAAAAGAACACGGCGCGCGCCTGTTGTGATGTGCTGCTGGGCTTGTTGCCGCTGTTTCATTCTGCCGGTGCATTCAAGCACTACATCAACGCCCAGCTCTTGCCATGGTAATAAAGCTGGATCGGCTTGACTGAGCAGGCGAATCGATTGATTGCCAATCTGTAAACTTTCACCATCCAGCTGCACTGAATGCGCAAAACGACCAAATGTAGAATCAAAGCGGGTGAGGTGCGCTAAAGTTTTGGCATCACCCAAATCATTGATTGCAACAATTTGAAGTTTGTCGTGCAGTCCGCGCTCAAATAATGTGCGCAATATATTGCGGCCAATTCGTCCGTAACCATTTATAGCAATTCTTAGCATGGGTATTCTCCTTGGCGCTGCTTAGTAGGCTGTGGGCGTTTAGTCGCGCAGTGCGCCAAAAGCCGCGCAGCCTTGCAGGGTTTGCTGATTCCATTGCAGTTGGGTATTTAAGTGGTAGATCGAACCGCTCATACTGTCGGTGCAGCGCTGCGGGGTGATCCACAGTTGTAGGTTTTGATTGTTGGCTTGGGTGCTGATGTGAAAACGGCCATCGGGCAGCTGCTCTTCAATATACGGCAGGGCAATAGTGGGTTGATCAATTTGGTTGAAAATCAAACCGCGTGGCGTTTGCAGGATTGACCAAAAAGGTTCGTTGCCGCTGGCTCTAAGCAGTAACCGTTCAAAATCGGGGTCATTGCAGTTATAGCCTTCAATTTGTACGCGGTAACGTTGGCTGACGGAAAAGTGCTTTTGCTCGTTGTCCAGTTGGCCGCTGAGGTCTGCAAACAAGCCGTTAGGTGATTCGGCTAGCAGACTTTTAAACTCATCATCGAGTGCAGTTGGGAGCTCTAAAGTGTAGTTTTCTTGCACTGTGCAAGGTTGCAATAACCAGTTTTCACCATTGTGGGTGAGATTGCCTTGTAAGCGCAGAGCGGGCTGAGTGATAGCGGAGCTCGCTGTAAAGCTCTGACAGGCGCTTAGTGCGAGTGCTAGCAGTACTAAGCTGATGATGCGTAAATGGCGCATGATATAAATTCCATATAGACGACTAGGTTATTTTGATCGGCGATTAATAATTATCGACCCTACTGTAACCGTATTGCTTTGAGTCGTGATTTTTATTTCAGCTGATTGATGTGCTTGAGAGTACAAGGCTGCTGTGCGCTCGACAACTGCGATCAAGGTCGATACTTCAGGGCTGACGTTGGCGTGTGTTTGGTTGATTTTGTCGCCTATGAATGGGTGACCTACAGTGGTGCAAGGTCGGCACTTTAGGGCAGGCGTTGGCAGTGTGTTTGGTTGATTTTTTTCGCTGATAAAGGGGTGATCTACAGTGGAGCAAGGTCAGCGTTTTAGGCTCGACAACTTTGGGCTTGTGACTAACCCGTATATCAGCCAAAGCATTTGACATGCTGATGCCGGTTATAAATGGGCGACGGACTGAGCTGTGTACTGTTCTGTATTAGCACCTAGAGAGTGTGCACGTTTACCAGAAGGACTTTTTTCTTGGAGATATAAAAAAACCCCTAAGCATTGCTGCTAGGGGCTTTTAAATTGGAGGCCGAGGCCGGAATCGAACCGGCGTTCACGGATTTGCAATCCGCTGCATAACCACTCTACCACTCGGCCTAAACGAAAATGCCGCACTAAGCGGCATCTTCGATAACAAACTGGAGCGGGAAACGAGACTCGAACTCGCGACCCCGACCTTGGCAAGGTCGTGCTCTACCAACTGAGCTATTCCCGCAATCTCTTGGTGACGGGCGCTATTCTAGCCTTTCAGAATATTTAGTCAAGCCCTTGAATACAAAAAAGTTAATCATCTGTTTGATTGGTATGTAAATGAGGTTTTGCTGCCAGTAGGTATTGGACCATTGACCACAGTGTGAGTACTGCAGAAAGGGTTAATAAAATATAGCCGCCGATAACCCAGCCATTAAACGCCGGCGGGTTTGCCAATAAAATAATTAACGCGACCATTTGCGCTGCAGTTTTCCATTTGCCAATACTAGACACTGCAACTTGTGCGCGCTCACCGATCTCAGCCATCCATTCACGTAAGGCTGATACCATAATTTCGCGACAGATAATAATAATGGCCGGCAGAGTGAGCCATATATTGTTGTGCTCAGCTACCAGCAAGACTAAGGCCACCGCGACTATCAGTTTGTCGGCGACTGGGTCAAGAAACGCACCAAAAGGCGTGCTTTGGTTGAGACGTCTGGCTAAATAACCATCAAGCCAATCCGTTAAGCTGGCGAAAGCAAATACCGCGCTGGCTGCCCAATAACTCCAAGAAAATGGCAGCCAAAACAAGACAATAAACACGGGGATAAGCGCGACGCGCATGACAGTTATAATATTTGGAATGTTCATTAAATAATTCTTTTCTTGGCAAAGAATGAAAGAGTAGTTTACGCATTGTGGAGCGCACTATATATGGAC
This sequence comes from Pseudomonas sp. C27(2019), assembly GCF_008807395.1. Classification (GTDB taxonomy): domain Bacteria; phylum Pseudomonadota; class Gammaproteobacteria; order Pseudomonadales; family Pseudomonadaceae; genus Denitrificimonas. The sequence continues at coordinate 658,205 of NZ_CP043320.1, forward strand.
TCGGCCAGAGTTTTGCTGATTCCGGGTGTTTTAGCGATTTCTTCTACACTGGCGCGTGATAATTCTTGCAGTCCGCCGAAGTATTTTAGCAGTTCACGGCGACGTTTGGGGCCGACCCCTGCTATACCTTCGAGAACTGAAGTGCGCCGAGTTTTGCCACGCCGAGCACGGTGACCTGTAATAGCAAAACGGTGCGCCTCATCACGGATTTGTTGAATTAAATGCAGGGCAGGCGAGTGCTCAGGTAGATTCAGCTCGGTGGCAGTGTCATTGATGTACAGGGTTTCAAAGCCCGCCTTGCGGGTGACGCCTTTAGCAACGCCAAGCAATAAAATTTGGCTTATGTTTAGTTCTGCAAACACTTCGCGCGCCATATTGAGCTGCCCCTTGCCGCCATCGACTAAAAGAACGTCGGGTAGTTTGCCATTGTTTTCCAGTGCGCTGCTGAGGCGGCGGTGCAGGACTTGGCGCATTGCAGCGTAGTCATCACCGGCGGTGACACCTTCAATATTATAGGTGCGGTAGTCTGATTTACGCGGACCTTCTGGACCAAATACTACACAGGAGGCCACTGTTGCCTCGCCGCTGGAGTGGCTGATATCAAAACATTCAAGGTGTTCTGGTGCTTCAGCTAGGTCCAGTGCTTTGGCTAAAGCAGTAAAGCGTGCGGTCATTTGTGTGCGATTGGCTAAGCGTGCCAGCAGTGCTTGCTCGGCGTTGGTCATGGCTAATTGCTGCCAGCGGGCGCGAGTGCCGCGTACACGGTAGCGAATGTTGATGTTTTTGCCGCATTGTTGGGCAATGGCTGCGGCGATAGCTGGCCAGTCAGAGTGCTCGCTGGTGACGATCAGTTCGTCAGGAAAGTCGCGATCCTTGTGGCTTAAATAATATTGTGCAGTAAAAGCTGCTAAGACATCGGCGCTATCTTCTTCGATGGCCACCTGCGGGAAAAAATTATTACTGCCGAGCACGCGCCCATCACGCACGCTGATGACATGCACGCTAGCGCCACCAGGGCTGACGTTGGCAGCAATGATATCAACATTACCGTGCCCACCTTCCATGCTTTGTTGGTCTTGGACGCGGCGTAATAAAGCAATTTGATCGCGAATAGAGGCTGCTTTTTCAAAATCTAAGGCTTGCGCTGCTTGCTCCATGCTTTGCGTCAGTTCATCGGTTAATGCATTGCTACGGCCTTCTAAAAACATCACCGAGTGGCGCACATCTTCTGCGTACTCATCATGCTCAACCAAGCCAACGCAAGGCGCTTTGCAACGTTTGATTTGATATTGCAAGCAGGGTCGGCTGCGGTTGTTATAAAAGCTGTCTTCGCACTGGCGCACTTTAAAAGCTTTTTGTAGCACGCTCAGGCTTTCTTTAATGGCGCCTGCGCTAGGGTAGGGGCCGAAATAGCGGCCATTGTGTTTCTTGCTGCCGCGATGCATGCCTAAGCGTGGGAAGCTGTTGTCTGAGAGCAGCACATAGGGATAGCTTTTGTCGTCACGCAACAAAATATTGTAAGGTGGACGCCATTGCTTAATCAGTGTTTGTTCAAGCAACAGAGCTTCAGTTTCGTTGGCAGTGACGGTCAGCTCAATGCTGGCGATTTTTGCAACCAAAGCTGCTGTTTTTGGTGCGTTGATCGTGCTTTTAAAATAGCTACTGAGCCTGTTCTTAAGGTTTTTAGCTTTGCCAATATAAAGCAATTGTTGCTCAGCGGAAAACATCCGATACACCCCTGGATGCTGGGTGCATGAACGCAAAAAGGCTGAGGCATCAAAGAGTGGAGTGGTCATTGGTCGAGCTTATATCGTTGAGTTTTCAACAAGGTTATGGCGCACGGCGAGCAAGGCTAGTTCAACATCGTTTTCAATATTTAGTTTTTCAAAAATACGGTAGCGGTAAGTATTGACTGTTTTCGGTGAGACACATAGCAGGTCAGATATCAGTTGGGTTTTCTGTCCGCTAGCAATCATTAAAGAAATTTGCATTTCTCGTTTAGATAACTGCTCAAATGGGCAGCTTTGCTGATTGATATCGAAAGATTTTAGTGCCATCTGCTGAGCTATGCTTGGGCTTAGGTAATGTTTTCCGGCGGCAATCTGGCGAATCGCTTGTACTGTTTCATCAATGCAAGCGCCTTTAGTCAAGTAACCGCTGGCTCCAGCTTGTAATAAACGGGTGGGGAAAGGCTCATCTTCGCATGCAGATAAGGCCAGAATGTTTACCTCGGGAAAACGTTGTTTGATTTTGCGGGTTGCTTCTAATCCACCGATACCTGGCATACGAATATCCATCACAACCACATGAGGGCTCAGCTCACCGACCATGTTATAGGCTTGTTCGCCACTGCTGGCTTGCCCTACAACATGCAAATCACTGATGTCGCCGAGCATCCGAGCAATAGCGGTACGCACTAAATCATGGTCATCAACCAGTAACAGTTTGATCAAGAGCCACCCCAGTATTGAGTTAAAGATTTAAGTGTACCGTCCAAACAGGGTGGTGCAACAGTATCTTAGTGGTAATACAGCTTGCTTTAGCAGCTGCTGTGTTTAAGCAACGCATAGACTTGTATACTGTACAAGAATTTTAAGGAGTGACCTGGTGACTATACAGATGAATTGGATCAGCAACGATGCTGAGTTAGCAGAGCGCTGTAAGTACTGGAATACACTAGCATTTATTGCGTTAGATACTGAATTTATTCGTGTTGATACCTTCTACCCGATTGCTGGGTTGTTGCAAGTGAGTGATGGTGAAGGCACCTATTTACTTGATCCGTTATTGATTTCTAATTGGCAGCCTTTAGCGCAGGTTCTTCGTAATCAAAAGGTCGTGAAGGTATTGCATGCCTGTGGTGAAGATCTTGAGGTATTTTCGCGTTTAATCGGCGTGCTGCCTAAGCCGATGTTTGATACTCAGGTGGCAGCAGGTTATTTAAATATTGGTTTTTCTATGGGCTACTCGCGTTTGGTGCAGCATGTATTGAATATTGAGCTGCCTAAAGGGGAGACGCGTTCGGATTGGTTGCAACGTCCGTTAAGTGAGTTGCAGGTACTTTACGCAGCGCAAGATACTGAGTACTTGGTTGATGTGTATCGTGCTTTAGAAGAGCAGTTGACTGAACAAAAGTATGCGTGGGTGCTTGAGGATGGTGCGTTTTTAGTAGCCGATTATACTGAAGAGACTGACCCTTTTGATCTTTGGCGTGGCATTAAGCAGGCGTGGAAGTTGGCGCCGCAACAATTAGCGGCTTTGCGGGAGTTGGCCGCATGGCGTGAGCAGCAAGCACGCTTGCGTGATGTGCCGCGTAATCGAATTGTTAGAGAAAGTACGCTGTGGGCATTGGCGCATGAGCAGCCAGCAGATATGACGCATTTGGCTGAGCTTGAAGATATGCATCCACGAATTTTGCGTAAAGAGGGTGCAACTTTATTAGGCATTATTAAGAAGGTTAAAGCCCTGCCTGAATCAGCTTGGCCGGCCGCGTTGCCTGAGCCTCTGCCAATTGAGGCAAGCAAAGTGTTAAAGCGTTTGCGTAAGGTGGGTTTTGAAATGGGGCATGAGCTGGATATTGCACCTGAATTGATGTTGCGCAAAAAGAAACTAGAAGCGTTGTTGCGTACTGGGTATCCATCGGGGCCTTATTCTTTGCCAGAGAGTTTGCGAGGGTGGCGGCGTGAGTTGATGGGTGATGCATTGTTGGCGTGCTTAGAGGATGTACAGTGAAACGAATTTGTTCGGTTTATCATAGTTCTAAAAAAGCAGGCATGTATCTGTACGTGTTGCGTGCAGATGCGCTAAAACGTGTGCCAGCCCCTTTGCTTGAGCTGTTCGGAACGCCTAAGCGTGCATTTGATTTGGTGCTGACGCCTGAGCGTAGATTGGTTCGTGAAGATATTAGCCAAGTGCTGAGTAACCTTGATTCGCAAGGCTATCACTTGCAGCTGCCACCGCCGGAGGATGAGTATATTGTGCATTGGCCGGAAGAATTGTTGCGGCGTAATGATCCAGTGTGATGTGGGTGTTTTTATTTTTTTCACAACAGTGTGGTTTGCTAGTTAACGCTGTGAGTTTGTACTGGCAGTGTCTTGTATGTGTGCGCTGGTTGGACTAGATAATGTGCGTTGGCTGTGCTTCGCTATTGCTGTTTGTCCGTTGATGAACCCATCCAGGGTTCAACTCCGGCGCTTCGCCATCCTTGGCTCGCTCGTCACAGCAACACCGAAGCACGCTTTGAACCTATGTACTGTTTGCAACAATGTAGCTTGACTCGTTTTAGAGCGACATAGATCAGGCTTGCAGTCCATAGCAATGTTTTCTGAATGGTGTGTGGGTGATGTGGCTTTTAAAGAGACGCACAACAAAACTGCTAACAACATCATTGATCAACGAGTGCCGTGTTAGTGACGTGGCAAGCGTAGCCAGGGATGGTGTAGGGCCTGAATTGCGCCAGGAAGGCGCATTGAGGGAAGAGCGGCACTAATGCGGCACGGCACGCGCCTATTGTGTTTAATGCTTTTATGGCTTGTATTGGCGAGAGGTTAAATACTGGGTGGGCTTGCGTAGCTTTAATGGAGAGGAGGTTATGCGTAGACGGGGTGTGGTGAGTTGCGGGGTAAGGTTGGGTTTATAATTCTATAGGCATAAAAAAACCCGCCGAAGCGGGTTTTTTCAGATGCACAAATTAAGAAACAACTTGTACTTCTTCAGCTTGCATACCTTTCTGGCCGCGAGCAGCTACGAAAGATACAGTCTGGCCTTCTTTCAGGCTTTTGAAACCGTCGCTTTGGATAGCGCGGAAGTGAACGAAAAGATCGTCACCTGATTGTGGAGTGATGAAGCCGAAGCCTTTTTCATCGTTAAACCATTTAACTACACCAGTTTGGCGATTAGACATTGTATGTCTCCTTGTACGAAGTAAAATTATACTTGGGCTGAGCCCAAGGTGATACTGAGCGCAAGGAGTTACAGGAGTCGTAGCAATGATTGGATCGAGATCTAAACATATATTGATTCACGGTTACACATGCAGCAGCAGTGCGATGTAATGTACCACTTTTTTTCTGAAGTGCCAGCATTATTTTAAAATATCTCTAAAAGCTAGGCTTTGTATTTTTGTCTCTGATTTTTGTTGTTGAGTTTTATGACGATTGTTTAGTGTGTTATCTATTGGCTGTTACAGGTAAACTGTTGGCAAATTTTTTTGGTCATAATAGCCAGTATTTAGGAAGGATCGTATGAGCATAAAACCTGATAAGTGGATTCGCCGTATGGCGCAAGAGCACGGCATGATTGAGCCTTTTGTCGAGCGCCAAGTGCGTACGGAGGGCGAGGAGCGTCTGATTTCGTATGGTGTTTCTAGTTATGGTTATGATGTGCGTTGTGCTGATGAGTTCAAGGTGTTTACCAATTTGCACTCGGTGACGGTTGATCCTAAAAACTTTGATGAAAAGAGTTTTGTCGATGTGAAGGGGCCGGTGTGTATTATTCCGCCGAACTCTTTTGCGCTGGCGCGTACGGTGGAGTTTTTCCGGATTCCACGTAATGTGTTAACGATTTGCTTGGGTAAAAGTACCTATGCACGCTGTGGAATCATCGTCAACGTGACGCCGCTTGAGCCAGAGTGGGAAGGTCATGTGACGCTTGAGTTTTCTAATACCACAACCTTGCCGGCGAAAATTTACGCCAATGAAGGTGTGGCGCAGATGTTGTTCTTTGAGTCAGATGAAGAATGTGAAGTGTCATATAAGGATCGTGATGGTAAGTATCAAGGCCAGCGTGGGGTGACGTTACCGCGGGCTTAATAGGTTTTGGTTTTGTATTTTTGTGAGCGGCAGGCTGTGTAGACGGTCTGCCGTTTTTTTATGCCTAGATTTTATTTTCTGTTTGGTTGCTAAATATTATTGCTTTGGTATTGGTTGCGGCAGGCGTAAATTATTCAAAAGACTTTTTGCTAGGGGTGTACTGGTCATTGCGTGGCATAGCGTACTTCAGGGTAAGTGTTTTTCCGTCGATGAACCCATCCTGGGTTCAGCTCCGGCGCTCACCATCCCTGGTTCGCTTGTCACACCAACCCCGAAGTACTCGTTGATCAGCGGCGTAGTTATTACCGTTGATATAAGGCTCGTCTGATTCTGAATGCTTCGAGTTTAAGTATCAGCTTTGTAAAGAGCACCATGTTACGTGTTAGCTGAGCTTTTTAGAAGATGAGCAAACCCTAGCGTTGATCAATGCTTCTGCTTTAAAAGAGTCATGCTACAGACTAGAAAACAACATCAATGATCAACTGCAGTGTGCGGGTGTTGTGGCGAGCGAAGCCAGGGGTGGCGTAGCGCCCGCATCACGCCAGGAAGGCGTGTTAAGGGAAGAACAACACCTGCACGCTGCAACATGCACAGAAAATACAATTAAAGCGGAAACAGTATAGGCACAAGGATAACGCTAGTGAGCATCACCAGAACGGTGAAAGGCACACCAATACGTACAAAATCACTGAAACAGTATTGACCGGGGCCGAGGATCAACGTGTTTACCGGCGAGGAGATGGGTGTCATAAAGGCGGCTGAGGCTGCTAAAGCGACGATCATCGCAAAAGGGGCCGCAGACGCCTGCATTGCTTGTGCGCTGGCAATGGCGACAGGGGCCATTAACACAGCGGTGGCGGTGTTAGAGATAAACAGGCCTATGACTGCGGTGGCTACGAAAAGAATCGCTAAGATCATACGTGGCCCAGCATTGCCAAATAAACCGAGTAAACCGTTGACTGCTAAGTCAATACCGCCGGTTTTTTGCAAAGCAAGAGCAAAAGGCAGCATGCCGACAATTAACACAATGCTCTGCCAATGAATTGAACGGTAGGCGCTATCCATATCAATGCAACGAAAAGCACCCATCAGCAAACAGCCAATAAGCACTGCTAAAACGTTAGGCACGATACCCGTTACCATCAAGATAATCATCACCGCGAGACTAAATAAAGCATGTGGCGCTTGGCTTAGGGCGGGCGCCACATCATCCACTTCTGCAGGCAAACTCAATACCAGAAAATCTCGACTGTGACCTTGTAGGTTACGAATGTGCTTCCAGTTACCAGCCACCAGCAAGGTGTCACCGGCTTTGAGCTTTTCATCCACCAGCAACCCGTCTAGTGCTTGCTGGTTGCGGCGCAGACCCATCACATTAAGCTTGCGGTGGCTGCGAAAACCCAGCTCCTGGATGGTCTTGCCTGCGAGGCGCGAGTCTGGGGGCAGCATCACTTCGGCCATGCCGAGCTCGCGCTGGTGATCACTAAAATAACTGCTTTGCATTGTGACCGGTTCAACGCCCAGCTCATAATAGGAGTTGAGCAGGTCAATGGTGGGGCTGACTAAATCAACCAGTAGCACATCACCGCTGAGTAGCTCGGTGCTGCCGGTTGCGCCCAATAATGAGATACGAAAGCGTCGCTGGCGTTCTACGGCAATCACATTAATGCCGTACTGCTGGCGCAATTGTAGTTCGTTTAAAGTTTGGCCTACTAGCGTTGAGTTGGGGCGAACCCGCAGACGCCTCTCACGACCTGCAAGCCGATACTCTCGAACCAGATCAGCAATGTTGTGACGCGCCTCGCCGGCTGTTTTTTTGCTATCCGCGCTCGCCAGCCAGCGACGGGTGGCCAACATATAGAAAATGCCCAGCACTAAAACAGTTAAACCAATCGGAGCAAAAGTAAAAAAACTAAAGCCGGCATAACCTGCACGCACCAACTCACTGTGCACGATCATGTTGGGCGGGGTGGCGACTAGAGTGAGCATGCCGCTGATTAAGCCAGCAAAACTGAGTGGCATCATTAAACGGCTGGGTGAAATCTTTAGACGTGCGGCAATGCTTAATACCACGGGAATGAAGATAGCCACTACGCCAGTAGAACTCATCACTGAGCCAAGCCCAGCAACAGTGAGCATCAGCAGGACAATCAGGCGGGTTTCACTGCTGCCAGCGCGGTGCATCAGGCGCTCACCCAGTTGATAGGCAATTCCAGTACGTACCAAACCCTCACCAATGACAAAGAGTGCCGCGATCACCACCACGCTGGGATCACTAAAGCCGGCTAGGGTTTCTTGTACGCTAAGCACACCGGTCAGCGGCAGGGCGACAATCATCAGCAAAGCGACAACATCCATGCGCGGTTTATTGCGCACAAATAAGGCTACGGCAAACAGCAGAAGCAGCAGCACCCAGCCCAATTGCAGGTTCATATTAGCTGAGCAGTAAAGCGTCGTCGGCCAGCTTTTCGCCGCGTACTTGTTCAAACATTGCGAGCAAGTCGGGCACGTCTAACCCTTTACGCTTGTCGCCACTGACATCCAGAACCACTTGCCCTTGGTGCAGCATGATAGTGCGATCGCCCACATCCAGTGCTTGGCGCATGCTGTGGGTCACCATCATAGTGGTCAGTTGTTTTTCTTTGACAATGCGCTGAGTCAGCTGCAAGACAAAGTCCGCTGTGCGCGGATCGAGCGCGGCAGTGTGCTCATCAAGGAGCAGAATTTGTGATGGACGCAGTGCTGCCATTAGCAGACTTACTGCTTGGCGTTGACCGCCGGACAATAAACCAATGCGGTCATGTAAGCGGTTTTCTAGACCTAAACCTAAAGTGGCTAAATGCTCTCGAAACTCCTCGCGCAAAGACACTTTAATTGCACGGCTGAGCCCGCGGCGTTGTCCGCGCTGTTCGGCCAATGACATATTTTCTTCGATGGTTAAGTCTTCACAGGTACCGGCCATAGGGTCTTGAAAAACCCGTGCGACTTGCTTGGCGCGCTCCCATACCGGCAGTTCGGTAACATCGTTGTCATCAATTAAAATAGAGCCGCTATCGACGCTTAAATCACCTGAAATCGCATTTAAGAAAGTCGATTTACCCGCGCCATTGGTGCCAATGACCGTAACAAATTGTCCAGACGGGATTTGCAGTGACATTCCACACAGTGCACGTGTTTCAATTGGTGTGTCAGGGTTAAAGGTGATGTGTAAATCATTTGCTTTAAGCATCTTAAACCCTCTTGCGGCGTGAGAAACGCTGTTTGATCAGTGGAATCACCAAGGCAAAGGTGACTAAAAGCGCAGTGACTAGGTTGAGATCTTGCGCTTCTAGGCCGATAAAGTCGCTGTTGAGGGCTAGAGCAATAAAGAAGCGGTAAACAATCGCACCTAAAATAACAGCCAGAGTGACTAAGAACAGTTTGCGCGATGGCAGAATACTTTCGCCAACAATCACCGCCGCTAAGCCAATCACAATGGTACCGATGCCCATGGAAATATCGGCACCGCCTTGGCTTTGCGCAAACAGCGCGCCGGCTAAACCAACTAAGCCGTTTGAGATAGCCATACCCAAAATAATCATTGCGCCGGTATTCACGCCTTGTGCGCGAGCCATACGGGGGTTAGAACCCGTGGCGCGAATGGCCAAGCCTTGGCGGGTAGAGAAATAGGCATCTAGCGCTAATTTAGCGAACAACACGATCAGAACTAAAATAGCAGGGCGAGCAATGTAGTCAACCAGCCAGCTCGGCTCGAGTATGGTGAAGAGGGTTGGCTCCATAATTAATGGAATATTGGGCTTGCCCATAATGCGCAGATTGATGGAATACAGGGCAATCATCATCAAGATGCTGGCCAGCAGATCCATGATTTTTAAATGCACATTTAAAATAGCAGTGATGATCCCAGCGCCGGCACCGGCTAACGCAGCTAATGCCGTGGCAAGAAAAGGGTCCATACCATTAGAAATACATAAAGCGCCAACCGCGCCACCCAAAGGGAAGCTGCCATCAACAGTGAGATCAGGAAAACGTAACAAGCGGAAGGAGATAAACACCCCGAGTGCCACTAAACTAAAGATCAAACCGATCTCAAGCGCACCAAACATTGAAAACAGGGACATGGGCAGGTTGACCGAAAGCTAAATAAAAATACCCCGAGTACCATGCAGTACCCGGGGCGCGACAAAGTGTTAGCGAATGACTTCAGCTGCGTTATCAATCAACGCCTGTGACAAAGTCACACCTTGCTTTTCAGCAGCTGCTAGATTGACAAACAACTGAACATTTTCACTGGTTTGCGGCTTGATATCGCCAGGATTCTCACCCTCTAAGATACGTACCACAATACGACCCGTTTGTTGGCCCAAGTCGCGGTAATTTACGCCCAGCGCCGCAATTGCGCCACGCTTTACGCTATCAGTGTCAGAAGCGATCAATGGAATTTTCATGTCGTTACCGACTTTCACCAAAGCCTCGTAGGCAGATACCACGTTGTTATCCGTGTTGGTGTAAATCACATCAACTTTGCCCACTAAGCTGCGCGCTGCAGTGCCTACGTCAACAGAACGTGGTGCGGCGGCTTCAACCAAGGTCAGGTTGTATTGCGGTAAAATTTCTTTCAAGGCAGTAACCACAGCAACCGAGTTGGCTTCGCCTGGGTTAAATACCATACCGATACGTGTAGCATTGGGCACGACTTGCTTAACCAGTTCCATTTGCTTGCTCAGCTCGAGAACGTCAGACACGCCAGTCACATTAGTGCCGCTGGCTTCCCAGCTTGGCGTTAATTGGCCTTCTACAGGGTCAGTCACAGCTGAGAAAACAATTGGGATGCGCTTAGTTCCTGCGACAGCGGCTTGTGCCGATGGCGTGGCAATCGCAACGATAGCATCAGGCTGGTCACCAATAAATTTACGTGCGATTTGCGCCGCAGTACCGGTGTTGCCTTGTGCGCTTTGGTATTGCCATTTAAGGTTTTTACCTTCGCTGTAGCCGGCTTCGTTTAACGCGTCCAGCACACCGTCGCGTACTGAATCGAGAGCAGGGTGTTCAACAATTGCAGTGACCGCAACAGATTTGACAGTGTCTGCCAAGGCGCCAAATGAAGCGCTCATCGAAAGGGTTAGTGCACTGAGAGTGAGCAACGCTTTTTTTGATAACGTAGTCATGTTTTCATGCCTCTTGTGGGGGTAGTGGCAGTATGCCAGCTAAGCCCCTGTTCTTGTATAGGTGTAAATCAGCTTATTGTAAGCTGGCAATACGCGTATGTTGTTCAGTCAAACGGGCTAAAGCTTGCTCGAAGTCAGCTTGCTTAGCACGCTCTTTTTCAATTACATCGGCTGGCGCTTTAGCAACAAAACCTTGATTGGCTAATTTGCCCGAGACGCGCTTGATTTCACCGTTGAGGCGTTGCATCTCTTTGTCTAGGCGCGCCAGTTCAGCTTTGGTGTCAATTAGACCTGCCATAGGCACCAATACTTGCATTTCGCCAACCAATGCGGTGGCTGACATCGGTGCTTGTTGGTCAGCTGCTAATAAAGTCACCGACTCAAGTTTCGCCAGTTTGTTTAGAGTAACGCTATTAACCTCTAAACGACGTAAGTCTTCAGTAGAGCTGTTGCCCAAATACAGGGGAATCGGTGTGCCGGGGCTAATATTCATTTCAGCGCGGATAGTACGCAGCGCCAGCATCAGCTCTTTTAACCATTCGATATCGCCTTCAGCTTGTGCATCGATGAAGTCACTGGCTGTCGCAGGGAAGGGCTGCAGCATAATGGTGTCACCGCTTTTGCCTGCCATTGGTGCGATACGCTGCCAAATTTCTTCAGTGATAAATGGCATGAACGGGTGGGCTAAGCGTAGCGCTGCTTCCAGTACGCGTACCAAGGTGCGGCGCGTGCCACGGGTGCGCTCGATGGGTGCTTCTTTGTCCCACAGTACTGGCTTAGATAATTCTAAGTACCAGTCGCAATATTGGTTCCAGATAAATTCATACAGCGCTTGCGCGGCTAGATCGAAACGAAAGTTGTCCAGTTGTCGTGCCACTTCAGCTTCAGTGCGCTGCAACTGCGAAATGATCCAGCGATCGGCAACGGTCAGCTCAACCGCTTGGTCATCTAGGCCGCAATCTTGCTCTTCACACTGCATCATCACGTAGCGCGCCGCATTCCAGATTTTATTACAGAAGTTGCGGTAGCCTTCAACGCGGCCCATATCAAACTTCACATCACGGCCGGTGGACGCTAGCGAGAGGAAAGTGAAGCGCAGGGCGTCGGTGCCGTAACTGGAAATGCCGTCGGCAAACTCTTCTCGGGTTTGTTTTTCAATGGCTTTGGCCATTTGTGGCTGCATCATGCCACTGGTGCGCTTTTCCACCAGTGTTTCAAGATCAATGCCGTCAATAATATCCAAAGGATCCAATACGTTACCCTTGGATTTAGACATTTTATGGCCTTGGCTATCACGCACGAGGCCATGCACATACACGGTTTTAAATGGAATCTGTGGTGTGCCATCTTCATTTTTGAGCAGGTGCATGGTCAGCATGATCATGCGCGCCACCCAGAAGAAAATAATATCAAAACCGGTCACCAACACATCAGTGGGGTGGAAGGTTTTCAAAAAGTCGGTTTGCTCTGGCCAACCCAAGGTTGAAAAGGTCCACAGGCCTGAGCTGAACCAGGTGTCGAGCACGTCATTGTCTTGGCGCAGATTAATCTCGCCAAGGTTGTGCTTGCTGCGTACTTCTGCTTCGTTACGGCCCACGTAAACATTACCGGCATCGTCATACCACGCAGGAATACGATGGCCCCACCAGAGTTGGCGGCTGATGCACCAGTCTTGAATGTCACGCATCCAACTGAAATACATATTTTCGTATTGTTTGGGTACAAACTGAATACGGCCATCTTCTACCGCAGCAATCGCAGGCTCTGCTAATGGTTTAGTTGAGACATACCACTGGTCAGTCAGCCATGGCTCGATGACTGCACCGGAGCGGTCGCCGCGCGGCGTTTTTAACGCGTGATCGTCGATACTGACCAATAAATCTAAAGCCTTGAGCGCATCGACAATTTGCTGACGTGCTGCAAAACGGTCAAGACCGGCAAACTCTGCGGGCAGGCTGTTGTCAAAAGTGTTGTTCACCGTGCCGTCAGTATTGAACACCTGTGCTTTTGCTAAAATCGCTGCATCTTGGTCTAGAATATTAATCAGCGGTAGGTTGTGGCGCTTGCCCACTTCATAGTCATTGAAGTCGTGCGCTGGGGTGATTTTTACACACCCAGTACCAAACTCAGGGTCACAGTAGTCATCGGCGACAATCGGAATGCGGCGGCCAACTAACGGCAAATCAATAAAAGAGCCGATCAGGGCTTTATAGCGCTCATCTTCAGGATGCACCGCAACGGCGCTGTCACCGAGCATGGTTTCAGGGCGCGTGGTGGCAACCACGAGGAAGTCTTTGCCTTCAGCCGTTTTCGCACCGTCGGCCAGCGGGTAACGCAGATTCCACAAATGACCTTTTTCGTCGTGGTTTTCCACTTCAAGATCAGAAATCGCAGTATGGAATTTCGGATCCCAATTGACCAGACGTTTACCGCGGTAAATTAAGCCATCTTCATGCAAACGGACAAAGGCTTCCTGCACCGCAGCTGACATGCCGTCATCCATGGTGAAGCGCTCGCGCGACCAATCCACCGAGCTGCCCAGGCGGCGAATTTGCTGAGTGATGGTGTCGCCGGACTCTTCTTTCCACTCCCAGACTTTCTTCAAGAATGCTTCGCGGCCCAGATCATGGCGGTCTTGACCTTGTGCAGCCAGTTGGCGCTCAACCACCATTTGCGTGGCGATGCCCGCGTGGTCAGTGCCCGGTTGCCAAAGAGTGTTGCGGCCTTGCATACGGCGGTAGCGAATCAGCGCATCCATAATGGCGTTATTAAACCCATGGCCCATATGTAAGCTGCCGGTGACATTCGGCGGCGGAATCATAATGGTGTATGGCTCACCAGAACCTTGGGGCGCAAAATATTGGTTGCTTTCCCAAGTCTGATACCACGTGTTTTCAATGGCATGCGGCTGATAGGTCTTATCCATAGTGCGGCGGGACCCCTTAATAAAATACGGCTAATCGGAAAACCGCAAAGTATACCGGCAAACGCGTCTGAGCCATAGGTTAAGGCCGATGATTTGCTAACAAAGTGACGATTTACTGGTCTTTAGTCAGTTTCTACAGGCTCTTATTTTGCTTTTACTGAGTATTTTTTAATATCGCTGTATAAAAATACTACTACAGAGCGCATCCGCTGTTTTGCGTATAGACGGATGTATGTTGCGTAATTAGCAGACCTAGCCCATGGTGGTAACAGAGGGAGAATATTGGAGGTTAGATGGAAATTCTGTTGATTGGTTTGTTGCTCATTGTGGGGTTAGCACTCGGCACATTGGGTAGTTATTTTTTTCATGTGCCGCGGGTCGTTGGTTATATCCTTGCTGGTATTATGTTCGCCCCAGATTTTCTTGGCGGTGCATTAGGCATCGAAAGTGCCGAATGGACTCTGCCGATGGTGGCTGTCGCGCTGGGGATTGTTGCCTACCTAATCGGTGGTGCGGTCACTGTCAGTCAGCTACGTCAGCTCGGCTGGGTCATCGTTACTGCGACTTTGGGTAAAGTCAGTGGTAGTTTTCTGGCCGTGCTGGCTGGGTTCTTGTTGCTTGGCTTGACCGTCCCCGAGCTGTCTAACAATTCGCTCGCTCTGCTGCTCGCAGCGATTTCCACCACCACGGCGCCGGCTGCCATTGTCGCGATTACTCACCAATACCGTGCCCGCGGTCCACTGACGACCGCTCTGTTAGGTATGGTGGCTTTGGATGACGCGATTGCGCTGATCATCTTTTCGCTGGTACTGGCTTCGCTGCAGAGTTCTGGCTTTAATGCCGCTATACCGGCACTGATCTGGGAGATTGGGGCAGCAATCAGCTTCGGTATGCTGGGTGGTTTGCTGATTGAGCGCGTTGCACGGTATCTGCCTGAACAAGAGTTGCGACTGGTGGTGTTGCTGGGCGGTATTATCTTGCTCACGGGGCTCGCGCAAATCTGGGATTTCTCGCCGCTACTCACAGCAATAACACTAGGGTTTTCTGCTCGCCTGTTTGGTGGAGCGCATTCGGAATCCTTATTTCGCCCCCTTGAAAAACTACAAGAGGTGGTGTTTGTGCTGTTTTTTACCTTTGCTGGTTTGCACTTCAACCCTGCTGTTATTCTAGGTCATGCTTGGTTGATCCTGCTCTATTTCGTATTACGAGCCGGTGGACAGATTTTCGGTGCATGGCTTGGAGCAAAGCTTGCCGGTGCGCCACGTGTTATCAGTCATAATGTTGGCTTGGTCATGCTACCGCAGGGTGGAGTGGCTATCGGCATGGCTCTGCTGCTTACAGGGGTGGCGGGGCTCGAGGGTTTAGCTCTTTTGGTTGTTAATATTATTACCGCTAGCACGATTCTCACTGAAACGCTCGGCGCGCTGGGTACCCGTTATGGACTGGCTCGCGCTGGTGAGATCGGCGCTGCCAGTAAAACCTTAAAAGGAGAATGACACGATGAAGGTCAGTGAATGGCTTGTAATTCATCCGGTGCTGGCGTTAACCATTGCTGGAGACAGCAGTCTTGATGATGCCGCGCGGCTGCTGCTGCACCATCCTGAAGGCCGTGACATCTTTGTTCTAGATGCTGAAGGGCGTGTCTGCGGACATCTTGGATTTTGTCACCTAGCCAGTTTATTGTTGGCCGAACTGAGCCCTGCCCATAGTTTGCGTGAAATGGTTGAGCGGATCACTCTCGGCAGCGTTGCTGAGCATATGGATGATCGTGTTCTCTGCGCTGGGCTCGAAGAGGACGTTAACGATCTTCTCCATCAGCACGATATCTTCCAGTTACACGAGAAATGCCGCGTTGAAGACATCCCTGTTGTGGATGATGAGCGCCGTCTGCTTGGTGTTATTCGTCTTGCTGATTTGTTGCGCGCAGCGATCAATGAAGGTTTTTGAACTAAGGGCTGTGTCGGTCTTTTTGCATTCCAGTACTCGCGGCTGCTGGAAAGGGTCCGCAATATTTGACCCGTTTAGCGCCGAGTTTATCCGTGCTGCCTTCTTGCTCGTGGCCGCCGTTCAGTAGTACAAGGTGGCGGTTTTGATTTGTTGGGCAAACAGATTAAGTTCGCCATAAAGCCCTTGTTCTAGCTCAGATGCTAAAGTGCAAGTGGCTAGATAAAGACTTTTTATAAAACCGGTTGTCGTGGCAATAAAACTAAAATAGCGAGGTAGACAGGCTATGAAACTGACTCTTATTGGTAGAAAAGTAGAAGCGCCGAGGGTTGAATCCTTTGTCTTTAATCCTGCTGAGCCAGTGGAATGGAAGGCGGGCCAGTTTATCCAATGTGTGCTTGAGCATGAGCCGATGGACAGCCGTGGCGAAGAGCGCTGGTTTACTATCGCCTCGGCACCGTCTGAAAAAAAGCTGATGATTACCACACGCTTTGCCAATGAGAACGGTAGTAGTTTTAAAACCGCTCTGCACGCCTTGCAAATTGGTGAAACGATAGAAATGAGCGACCTAGATGGTGAGTTTGTCATCGAGGATCAGACGCAGAGCTATGTCTTTATCGCTGGTGGTATTGGGATCACACCATTTTATTCGATCCTTAAAGAGGCAGATCATGCGGGGGTAAAACTCAACGCCACATTACTGTATGGCAATCGTGACGATGGCATTGCGTTTCAGCAAGAGCTGCAAGGTTTTGCAGAAAATAATCCAAATCTGATCATTCACCATATCATCGCGCCGCAACGCATTGATGAGCGTCTGATTAGAAAAGTTGTTGCCGATATTCAGAAGCCGCTTTTTTATGTGTCGGGTCCTGAACCCATGGTCGAAAGCTTGGGTGAGGTTCTCAAAGGCATGGGTGTGGCGGACGATCATTTAAAGCAAGATTTTTTTCCAGGTTACAGCTAGGCGCAACAGGCGTTTACATTATTGGCAATGGTAGGGCACGGCTGTCAGCGCGTTACCTCTTCTTTAGCTATAAAAGTGCGGTGTTGAAGTCGCTCTTTTAGAGCCTCTGGTGTAGGTGATGGCTAATCATTGTCGCCACTTGATTTAGCGTGGCCGAGCAACAGTCCAGCAGTCGCTGGCTCGCGGCTCAAAACTGCTTGGCCAGCTGCGCGACTTATGTATGGCTTGATGCCTGTGAAAATTTATGACGCACAACGCCGAGCGGGCCGTGCAGAGCAGTGCAATATGTGGTAAAACGTACCGCGCCAATACACAACGATGTTGGCGACGTTCTCAGGGCGGGGCGAGATTCCCCACCGGTGGTAATTGCCAAATAATGGCATAGCCCACGAGCGCTTGTTTACCCTGTGACTTAAGGTGAGCAAGGTCAGCAGACTTGGTGAGATCCCAAGGCCGACGGTTACAGTCCGGATGAAGAGAGAGCGGGATCCGTTACCGTGCATACCTTGCATGGCACACTCCCATTCGATCAAAAATAGCCTTGTTTGATAGTAAACAGGAGGTCGACATAGACGTATCACACAGATCGTCTTGTGCGGAGGTTTTATGTTCACAGGAATAATTGAAGCAATCGGCCAAATACGCAGCATGACCCCAACCGGCGGTGATGTGCGCGTGCGTGTGGCCACAGGAAAACTGGATTTAGGCGATGTAAAGCTAGGCGATAGTATCGCCGTCAATGGTGTGTGCTTAACAGTGGTTGAGTTACCCGGTGATGGCTTTTGCGCTGATGTCAGCCGTGAAACTTTGGCCCGTAGTGCCTTTGTAAATTTAAAAAACGGCAGCCCAGTTAATTTAGAAAAAGCTTTATTGCCGACCACGCGCTTAGGTGGGCATTTAGTCAGCGGGCACGTGGATGGTGTCGGCGAAGTGCTGTCGCGTAGTGACAGCGCCCGAGCGGTGCAGTTTTGGATTCGCGCACCCAAAGAGCTGGCGCGTTATATCGCGATGAAAGGCTCGATTACCGTGGATGGCACCAGCCTGACGGTGAATGGCGTCAATGGCAGCGAATTTGAGCTGACCATTGTTCCGCACACCTTGCAAGAAACCATTATGGCGGACTACCAAGCAGGGCATTTAGTTAATCTGGAAATTGACTTAATTGCCCGCTACCTTGAGCGATTGTTGCAAGGTGAAAAAGCCGCTGAGCCAACCAGCCAAGCCATTACTGCAGAGTTTTTAGCAGAGCATGGTTTTATGCGTTCTTAATTGAAGGGTTATCCCGTGTCACTAAATACGATTGAAGACATTGTTGCAGATATACGCGACGGTAAAATGGTCATCTTGATGGATGACGAAGATCGCGAAAACGAAGGTGATTTAATTATCGCCTCTGAGTGCGTGACCGCTGAGCACATTAATTTTATGGCCAAGCATGCGCGTGGTTTGATTTGTATGCCCATGACTGCCGAGCGCTGCGAGCGCTTAGGTTTGCCGCTAATGGCGCAGCATAACGCTTCAGGCTTTGGTACCAAATTCACTGTTTCGATTGAAGCGGCTGAAGGCGTGACCACTGGTATCTCGGCGGCAGACCGCGCCCGTACCGTGCAAGCAGCAGCAGCGAAAGACGCTGTAGAGGCTGATATTGTCAGCCCTGGGCATATTTTCCCGTTAATGGCACAAGCGGGCGGTGTACTCGCGCGGGCCGGTCATACTGAAGCAGCCTGTGATTTAGCGCGCTTGGGTGGCCATGAGCCGACCGGTGTGATCTGCGAGATTATGAATGACGACGGCACCATGGCGCGCCGCCCAGAGCTGGAAGTTTTTGCCCAAGAGCACGGTATTAAAATTGGCACCATCGCTGATTTAATTCATTACCGTATGATCCATGAGCGCACGATTGAGCGTGTTTCTACGCAAGTACTCGACAGTGAGTTGGGGACCTTTAACTTAGTCACCTACCGTGAATCCACTGTGGGTGATGTCCATTTAGCCCTAACCTTAGGTACCATTAGTCCAGAACAACCGACATTGGTGCGGGTGCATAATATGGACCCGTTGCGCGACCTGTTTATGGTCAAGCAAAGTCAGCGCTGGAGCTTACGTGCAGCCATGGCTGAAGTGGCCAAAGCCGGCAGTGGCGTGGTGTTATTATTGGGTAACCAAATGACCGGCTCCAGTTTGTTGGCGCATTTAGAGCGGCAACTGGGTGCTGATGGTGATGGCAAGACTGCGAAAACACCGAGCACTTACAGTACAGTAGGTGCCGGTTCGCAGATTTTACGTGATCTAGGTGTGCGCAAAATGCGTTTATTAAGTACGCCAATGCGCTTTAATGCCATATCCGGATTCGACTTAGAAGTTGTAGAATACCTACAACCGCAGAATTAACTGTTACTGGAGCAGCTTTATATGGCTGTTCCTTCGCTCTTTATTAGGATGAAAAACATGACCTTGAAGACAATCGAAGGTACCTTTGTTGCCCCGCAAGGCAAGTTCGCACTGGTTGTTGGCCGCTTCAACAGCTTTGTTGTAGAAAGCCTTGTCAGTGGTGCAATTGATACATTAGTACGTCACGGTGTGAGTGAAGATGCCATTACTGTGATTCGTGCGCCAGGTGCTTTTGAGCTGCCGCTCGTTGCCCAGAAAGTAGCTGAGCGTAAAGAATTCTCTGCAATTATTGCCTTAGGCGCAGTGATTCGTGGTGGTACACCGCACTTTGAATATGTTGCAGGCGAGTGCACCAAAGGTTTAGCTATGGTATCAATGCAGTTTGGCGTGCCGGTTTCATTTGGCGTGCTCACCGTCGACTCTATTGAGCAAGCCATTGAGCGCTCGGGCACTAAAGCCGGCAACAAAGGTGGCGAAGCAGCGCTGTCAGCGTTGGAAATGGTGAGTCTGCTTGCGCAGCTGGAGGCCAAGTGAGCTTAAATAACGACGACTGTCGTGATAATCCACCAGTGCGCGCGAAAGGACGCATTGCGATGCGACGCGTGGCCCGCACCTTGGCGATGCAGGCGCTATATCAATGGCATGTAGCTGGACAAAACCTCAATGAAATTGAAGCACAGTTTCGTGTAGATAATGATTTCGAGGGTGTCGACGGTGTGTATTTCAATGAGATTTTACGCGGTGTGCCAGGTAAGAAAAGTGAAATTGACGCCCTGATCGAACCTTTGCTTGATCGCCCCATGCATGAGTTGGATCCTGTGGAGTGGGCTATCTTGCGCTTAGCGACGTGGGAGTTGAGTACGCGTATTGATGTACCCTATCGTGTCGTAATTAACGAAGGCATCGAGTTGGCTAAAACCTTTGGTGCCACCGATGGCCATAAGTATGTTAATGGTGTATTGGATAAATTAGCTCTGCGCTTGCGCGGAGCGGAAATTCGTGACGCTAAACTCAATAACAAATAAGTCGCGGCGGCGCTCGCCCAACTTAAATAAAGTGAGTGCTGCTTGATGAATGAATTTGAGTTGATTCAACATTTTTTCACCCGCTCTGCCTGTGCGCAGGGCGGTGAAAATGTCTCTTTAGGTATTGGAGATGATTGCGCGCTGTTGCAGCTGCCTGCAGGGCACAGCTGTGCCGTGTCGACTGATACTCTCGTCTGTGGCATTCATTTTCCGGAAAACTCTCCCGCATTTTTGCTCGGTCAGCGCGCTTTAGCCGTGGCTGTCAGCGATTTGGCGGCAATGGGTGCAACCCCTATTGGTTTTACCCTGGCCCTGACGTTGCCGCAGATTGATGCTGCTTGGCTGCAAGCCTTTAGTGAAGGCTTGAGTGCAATGGCGCAGCGCTGTGCAATCACTCTGGTTGGTGGCGATACCACCCGTGGGCCTTTAGCAATGACAATGACAGTCATGGGCGCAGTGCCTAAGCAGCAGGCGTTATTACGCTCTGGTGCACAGGTTGGTGATGTACTCTGCGTGAGTGGCCCGTTAGGTGCTGGCGCTGCTGCGGTTCCTGTGGTTCTAGCTGAGATTGATCCACAAACAATTGCTGCAGATACCCAGCAGCAGTTATTAGCGGCGTACTGGTCACCCCAGCCGCAATTGCGACTAGGTCAATACCTGCGCGGCAAAGCCCATGCAGCCTTGGATATATCCGATGGTTTATTAGCAGATTGCGGGCATATTGCCAAAGCCTCTAACGTTTGCTTGCAGATTCAGCAAGCACGCGTTCCAGTGGCAACTGCAGCGCAACAATTGCTGGGTGATGCTGCTGCGCTAGATTGTGCGCTTAGTGGTGGTGATGACTATCAGTTGGCCTTTACGCTTGCAGCGCATGAGCTCACACAATTACAACAACAATTCCCCGCGGTGCAGGTTGTCGGTCAAGTGTGTGCCGGCGCCGGTGTGCAGTTATTGGATGATCTCGGGCAGCCGGTTAGCCAGCGCCGCAGTGGTTATCAGCATTTTACTTAAGGAAAAAGCGACCTATGCAAGCCCCTAAAGTATGGAGCAACGTCTGGCATTTTTTAGCCTTTGGTTTTGGCACGGGTCTCGCTAAAAAAGCGCCTGGCACCTGGGGTACGCTGGCAGGCTTGGCGCTGATGCCGTTACTGTACCTGTTGCCCTTGTGGCTGGGTTTAGTGGTGATTGTATTGGCCAGTGTATTTGGTATTTGGCTGTGTGGCCGCGTGGCAGATGATTTAGGCGTGCATGATCACGGTGGTATTGTCTGGGATGAAATGGTTGGAATATGGATAACTCTGATCTTGCTGCCCAATTCATGGCAGTGGTGGTTGCTGGGTTTTATTGTGTTTAGGGTGCTAGATATTTTTAAACCTTGGCCCATTTCTTGGCTTGATCGCCATGTCAGTGGTGGTTTAGGTGTCATGCTTGATGATATGTTGGCAGGGCTAATTGCTGCAGCGCTTTTGTATGCAACATGGTGGGCGGACGTACCGCTGCTAGCGGGTTAAGGAGAGGCAGTGATGAGAATCGTCCAATATATTGCAAGTGTAATTTTTCTAATCTTGAGCTTGGCCGTTGTGGCGCAACCACATGTGCAGGTAGTTGGGCTGTTTCCCAATGCAGCAGTGCTTAGCATTGATGGTCAGCGCACCTTGGTCAAAGCAGGAGAAACTGGGCCACAAGGTATTAAGGTTGTCAGTGCTGACAGCCGTTCGGCAGTGCTTAGCATTGATGGGGTTAGTAGCACACACACGCTCAGTCGTGATTATGGCAGTGGTGGTTTTGCTACGCCGGAAAAGCGCCGTTTAACCATTAGTAAAGGTGCTGCGGGACATTACTGGGTCACAGGTTCAGTCAATGGCAACAGTGTTCCTTTTATGGTGGATACAGGCGCGACGACCATCGCCATGAATGCAGCGCAAGCACGCCGCTTGGGTTTGGATTTTAAAAACACTGGCACACCTGTAATGGTCAGTACGGCGAGCGGCACTGAGCAAGCATGGCGGGTGTATCTTAATAGCGTTAAATTAGGTGCTATTGAAGTCTTGGGTGTGGATGCTATGGTGCTTGATAGCCAGTTTCCGCGTGACGTACTGTTGGGTATGAGTTTTTTGAGTCGTGTCAGTTGGCGCGAAGAGCAGGGTGCTTTGATTGTAGAGGCTAAGCACTAGCTCCATGCTCTTTGGCAGTCATGGGCTGCATAACCTGAGTTGTGTCTTCTGATGTATACGACTGCTGGACAGTTTTTCTTATTGGATAGATAAGCTACTATCTGACTTCTTTGTTTTTAATAAGCGATCATTCTGTATGTATTGTCCTTTCTGTGGTGCCAATGATACCAAGGTGATTGACTCGCGCTTAGTGGCCAATGGCGATCAAGTGCGTCGTCGGCGTGAATGTTTGTTGTGTGAAGAGCGCTTCACCACCTTTGAGACGGCCGATTTAATTTTGCCGCGCTTAATCAAGCAAGATGGCAGTCGCCAACCCTTTGATGAAGATAAGTTTCGTGCAGGCATGCTGCGAGCGCTGGAAAAGCGCCCAGTCAGTTTGGAGCGTTTAGAAGAAGCCGTAGCGCGGATTAAACGTAAATTGCGTGCAGCTGGCGAACGTGAAGTGCAGTCGCTGGTGGTGGGTGAGCTGGTAATGAATGAGCTTAAGCAGCTTGACGAAGTGGCTTATATTCGTTTTGCATCAGTGTATCGCCGCTTTCAAGATTTGGATGAGTTTCGTAAAGAAATCGATCTGATGTCACGCAGTTCCGCAGTCAGCGAAGACCCTGTAGAAGAGTGAACGATCAAGTCTATATGGCGCATGCCTTGCGTCTTGCCGAGCAAGGACTGTACAGCACCCATCCCAATCCGCGCGTGGGTTGTGTGGTTGTTGCCGATCAGCAGGTAGTGGGCGAGGGCTGGCATCGGCGTGCCGGCGAACCACATGCTGAAGTGCATGCTTTGCAACAGGCAGGTGCGCGCGCACAAGGCGCTACCGCTTATGTGACGTTAGAGCCATGCAGTCATCATGGCCTCACACCGCCCTGTGCTGAAGCCTTGGTGCGAGCGGGTGTGCAGCGTGTGGTGGTAGCCATGCAAGATCCTAATCCGCAGGTTGCTGGGCGTGGCATTGAGCATTTGCGCGCACAGGGCATTCAAGTTGATGTGCTTGATGGGGAGCTGGCTGCTGCGGCACGCGCATTAAATTGCGGCTTTGTTAAACGAATGGAGAAAGGGCTGCCTTTTGTCCGTTTAAAGCTAGCAATGAGTTTAGATGGGCGCACGGCCATGGCCAGTGGTGAAAGCCAGTGGATTACCGGCCCTGCGGCACGGGCTGATGTGCAGAGCTTGCGTGCCCGCTCCAGTGCTATTGTTACCGGCGCGGATACGGTGATGACCGACAATGCGCGCCTCACGGTGCGAGCGCAAGAATTACCGCTCAGCCCTGAATTGCGTGAGTTGGCCTTATCGCGTCCACCGCTGCGTATTGTCATTGATGGGCGCTTGCGTGTACCGACTGACTTGGCGTTTTTTAGCGCTGGGCCGGTTTTGGTGGCGACCTATCAAACCCCGCCGGCCAATACTGCCAGTATTGAATATATTCAGCTGCCTGAGACAGACGGCTATCTTGACTTGCATGCTTTGCTGCAGGTGCTGGCACAGCGCGGTATCAATGAATTGATGGTTGAGGCGGGGCCGCAGTTAGCCGGTGCTTTTATCCAGGCGGGGCTGGTGGATGAGCTCTATATCTATATGGCTGGGATGCTGTTGGGTTCTACGGCGCAACCATTAATGCAATTGCCGATTGCAACGATGTCAGCGGCTGTACGCTTACAGATTGTAGAGATGCGCGCTATTGCAGATGATTGGCGAATTATTGCGCGTCCAGCCGCTCGTGTTTAAGCCTGCTTAGAAAGTTTGTCGCTGGCAATAAGATTACTTAACTCAGTAAATAACTCGTCAGCTTCTTCGGCTGAGCAGTCCTCCCCGTAGCGTTTACGTAGCCCGAAGTCACTGAGGGTGATGTGTTCGCTAGGCTCAACTGCGTGTCGCTCTAGACAGGCTTTGACGCAATGCAGGTGACAGCCATCAATCGCTAATATGGGGCGCGCTGACTGCGCTTTTTTGACCAAAGATTTTACATCACCACCAACACCGGCAATGCATGACATCTCAGCAATACCAGCGCGATCAAGGCGTACTGCTAGGGTGTTGGCCAGTTGCGCAAGGTTTGAGCAGCCAGAGCACGAGTAAATCAAAGGTGTTTGTGTGCGGGACATGCTAAACCTCCACGCCCTGAATTTGGAGGGGCAGTCTTGCATAGCATAAAAAAATGCGCCTTGATAATTATCAAAAAACACAGACGTGCATGGTTTAACGGCTGAGCATAACTGATACTGGCTTATACCATGCTACCAAGCTCGGCCTCTAAGGCCGCGCGTACGCAGTACAGCACGCCTTCCTCTATCTGTGGGGTGAATTGCTCAGCAATACTGGCCACGCTGGGTAGCTCGCCATCACCTTGTAAAAACGCATCCTGAATATCACCCAGCAGCTGTTCGGGTAAGTCCAGCGCTTGCTCAAGACTCAATAAGTTAGCGCTAATGGCCTGCGCCATCAGGCTGTATACGTTTTTTAGGCTGCATTGCATCTGCTGCGCAATTTGCTCAGGGGTCATGCCGCTGCGTGCCAATGTCACCAGTTCATGGCGTAGGTCTTGGCTGCTGGGCGCAGGTTGTACAGCGGGACTGTCGGTTTGGTTAAGAACACGTAAAAAGGCTGCGCCGTAGCGTTCCAGTTTGCGCGCACCAACCCCGCTGATCTGTGCCATATCATCGAGATCTTCAGGCTGCTCGCGCAGCATCTCTAGTAATGTAGAGTCAGGGAAAATCACATAAGGCGGTACGCTGTGTTCTTCTGCCAGGTGGCGACGCAGCGTGCGTAAAGCTTCCCACATCTCACGCTCATGGCTGCGTACCAACTGACTGGCTTGGCTGCTGCTGCGTGGCGTTTTAGTTTGTGGGGTGAGGTCACGACGCAGCAGCAGTGTGGTTTCGCCACGTAACAGTGGCCGGCAATTTTCTGAGAGGCGCAGGCCGCCAAAGCCTTCAACGTCCACATCAATTAAGCTGCGCGCAACCAATTGCCGAAACACAGAGCGCCACTGGTGGTCGTTGAGCGCTTTGCCAATTCCAAACACACTCAGGTGCTGATGGCCAAGGGCGCGCACGCGATCATTCTCGCGGCCTTGCAAGACATCTGATAAATAACCGACACCATAGCGTTGCCCGGTGCGGTGAATCGCCGATAGGGCTTGGCGTGCCGCATCAGTGGCATCCCAGGTTTCAATGGTGTCGATGCAGTTGTCACAGTGCCCGCACGGCTGTGGCATGTCTTCATCAAAGTAGGCGAGCAAGGCTTGGCGGCGGCAGCGGGTTTCTTCGCAGAGTGCCAGCATGGCTTCAAGCTTGTGTTGTTCGACGCGCTTATGACGTTCATCGCCTTCGGAGTTGCCGAGCATTTGTTTGAGCATCAGCACGTCTTGTAAGCCATACACCATCCATGCGTCGGCGGGCAGACCATCACGTCCGGCACGACCGGTTTCTTGGTAGTAGGCTTCTAAGGATTTAGGTAAGTCAAGGTGAGCGACAAAGCGCACGTTAGACTTATCAATGCCCATGCCAAAGGCTATGGTCGCCACCATAATCAGGCCCTCTTCATTGAGAAAGCGTTTTTGATTAAAGGCGCGCTGATCGCTATCGAGACCCGCGTGATAGGGCAGCGCAGGAAAGCCTTTGCTGCTTAGAAGCTCAGCGGTCGAATCAACGCTTTTGCGAGACAAACAATAGATAATTCCTGCGTCACCTTTGCGTTGCGCTAAGAAGTCCAGCAGTTGCTTGCGAGGGTTATCTTTTGGGGTGATGCGGTAAAAAATATTCGGGCGATCAAAGCTGGAGAGAAAGCGTTCGGCGTGCTGTAAGTGCAAGCGATTGATGATTTCTGCGCGAGTGCGCTTATCAGCTGTCGCCGTTAGCGCAATGCGTGGCACCTCTGGGAATAGTTCAGCAAGTTGGCCCAGCTTCAGGTATTCAGGGCGGAAGTCATGCCCCCACTGCGAGACACAGTGTGCTTCATCAATGGCAAATAAACTGATTTGCAAGTGCTGTAAAAAAGCCAGCATGCGCGGTTGCACCAAACGCTCTGGCGCTAAATACAGCAGCTTAATTTCTTGGCGGCGCAAACGCTCAGCAATATCGCGCTGTTGCTCGTGACTCATCGATGAATTAAGCGCAGCTGCTGGTATTCCGAGCTCTTCAAGACTGGCCACTTGATCTTGCATCAGAGCAATCAGCGGCGACACCACCACGGTTAATCCATCAAGTAACAGGGCGGGCAGTTGATAACATAATGATTTGCCGCCACCGGTCGGCATCAGCACCAGTGCATCTTTTCCTGTGCAGATGCGCTCTATAATTGCCGACTGCTGACCGCGAAACGCATCATAGCCAAAAACACTTTTTAGCGTCTGTAACGCCTGATTTTGCATGCCATTCTCCAAATCCAGCTGCGCATTATACGCGTAAATCAGCGCAGGACTGCATCTTTAGCTGTAGTTATGCCTAACAGAGCGTCAAGGCCTAGCTGTTATGGCCGAGCTGGACTACAATCAAGGTTCAATTCATTTTTATGGTAATCACGCATGTCTCTCGCTGAGCAACAGACCCGCCTGCAAGCTTTCCTCGATGCTGACGAACTGCATGATGAGGCGCTTGATTATATTGCTACGCACGGTTATTTGACCGCGCTATCTATTTGCACTGAAAAAGTACCTACTGAAGAGTGGATTGACGCGCTATTTGCTGAACCACCACACTACCGTGATGAGGCTGAAGAAGCTGATATTAAAGCAGGGCTGTTACAGCTAAAAGCTCAGATTGAGCGACAGTTGGCCAGTGATGATGACATGGCGCTGCCTTGTGAGTTGGATTTAGGCGATGAGCCAGATGATTCTGATTTGCGCGGCTGGTGTGTCGGTTTTATGGAAGGCGTGTTCTTGCGTGAAGACGTCTGGTTTGAAGACGCAGAAGACGAAGTCAGTGAGCTGTTATTGCCGATTATGGTTGCTTCAGGCCTGTTTGATGAACAGCCGGACTTTGCTGAAATCGCCAAAGATACGGATTTAGTCGACAGCATGATCGAGCAAATACCTGAAGTCCTAACAGCGCTGTTTTTATTGTGCTTAGAGCCTGAAGAGAAACCAGTGCTGCTCAAGCCGCGCAATTAATCGCTGGCTATGCAAGACCCACAGCAGCGCCAGGCCCGTAGTCTTACGCTGCGTTACTTGTTGTTTGCCTGCGGTTGCTTATGTGTAGTGTTGGGCGTGATTGGTATTTTTTTGCCGGTCTTGCCTACCACGCCGTTCCTGTTATTGGCTGCTGCGTGTTTTGCGCGCAGCTCTAAGCGCTTTTACCTGTGGTTGGTTATGCATCCTCGACTTGGGCCTTGGGTGCGAGACTATCTGGATGGTCAAGGTTTGCCGCTGCGAGGCAAAATTTGGGCGTTAGTCTTGATGTGGGCCAGTATCAGTTTCTCAATGTGGATTGTGCCCTTATTTTGGGTGCGTGTGTTTATGCTGGTCAGTGCTGTTGGTGTAACCATTTATATCCTCAAGCAGAAAACCCGCGCACTATAAAGTCCATGCGCTATAAAAACCGACAAATATTCTTACTGCGCAAATAACTATGGCACGGCAATGCCGCAGGCATTAAGCATGTCGCACAGTCGAATCAGTGGCAGGCCCACCAAGCTTGATGCGTCAGTGCCTTCAGTGCCGCGAAACAGACTCACACCGAGCCCTTCTGATTTAAAACTACCGGCACAATCAAAGGGTTGCTCACGGGCTATATAGCGTTGGATTTGAGTTGCGCTAAGGGTGCGAAAATGCACAGTAAAGGGCACTAAGTCGACCTGCTCTATATCTGTGCGAGTATCGATCACGGCCAGTCCGGTTAGAAAAGAAACGCTACGGCCACTGGCAGCGCTGAGTTGTTGTGTTGCGCCTTCTGCGTGTCCAGGTTTGCCGATGATGCGTCCATCGAGTACCGCCACCTGGTCTGAGCCAATAATAATATGCTGCGGGTAGTGCTCAGCTAAAGCTCGGGCTTTACTTAAGGCTAAGCGCTGCACTAATGCGTGTGCTGTTTCATTGCTCAGCGGGCTTTCGTCAATCTCAGGGCTGTGGCAGGTGAAGGGCAACTGCAAACGAGTCAACAGCTCACGGCGGTAGCTTGAGCTGGAGGCTAGGACGATAGGTGGTGCAGGTGATGACATAAAAAATTCCTCAATAAGCCAGCAGTTTAACCTAACTGCATACGGGGCACTGTCGTGCTACGCAGGATCGGTTATACTCTCTTGATTGTAGTAGCACTTGCTTGCAGCAGTTTATTGACGCTAGGGCCTTAATCATTGATGCCCGCTGTTGCCGCACACATGTTGAGGGCTTTGTATGTTTGACAATTTATCTGATCGCCTTGCGCAAACCCTGCGCCATGTCACGGGCAAAGCACGCCTGACAGAAGACAATATTAAAGACACTTTACGTGAAGTGCGTATGGCGTTGCTTGAGGCGGATGTGGCCTTACCTGTCGTTAAAGACTTTGTAAACTCGGTGCGTGACCGTGCGGTAGGTGTTGAAGTCTCGCGCAGTCTATCGCCAGGCCAAGCTTTTATTAAGATTGTTCAGGCTGAGCTTGAAAGTTTAATGGGCGCTGCTAACGAAGATTTAGCGCTCAATGTTGCACCGCCTGCTGTAGTTCTGATGGCTGGTTTGCAAGGTGTCGGTAAAACCACAACGGTCGGAAAGCTGGCGCGTTTCTTAAAAGAGCGCAAAAAGAAAAGCGTGATGGTGGTCTCTGCCGACGTGTATCGCCCTGCGGCGATTAAACAGCTGCAAACCTTGGCCGGTGAGGTGGGCGTAACTTTTTTCCCATCCGATATCAGCCAAAAACCACAAGACATTGCGCTCGCTGCTATTAAAGAAGCTAAGCTCAAGTTCATTGATGTGGTGCTGGTTGATACCGCCGGACGTTTAGCCGTTGATAGCGAGATGATGGCGGAAATCAAACAATTGCATGCGGCGATCAACCCTGTTGAGACGCTGTTTGTGGTTGATGCCATGACCGGCCAAGATGCGGCCAATACCGCAAAAGCCTTTAATGATGCCTTGCCGTTAACCGGTGTAGTGCTGACTAAAGTTGATGGTGATGCGCGTGGTGGTGCAGCGCTGTCGGTGCGCGCCATTACCGGTAAACCGATTAAATTCTTGGGTATGGGTGAAAAAAGTGATGCCTTAGAGCCATTCCATCCAGATCGTATTGCTTCGCGCATTCTGGGTATGGGTGATGTGCTCAGCTTAATTGAGCAGGCTGAGCAAACTATTGATAAGGCTAAGGCTGAAAAGCTCACCAAAAAGCTCAAGAAAGGTAAAGGCTTTGATCTCGAAGATTTCCGTGATCAGTTGCAACAGATGAATAAGATGGGCGGCATGGGCAGCATGTTAGAAAAAATGCCGAACATGGGTAATATGAATTTAGCGCAAATGGGCGGTGCCCAAGGCGCAGCGGAAAAACAATTTAAACAAATGGAGTCGATCATCAACTCAATGACACCAGGCGAGCGTCGTGACCCTGACATTATCAGTGGCTCACGTCGTCGCCGCATTGCCATGGGCTCGGGCACGCAAGTGCAGGATGTTGGTCGTCTGATTAAGCAGCATAAACAGATGCAAAAGATGATGAAAAAGTTCAGCACCAAGGGCGGCATGAGCAAGATGATGCGCGGTCTTGGTGGTATGTTGCCTGGGGCAGGCGGGATGCCCAAGATGTGAACACGCAACGGAGTGCAAAATAGCCCTATGCAAAGGGGCGGATAAACCTTAGAATATGCGGCCTTTCGGGCCATGCATGTCTTTGGTTCGTTTTGATTGTAATATTCTTAAAGGAAAAAACTTTAATGGTAACTATTCGTTTAGCTCGTGGTGGCTCTAAAAAGCGCCCTTTCTACCATCTGACAGTGGCTGACAGCCGTAAAGCTCGTGATGGTCGTTTCGTAGAGCGCATTGGTTTCTTCAACCCAGTTGCAACTGGTGGTGAAGTACGTTTGTCTGTAGACCAAGAGCGCGCTAACTACTGGATAAGCCAAGGTGCACAGCCTTCAGAGCGCGTTGCGCAATTGTTGAAGAAAGCTGCCACTGTTGAAGCTACTGCTTAATTGGCTATGAGTAAAACGCCCCCAGCAGCAGATGACTTGGTCGTTCTCGGCAAAGTCGGTGCGGTACATGGTGTGCGTGGTGAGGTAAAGGTACATTCTTTTACTGAGCCAATGGAAAATATACTTGACTATCCGGTCTGGCAATTGCGCCGTGACAATGAGATTAAGCAAGTAAAGTTGGCCAGCGGACGTTTACAGGGTAAAGCGCTTGCAGCAAAAATTGAAGGCTTAGACGATCGTGAAATTGCACGAACATTGACCGGCTATGAAATTTGTGTGTTGCGCAGTGAATTGCCTGAGTTAGCCGAAGATGAGTTGTACTGGCATCAACTACAAGGTTTAAAGGTGATCAATCAAGACCAGCAGTTGTTTGGGATTGTTGACCATTTACTTGAGACTGGCGCGAATGATGTATTGGTTGTTAAGCCTTGTGCTGACAGCATCGATGATCAAGAGCGTTTGCTGCCGTATACGCAGCATTGTGTACAGTCGGTGGATTTGACAGCAGGCGAGATGCATGTCGAATGGGATGCGGATTTTTAATGAGTAAATGCTTTGCGCGTTGACGTTATTAGCCTCTTTCCTGAGATGTTTGCTGCGATTACCGAGTATGGCATTACCAGTCGTGCAGTAACGCAAGGGTTGTTAGAGCTTAATTGCTGGAACCCCCGCAGCTTTACTGGAGATCGACACCAAACAGTGGATGACCGACCTTTCGGTGGTGGTCCAGGCATGGTGATGAAGATCAAGCCTCTTGAGGATGCATTAGCTGCGGCTAAGCAATCCATAGGAGGGCCGGCAAAGGTTATTTACCTGTCGCCGCAAGGCCGTCAGCTCAATCAAGCCGCGGTCAGCGAGTTAGCAACCCAGGATAATTTAATTCTGATTGCAGGTCGCTATGAAGGCATTGACGAGCGTTTTATTGAAACCTACGTCGATGAAGAGTGGTCAATTGGTGACTATGTGTTGTCTGGTGGTGAACTGCCGGCAATGGTGCTGATTGATGCTGTAACGCGGTTGCTGCCAGGGGCATTAAACCATGCAGATTCCGCGCAAGAAGATTCATTTAGTGATGGTCTTCTCGACTGCCCGCATTACACGCGACCGGTTAGGTATGCAGGCAAAGATGTTCCTGAGGTGCTACTGAGTGGTAACCATGAACATATCCGGCGCTGGCGATTGCAACAAGCCTTAGGGCGTACTGCAGAGCGTCGCGCTGATCTTCTGGATAGCCGCTCGCTTTCTGGAGAAGAGAAAATGCTGTTGGACGAATATTTTGCCCAACAGAACGATAGTTAATTAACGTATCGATGGTAAATCATAAGGATTTGCCTTCAGGAGCATAGAATGACGAACAAAATTATTCTTCAGCTTGAAGCTGAACAAATGTCTAAAGAAATTCCAGTATTTGCCGCCGGTGATACTGTAGTTATTCAAGTAAAAGTACGTGAAGGTGATCGCCAGCGTTTACAGGCCTACGAGGGTGTTGTCATTGCTAAGCGTAACCGTGGTATTAACAGTGCGTTCACTGTTCGTAAAATTTCTAGCGGCGTAGGCGTTGAGCGTACGTTCCAAACTTACAGCCCACTGATTGACAGCATTACTGTTAAGCGTCGTGGTGATGTTCGTAAAGCGAAACTGTACTACTTACGTGCTCTGTCTGGTAAAGCAGCACGTATTAAAGAAAAATTGGCACGTTAATTCGTCCAATGTTTCAAAACAAAGCAGCCTAAGGGCTGCTTTGTTGTTTCTGGGGTATAAGTTTTAAGCTGCGGCGTGCGCCAATGATTTCTGAGACTTTTTATTTGAGTGTACTGGTCATTGCGTGTCATAGCGTACTTCTGGGTGGGTGTTTATTCGTCAGTTTTTAATAGCTTGTGCGTGGCATACCGTACTTCGGGGTGGGTGTTTTTCCGTCGACGAACCCATCCTGGGTTCAACTCCGGCGCGTGCCATCCTTGGCACGCTTGTCACACCAACCCGAAGCACTCGTTGATCAGCGGCGCTGTTAGCATGATCGATATAGGGCTCGTCTGTTTCTGGAGAATTTGTATTTACACGTTAAGTTTGGCAAGCGGTTTTTTCTGATTCTGGTTCCGACTCAGAGCACCTGCTTTAAAAGAGCCATGCTACACACTTGAAAACAATATCAATGATCAATAGCAGTGTGCGGGTGTTGTGGCAAGCGTAGCCATGGATGGCGTAGCGCCCGCATCACGCCAGGAAGGCGTGTTAAGGGAAGAACAACACTTGCACGCTGCGCCATGCGCAAATAATGCTCGATGCTTTTGCCTTTAAAAGAGCCATGCTACACACTTGAAAACCACATCAATGATCAACTGCAGTGTGCGGGTGTTGTGGCAAGCGTAGCCATGGATGGCGTAGCGCCCGCATCACGCCAGGAAGGCGTGTTAAGGGAATAACAACACTTGCACGCTGCGTCATGCACAGATAATGTTCGAAGCTTTTGATAGTGTGATAGTTGCGGCGTGTGCAATGCGGATTTGTATTCATGTGGTATCACACCGGGAGCATTGATCAAGTCCTGCGCAAGAACACCATTACAATCAATAATTTGCGTGCAATTAGATCGGTATCATCCATAATCGGCAGATGAATACATCGGCAAAACTCGCGCGCGGCATTCACGCGGGCACAAGTACCCGCCCTAAAATTTGCGATGTTCAGCTATGAGAATAAGGTATTAGCAAAATGACGACTCATTCGCAGCCTGACTTATCCGCATTAAAGCGATTCTTGGATGCGGCGTGGTTGCAGCGTGGATTGGCTGATAACACACGGATGGCCTATCGCAGCGACCTTGAGCAATTTGCTCAGTGGCTGCTACAGCGCGGACAAAACTTACAACAAGTGCGACGCGATACAGTATTGGAATATTTAAGCTGGCGCTTAGAAACAGGCTACAAGGCGCGCTCGACAGCACGGTTTCTATCCGGTGCGCGGGGGTTTTATCAGTACCTGCTTGAGGAGGGACAGATTATTGAAAACCCAATGCTGCAGGTTGAATTGCCACAGATTGGCCGTGCATTGCCCGATACTTTATCCGAAGCGGATGTTGAACAGTTGTTGGCTGCGCCAGACGTGCAAGAGGCGCTGGGTTTGCGTGATCGCTGCATGCTCGAAGTACTGTATGCCAGCGGCTTGCGTGTCACCGAATTGATTAGTTTAACTTTGGATCAACTCAATACCCGCCAAGGCATTGTCCGAGTAATGGGTAAGGGCTCTAAAGAGCGCTTGGTGCCGCTGGGGGAAACCGCTTTGGACTGGTTGATGCTGTATATCAAAGAAGGACGCGGGCAGCTGCTGACGACGACAACAACCGATGTGCTGTTTCCCAGCCAACGTGGCCAACAGATGACGCGACAAACCTTTTGGCATCGAATTAAAATACATGCCAAAGCCGCAGGCATCATTAAACCGTTATCGCCGCATACGCTCAGGCATGCGTTTGCCACGCATTTGTTAAACCATGGTGCAGATCTGCGCGTGGTGCAGATGTTGCTGGGGCACAGTGATTTATCCACGACACAGATTTATACCCATGTCGCGCGTGCCCGCTTACAGGCGTTGCACAGCGAGCATCATCCACGCGGTTAGAGTCTCTGTTTGTTTCGGGGAATTACCCTTGGATCAGGCGTTAACGCTCAATTTAAACACTCTGCCTAAGTTATCTGCACATGCGCTCAAGGGCAGCTTGCAGACTATTATTGCACAAGGATAATGACTGTTTGCCCAAGCCCAACTGCGCAAGCTGGGCTGGCAATCTGCTCAACGCTCAAGCCATCAGTGCGCAGTAACAGGAAGGGGTGATAACACGTTGACGGTGGCGCTAGTGGGTTTAGGGGTGAGGATTAAATAGGCTGTTTAAGTAACGCGCGCATGCGTTCAAGTACGGCATTCAAGCCATTGCTGCGTGAGGGTGATAATTGCTTACTCAAGCCCAACTGGCTAAACCAAGCGCTGAGGTCCACAGTGGCAATCTGTTCAGCGCTCAAGCCATCAATCCGCAACAGCAGCAAAGCCAGTAAGCCGCGCAATAAACGTGCTTCGCTGGCCAACTGAAAACGTGGTGGCTCAAAGCGTTGATCAAGTCGCAGCCATACACGTGTTTCACAGCCCTGCACTAAGTTGTCAGGTTCGCGCAGATCCTCTGGCAGCTCCTCCAGTTGCGCACCCAATTGCAGTAACAGGCGGGCGCGCTGCTCCCACTGTTGGCAGCCTTGAAAGTCTTTCACAGCCTGCTGTGCTGCGGCGCTTAGTTCGCTCACTGCAGGATCTCTAAAGCTTGATCGAGGGCGCTAAAAAATCGCTTAATATCATCGCCATTGTTGTACATGGCCAGCGATACACGCACGGCGCCGGTTAGCTCTAAGCGCTTCATAAGCGGCATAGCGCAATGATGCCCAGCACGCACCGCTACGCCTTGCTCACCGAGCAGCAAAGCCAAATCCGCATGGTGCACCTGCGGGGCATTAAAACTGACCAGTGCACAGTTGGGCGAGCCAATGATTTGCATGCCGCGTGAATGCAAGCCCTCGAGGACAGCAGCATGTAATGCCGCTTCATGCTCAACAATGGCTTGGCTGTCTAAATCTTGCAGCCAGTCAAGTGTGGCCGCAAAAGCAATCACATTGGCAGTGCTCGGCGTGCCAGGCTCAAAGCCCAAGGGTGCTGGTAAAAACTCAGCCTGCTGATAATCACAGTGGCGCACCATTTCGCCACCAAACTGCCAGTGGCGTAGTGCTGATACCGCGCGCTCGCGGGCAAACAGCACACCAACACCATCCGGACCATAAATTTTATGCGCCGAGCAGACAAAAAAATCACAGTGCAACTGTTGCAAATCAGGGCGCTCATGTACCGCGGCTTGCGCGCCGTCAATCACTGTCCACGCGCCAACTTTATGTGCGGCATCCAGCAGGCGCTGCAATAATTGCTTATGGCCAACCACATTGGACAGCGTGCTCACAGCCAGCACGCGACAGCGCGGCGAAAGCTGGGCAATGGCGTAGTCAATATCAAGGTGCCCGTCAGCGTCCATGGGCAACACCTTTAAGGTCAAGCCGCGGTTGTGGGCTAATTGCTGCCACGGCAGCAGGTTGGCATGGTGTTCATAGGCGCTGATAAAAATCTCATCACCAGCGTTAAAGTGATGCGCTAACGCCTGGCTCAGCAGGTTGATGCCTTCAGTGCTGCCCTTGGTGAAAATCAGCGTATCGTGCTCATGGGCTTCTAGCCAGTTGGCGATACGCCTGCGTGCCGCTTCAAATGCGCGAGTGGCGCGCTCACCAGGCATATGCTGAGCGCGATGCACATTGGCGACACCCTGTTGATAATAGTCAGTCAGTGCATCAATCATTACTTGCGGTTTTTGCGCAGTCGCGGCACTGTCGAGCCACACCTGTTGCTGCTCAGCTAGAGCAGCAATACCGGGGAAAAATTGACGCCAAGGGGAGGGTAGAAACATTGCAGGTATATCCATCGCACAAAGGTAAGCGTGTTAAAAGTACGACACAGACTCAAGCAGCACGAGCAGCAAGAGCGCTGCATACTGCCCGTGACGTCCTTTTTATTCAGTGCTGCTGATGCACTCGACCTCGCCCGTTACTGGGTTGCGGTAAAAAGATAAATCATCCTGCAGGGCTAACTCGCTGGCTAAAACAGTTCTTAGCACGTGCTTTGCGCGATTGAAAACAGTGACGCTGGTGTCAGCGGTCAAGAGCAGGCCGGCTTCCACAGTATTGCGGTTGCCGAGTGAGATGCCTACATCAGCATGGCTGTTGATTACGCAGTGATGGCCGACGCTGATCAGCGGTTGATTGCTCGAACTGGCCATCGCGCAGCCACCTTGCAGGGTTGAATCTGCACCAATCAAAACACCAGAGGCGATACAGCCATCAATAGTGCTGGCGCCTTGGGTACCGGCATTAAAGCTGATTGAGCCTTCTTGCAATACCACGGTGCCTTCGCCGACGTAAGCGCCTAAACGCACGCGCGCAGCATCGGCAATGTGAATGCCTTTGGGCACCACGTAATCGGTCAGCTTGGGCAGTTTGTCAACTGAGAAAACATTGAGCATGCGCCCTTTAATGCGCTCTTCTAATTGTTGATCAGCCACTTCATTGATATCTATCGCGCCACGGTTGGTCCAGGCGACATTGGGCAATACATTGAATAAATCGGATAGATTGATTTCGTGTGGCTTGCACAAACGGTGTGAAATCAGCTGCAGCTTGAGGTACGCCTCCGGCACTGATTGTGGCTGTGAGTCATGCTCTAAGATGCAGGCCACGGTGGGTTTATGGCTTTCTGCTAAACGCACCAGCAAGGCGCTTTGTTCAGGGTCGATGCGCTTGAGTGCATGGGCTAAATCAGAGGCTATAGCAAAGTTAAAGTCGATCACTTGATTGCCGCCGCTGTAGCCCAAGATTGCTTGAATGCGCTTTACAAATTCCGCGCTGGGGTGCAATAAAGGGCGAGGAAATAACACCTCTAGCCATTGAGCTTCACGGTTACGGGTGCCGACACCAAAAGCGATACTAAACAGGGATTGCGACATGAGAATTCCTTATGCGAGAAGCCAGTGTAAAGCTTAGCGAAGTATGCAAGCTAGCTATTGAAGGCGCTTTGATACAGCTCAGGCTTAAAGCCGACAAGTGTACGCTCACCTAAATCGAGGACCGGCCGTTTGATCATCGACGGCTGTGCCAGCATTAACGATATGGCCTTGGCTTGATCAAGGTCGGCTTTGCTGGCGTCATCGAGTTTACGGAATGTAGTCCCAGCACGGTTGAGAATTTTCTCCCAACCATGCTCGTTGCACCACTGCTCTAAATGCGTTTGATCAATGCCAACACTTTTGTAATCGTGAAAAGTATAGGTTTTACCTTGCGCATCCAACCATGTGCGGGCTTTTTTCATGGTGTCGCAGGCTTTAATGCCATACAGGGTTAAGTCGCTCATAAAACCTCCGTAACAACGTTTAAAGAATAGCCAAGTTGACGCGGTAAACAATTGAACCAAACATACACAGCATGCCAAACATTAGTAGGGCAATACCCCATGAGCGCTCACGCCAATTATAACCAAAGGCCAAGCAAAACATACCAATGGTGATTAAGGTCGTCATAACGTTGAGAGGGTTGTCCATATATATCCTTATTAATACACACTTGATAAATGGGTGACGGTGCCGCTGGCGCCAGTCGAGAGTTGTGCAATCATGCTTTCTTGCAGTGCGTGGCACAGGTCTGGATCAGCCAAGGGTAAACCTTCTGCGTCGGTGATAAAAAACACATCTTCAATGCGCTCACCGAGGGTAATGATTTTTGCGTTAACCACCGCCAAATTAAACTCTAGAAAAATACCTGCGATACGC
Organism: Pseudomonas sp. C27(2019); assembly: GCF_008807395.1. GTDB lineage: Bacteria > Pseudomonadota > Gammaproteobacteria > Pseudomonadales > Pseudomonadaceae > Denitrificimonas. The sequence continues at coordinate 696,097 of NZ_CP043320.1, forward strand.
GCCAATAAGCCCGGACGATCTGGGGCAATCACTTCAACGATGGTATAGGGGCGTGATGCGTCATTATGGATGGTGATTTGTGGGGTGAAAGAAAAATGCTTAAGTTGACGCGGTACACGACGTTGAATAATAGCTGGGTAGTCCGCAGGGTTGCGCAGCGCCGCAGTCAACCCGCTACGGATTTGCTGAATACGTTCGGGGTCATCACCAATGCGATCACCGGCGGCATCCAAGACAATATAGGTTTCAATACTAAAATGCCCCTTAGACGTCATAATTCGCGCGTCTAAGGTACTCAAATCAAGTTGGTCGAGGGTGGCGACTGTCACAGCAAAGAAGTCATGACGGTGCGCACCGTAAACAAATATTTGTGTGCCACCATCGTATTCGCGTTGTGTGGTTTCACGCACCAGCACCAGCGGCTCAAGATGATCTTTGTGTTGCAAAATAGCTGCACTGTGCCAAGCAATATCACCGGCACTGTGGCGTAAAAAATAGTCATCACCAAGGTGATTCCAGAGTTGCTCTACGGCTTCTAAATCAGCGCCTTCCTCAGTCAGCAAGCTTAATGCTGTGGCTTGACGCGTGGTGATTTGTTCTTCGCGCTCCAGCGGGTTTTCTAAGCCGCGGCGCAGTGCGCGACGGGTTTCGCTATAGAGCTGACGCAGCAGTTGCGCGCGCCATGAGTTCCATAAGGTGGGGTTGGTGGCATTGATATCGGCGACAGTCAGCACATACAGATAATCTAAGCGCACTTGATCGCCAACCAGTAAAGCAAAGTTGTAAATTTCTTCTGGATCAGAGATATCTTTACGCTGCGCGGTGACAGACATCACCAAGTGATTGCGCACCAACCAAGTGATTAAGCGAGTATCCCAAGAGGGCAACTTGTGCAGTTTGCCGAATTCCTCGGCGATCTCAGCGCCCAATAGCGAGTGATTGCCACCACGGCCTTTACCAATATCATGAAATAAGCCGGCCAAATAAATCAGCTCAAGTTTAGGTAAGCGGCTCATAATGGCGCTGGCCAAGGAATATTTCTCAGCAAAGTCAGGATGGCGTAGTTTGCGCAGATGCTTAATCAGATTCAGCGTATGCGCATCCACGGTATAAATATGAAAGAGGTCATGTTGCATCTGCCCAACGATGCGGCCAAACTCGGGCAAGTAGCGGCCTAAGATTCCATAGCGGTTCATCCGCCGTAGATTCATATGGATGCCTTCTTCGCAGCGAAATAAATCTAAAAATAAGTTGATATTGCGCTCATCTTGGCGAAATTCATCATCAATTAAATGGCGATGATCGCGCAGTAAGCGAATGGTTTGTGAACGAACACCTTTGATTTCTGGATGCTGAGCTAACAGCACAAAGATTTCCAAAATAGCTGAGGGCGTGTCGCTAAACACATACGGATTACAGGCTTCGATATAACCGCTGCGAATTCGAAAGCGCTGGTTAATCGGTGTGGGTAGATCGGTACAGTCAATACGGACAATGGTTTCCTCAAAGTACTGATTGATCAGATCGGACAGTTGCGAAATGCCCATTACCACGCGGTAATACTTTTGCATAAAGTGCTCGATAGCAGGCTTGTTGTCATCATCCTCATAACCAAACAAATGAGCAATTTTGTGCTGGAAGTCGAGCAGTAAGCGGTCTTCATTACGCCCAGATAGCATGTGCAGAGCGTAGCGTACTTGCCATAGAAAAGCCCGAGCATTTGCCAACAAGCGGTACTCGCCTTCGGTTAAAAAGCCTGGCGCTTCCAAACTGCTTAAGGTGCGCATACCAAAACGGCGGCGGGCGATCCACATGATGGTTTGCACATCGCGTAAACCGCCAGGTGAGCCTTTAACGTTGGGTTCAAGATTGTATTCGGTATCGTTGTATTTATTATGGCGCTCGCGTTGCTCTTGCTGTTTACCAATAAAAAACTGCTCACTGGACCACATATGCTGCGGGCCAATGCGCTTACGCATGTCCTCTAGCAGCTGTTGTTCACCAGCGATTAAGCGGCTTTCTAGCAGATTGGTCATGATGGTTAGATCGTTGCGTGCTTCTTCGGCGCATTGTGCAACCGAGCGCACACTGTGACCGACCTCAAGGCCGATATCCCATAAGAAAGTCAGAAAACCGGAAATGTATTCGTGCAAATACTGATTATCTTCATGCTCCAACAGGATCAGTAAATCAATATCTGAATGCGGGTGTAATTCGCCGCGACCATAACCACCTACTGCAATCAAGGCCATATTACAGCCGCCGGTGGGGCAGCTTTTTGACCACCATGCATGGCTCAGCAGCTGATCAATAAACCAAGCGCGTGCGTGTACTAAATCATGAATGTCTTGCTGATCTAGAAATCGTTGATCCAGCACCATCCGTGCATGCTCGATGGCGCTGCGGTAAATGGCTATGGGCTGTGAGGTTTCATCCAGCTTGCGCTGAAAGGCTTCTGGATTAAACAGTTCAAGATCCATGGGCAGCATGTTCAGCACCTCGTGCAATCAGCAGTTATGTAAGTAATGACAGAGGGCGCGTAGCACAATGGATGCGCCCCTGTTGCAGCAGTGTTACGCCTTTCGAGCGTTGAATTGAAGCGCACTCGAAAGGTATGCACAGATTAAGACGACGTGGCAGGGAAGGTTTCGTCGTTACGCAGAGTAAAAATCTCATAACCATCAGCCGTCACCACCAAGGTGTGTTCCCACTGTGCGGTTAACTTGCGGTCTTTAGTAATGGCAGTCCAGCCGTCACCCAGCAAGCGTGTTTCTTTTTTGCCAAGGTTAATCATCGGCTCAATGGTAAAGGTCATCCCTTCTTTAAGCTCTAGACCTGTGCCAGCTTTACCATAGTGCAAAATCTGCGGTTCTTCATGGAATACCGTGCCAATGCCGTGTCCGCAATATTCGCGAACGACAGAGTAGCCGTTGCTTTCAGCATGCTTTTGAATGACTTCACCAATGTCACCCAGACGTGTGCCAGGGCGCACGATTTCAATGCCTTTGTATAGACATTCTTGAGTGACGCGGCATAAGCGCTCGGCCCATTCAGAGGTTTTGCCCAGCATAAACATTTTGCTGGTGTCACCAAAGTAGCCGTCTTTAATCACGGTGATATCAATATTGAGAATATCACCATCTTTGAGCGGTTTGTCATTGGGAATGCCATGACAGACCACGTGGTTAACCGAAGTACAGATTGATTTAGGAAAGCCGTTGTAATTAAGCGGCGCTGGTATGGCTTTTTGTACATTGACAATGTAGTCGTGACAGATGGTGTTGAGCTCGTCCGTGGTTACGCCAATTTGAACGTGCTCCTCGATCATCTCCAGCACCTCAGCAGCCAAACGGCCTGCGATGCGCATTTTTGCGATGTCGTCAGGAGTCTTAATAGAAACGGTCATGCAATCCTCTAAGCGTAGATCACGCAGAAGTGAACAATAGAAACCTCAATTCTATCAGACATCGAGGTTTCTGTGCTTGGCGTTGCTTTATTTAGGGGTGTTGCGCATTAAAGCGCGCAAGGCAAAACGATTGGGATGGCAGTTTTGCGCCAGCTCCAGCGGGATTGGTAAAGGCTCTGCGCAAACCCATGCCGCCAGTAATTCACCAGCCAATGGTGCACTGAGCAAGCCGCGCGAGCCGTGCGCAGTATTCACATACAAACCCTTGTGCCATGGACAGGACTGGCTCAGTGGCAGGCGCGCATCTTTGCGCAGATCGGCATAGGTCTGCATAAAGGCTTCATGCTGAGCGACGGGGCCAACCAGCGGCAGATAGTCGATGCTGGTGCAGCGAAAGGCAGCATGACCTTTGAGTGTCGCCACATCGATTGCCTCTGTTGCAAGGTGCAATTTAAATGAGGGCGCCAGTTCATGCAGTAAAGCTAGATTGCTGCGGTGTTCTGCCAGTGTTGCTTCTTGGCTGTCATCAGCAAAGTTAAAACTGGCGCCAATGGTGTGGGTGTTGTGCCGAGCAGGAGAAATATAACCATTGGCGCAGACTACTGCTTTTATTGAATGGCTGGCCGTGGTTGCCGGTAATTGTGTGGTTTGTCCACGCACGCGGCTCAGCGGTAAGTGTTGGGTTTGGCTAAATTGCGCAACATTTGCAGTATTACAGAGAACGACCACAGGGGCTGTAGCGATTTGCGTATTCTCTGCATGCACCTGCCATTGCTCATCGTCTCGAGTAAGAGTGATGGCGTGCTGGTTGTTTTTTATCGTGATCAAAGGATGCTGGCTGAGCACATGACACAAGGCCGGTGGATTGACCCAGCCGGTTTCAGGGTAAAACGCACCGCCGTTCTCCAGTGGGATGCCTGCCAGCTGGCTGGCTTGCTGTGCATCAACTGGGCGCAGTAGGGATTCTGGGAAGTGTGCAGTGAGCGCGTCGAGACGTTTTTGTTCTTTGTCGTTAAAGCCCAGCTGTAAAATCCCGCAGATGTCCCAGTCGCTTGTGTCCAGCGTGGCGGTTGAATGATTGCCCGTCTGTTGCGTGCTGCGCGCTTCTAATAAGCGGCGGCTATAACCAAAGCCCGAGATAATAAAACGCGAGAGCGCAGTAGCATGTGCCGACAGTTTTAAATACAAAATACCCTGCGCATTGCCAGACGCTTCTTGGGCAATGTTTTCGTGTTGTTCAATGAGGGTCACGCGCCAACCGCGCGCGGCGAGGCTGGCGGCGCTGGCGCAACCGGCGATGCCTGCACCGATAACAATGGCGTGGCGTTGCTCGCTGGCCAATTGAGGCTGCTCTGGTCTGGCAAACCAAGGTGCGGTTTTTTTGCTGGGCTGAGCTGCAGCGTCTAGGGGCTGAAAGTGACCCGCAAGCATTTCACGTTTGTGGCCAAAACCCGGCACACGCTTGACTGCAAAGCCGACTGTCAGTAAACCGCGACGAACAAAACCTGCACTGGTAAAGGTGGCCAGTGTGGTGCTGGGCTTAGCCAGCCGCGCCAGTTGCGCAAACAGCTGCTCATTCCACATCTCAGGGTTTTTTGCAGGGGCAAAACCATCGAGAAACCACGCATCAACGTTGCCATCCAGTTGCTGCAGCATCTCTAGTGCATCGCCAATCAGTAAGGTCAGATTGATTCGCCCGTTGGCCAACTGCATGTGCTGAAAGCCGCTATGGATGGCGTGGTATTGCTGTAACAGCTGTTCGCGTAACTCACTCAGTTGCGGCCACAACGCCAGTGCTTGTTCAAGGTCACTGTGTTGTAACGGGTATTTTTCCACACTAATAAACTGCAGACGCGCACCTGCTGGCGCATGCGCTAAAAAACACTGCCAAGCCGATAAGAAGTTTAAGCCAGTGCCAAAACCCGTCTCGCCAATCACAAAGGTATCGCCGTCGTTTAATGCAGCGAAACGTTCAGCCAGCTGATTGTGCTGAAGAAACACATGCCGCGACTCATCTAAACCAGAAGTCTTAGAAAAATATACATCATCAAATTGGCTGGAGAGGGGCTGGCCCTGTTCGTCCCAGTTTATCTTTGCGTGATCAATCTCTGCCATTGCTTTGCCTTTATCTAATCAGGTGGTGATAGCCGTATCTGAGCCAGTTCAGTAGGGGCGGCACGCTTTTTGCAGAACTCATGCCAATCCAGTTGAAATGACTGATTTTTGACGTTTTGAATTGAGTAGCTGCTATGAGCGCTCCGTTAAACATTAAGCCGAGCCCACAAACATCTGTTACTGACGATGCGCCCGAGGTTGCCGAGCTGCAAACACAACTTGAGCAGTTTACCCGCTTGAGTGAGCAGTTTGCAGGCTCTTTGCAATCCATGCAGACGCGCTACAGCCAGGTGCAGGATGAATTGGCTCAGGTTAGCGCGCAGCGTTTACAAGAATTGGCGGAAAAAGAGCGTTTAGCTCAGCGTTTACAGCAGATTTTAGATGTGCTGCCTGGAGCTGTGGTGATTGTTGATGGTCAGGGCTTGATTAAAGAAGCCAACCCAGCGGCGACTGCGTTGCTGGGTGTACCTTTAGTCGGTGTGCTGTGGCGCGATGTAATTGTCCAGTGTTTTGTCTATCGCGCTGATGATGGTCACGAGGTGTCGTTGCACAATGGCCGGCGCGTTTCCATTGCTTTGCAAGCGCTGCCCAATGAACCCGGCCAGCTGATTATGCTCACCGATATGACCGATACCCGCCGCTTGCAGGCCGAGCTGGCGCAACATGAACGGTTATCGGCGCTGGGTAAAATGACTGCAGCCTTGGCGCATCAGATTCGCACGCCATTATCAGCAGCCATGCTGTATGCCAGTCACCTGACTGAAAACAGCTTAAATCCTGAATTGCAGCAGCGTTTTGCCGGACGTTTACAAGATCGTCTGCATGAGTTGGAGCGGCAAGTGCGCGATATGTTGCTGTTTGCCCGTGGTCCTTTACCGCGCGAGCAGCGCAGCAGTGTCGCGCAACTCTGGCAAGCCTTGCAGGATGCTGCTGAGCCGCATTTGCGTGAACATCGCGTGCGTTGGCAGTGCGATATTGCTGCTGCACAGCAGGTTGGTGTGCTCTGTAATCAGGATGTCTTGCTCGGCGCTTTATTAAATTTACTGCATAACAGCGCGCAATCAGCGGTGCAGCCTGTGTCAATTAAAGTGCATGCCTACCTGCGTGAGAATGTATTGCGCTTGGTGGTGACGGATAACGGTGAAGGGATGAATGCTGAGCTGTTAGAGCAGGTGCAAGAGTCATTCTTTACCCGTAAAAGCAACGGCACGGGCCTGGGTTTGATGGTGGTACGCGCGGTGGCCGAAGCGCATCAGGGGCGTTTTGTTTTGCGCTCGAAACTGGGGCGTGGCACTTCGGCTCTAGTCGAAGTGCCCTTGTTGGCCGACTTTTCTGTTGCCGCGAGTAAATCAACTGCAATGACTGCTGAAAATACTGCGCAGGTGTTTGCTGGAGGTTATCAATGACAGTTCGAATTTTATTGGTTGAAGATGATCGCGCGCTGCGCGAGGCATTGGAAGACAGCTTGGCGCTAAGCGGCTACAGCTGTGTCGCGGCTGCGGATGCCGAGCAGGCGTTACGTGCGCTAAATCAGCAGGTGTTCAGCCTGATGCTCAGCGACATCAATATGCCGGGCATGGATGGCCAAGATTTGTTGCGTGAAGTGAATGCACGAGTGCCAGGCATGCCGGTGGTGCTGATGACTGCCTATGGCGATGTACAAGGCGCGGTGCAAGCCATGCGCGAAGGCGCAGTGGATTATTTATTAAAACCTTTTACCGCAAAAGCTTTGCAGCGGGTGCTTGAACGTTATGCGGTGGGCTTGGTCGCCGCCGATGATCAGCCGATTGCTGAAGATGTGTCCAGCCAGCAGCTATTAGCTTTGGCTGCACGGGTCGCACAAAGTGATTCCACAGTCTTGCTGACGGGAGAATCGGGCACAGGCAAAGAAGTGCTGGCGCGTTATCTGCATCAGCGGTCACCACGCAGGCAAAAGCCTTTTATGGCGATTAATTGTGCGGCAATTCCAGAAAACATGCTGGAAGCGACGTTATTTGGCCATGAGAAGGGCGCTTTTACCGGTGCAGTGACAGCGCGCGCAGGTAAGTTTGAGCAGGCCAATGGCGGCACTTTGTTGCTCGATGAGATTTCTGAGATTCCCTTGGCATTGCAGGCAAAATTACTGCGGGTCTTGCAAGAGCGTGAAGTTGAGCGGGTGGGTGGGCGTCAGCTGATCCCTCTGGATGTGCGGGTGATTGCCACCAGTAACCGCGATTTGCCGCAAGCAGTGGCCGCCGGAGAGTTTCGTGAAGATTTGTTTTATCGCATTGCCGTGTTCCCGCTAGCTTGGCTGCCATTGCGTGAACGTGTAGCGGATATTGTGCCGCTGGCCAATCGTTTGCTGGCAGTACACGCAGCGAAGCAGGGGCGTAATGGCGTGCGTTTTGCTGAGTGCGCGCAGCGTGCCTTGCTCGATTATGCCTGGCCGGGCAATGTGCGTGAATTGGATAATGTGGTGCAGCGCGCCTTGATTTTGCAGGCCGGTGAGGTGTTGTCGGTGGATGATTTAGGCCTCTATGGTTTTGCCCCGCTGGTGGGATCGGTGTCGTCTGCTGCAGGCTCTGTTGCTACTCCCAATCCCGCTTCAGTTCCCGCAGGGCAGGCGGTGACTGCTGCTGAGTCTGTTGAGTCTTTGGCGCAGGGTGCAGGCTCTGCTGAAGCCGCCTCTGTTGCAGTTGTTGAGCCTTTAGATGCAATGTTGGCTGCTGTTGATGCGGGTGGATTGCCTGTGAGAGATGCTGGCGCAACCGTGCAATCCACAGGTGCTGAGTTGGAAGATGATGTGCGCCGTCATGAGTTTCGTTTAATTGCCCAAGCGCTGCAAGCAGAGCAAGGCCGTCGCGAACGCACCGCACAACGCCTTGGCATCAGCCCACGTACTTTGCGTTATAAGCTGGCGCAGATGCGTGAGTTATCGGAGTTTAGTATGTTGCTGGAAGGGTGATGTGCACTCGCCATTAAAGCAACAATCAAAAGCATCGGGCATTATTTGCGTATAGAGCAGCGTGCAAGTGTTGTTCTTCCCTTAACACGCCATCCTGGCGTGATGCGGGCGCTGCGCCATCCCTGGCTTCGCTCGCCACAACACCCGCACACTGCTATTGATCATTGATGGTGTTTTCAAGTCTGTAGCATGGCTCTTTTAAAGCAAGAGCATTGACCGGCAGTATGCTTTGCTAATCTTCTAAAAAATCAACCATCATGAGACGTGGTGCTCTTTGTAAATTTCACATTCAAACCCAAAACATTCAGAACCAGGCGAGTCTTATATCAATCGTGCTAACAATACCGCTGATCAACGAGTGCTTCGGGGTTGGTGTGACAAGCGAAGCCATGGATGGCGTAGCGCCGGAGTTGAACCCAGGATGGGTTCGTCGACGGAAAAACACCTACCCCGAAGTACGGTATGCCACGTACAGGCTGTTAAAAACTAACGAACAAACACCGCTGAATACGCTGTACCACGCAATGACCAGTACACCTCAAATAAAAAAACCTTCAAGAACAATTGGCTCATGTTGCAGCGTGCAGGTGTTGTTATTCCCTTAACACGCCATCCTGGCGTGATGCGGGCGCTACGCCATCCTTGGCTTCGCTTGCCACAACACCCGCACACTGCAGTTGATTATTGATGTTGTTTTTGATTTTGTAGCATGTCTCTTTTGAGGCAAGAGCAATGAGCATGATCTGTGCATGTTGCAGCGTGCAGGTGTTGTTATTCCCTTAACACGCCATCCTGGCGTGATGCGGGCGCTGCGCCATCCCTGGCTTCGCTCGCCACAACACCCGCACACTGCTATTGATCATTGATGGTGTTTTCAAGTGCGTAGCATGGCTCTTTTAAAGCAAGAGCATTGACCAGCAGTATGCTTTGCTAATCTTCTAAAAAATCAACCATCATGAGACGTGGTGCTCTTTGTAAATTTCATATTCAAACTCAAAGCATTCAGAACCAGACGAGTCTTATATCAATCGTGCTAACAATACCGCTGATCAACGAGTGCTTCGGGGTTGGTGTGACAAGCGAAGCCATGGATGGCGTAGCGCCGGAGTTGAACCCAGGATGGGTTCATCGACGGATAAACACCTACCCCGAAGTACGCTATGCCACGCACAAGTTGTTAAAAACTTACAGACAAACACCTACCCCGAAGTACGGCATACACCGCACGAGCTGTTAAAACTAACGGATAAACACCTACCCCGAAGCACGGCATACACCACGCTTGCTCTTAAAAAAAAGAAATACAACATATAGAGCTGCTCTTCCTTCAACGCTGCGCGCCGCTTTATTTGTTACACTGCGCGGATAATTTTAACCACGATAATGAGCAGTTTATGGTGCAGCAGGATGCCGGCGGGGTGACTCAAAGTATTGCTGATGCGTTAGCAAAACGCATTATTTGCGGCGAGCTATCAGGTGGCATAGCGCTGCGTGAAGTAGCAATAGCCCAAGAGTATCAAGTGGGTCGCAGCTCAGTACGTGAAGCCCTACTATTGTTGCAACGCCGCTACTTGGTCGACATCTTTCCGCGACGTGGCGCACAGGTTCGCGTGCTCACTGCGCAGAATGTGCAAGATTTGTATGACTTAAGCACCGGATTATATATATTGCTTGGCACTTTTCTGGCTCAGCGCTGGACAAATCACAGTCAGCTGCTGCCTTTTGTCGAGGTGCGCCAAGCAATGCAGTTGAGCATGCAAAATGATGATATCGAAAGTTTTATTCAGCAGTGTTTTGCCGTGGTTGATGTGGCCGCGCCGGTTGTTAATAATCCATATTTACAGCAAGCGTTGACCAATATTATTCCTGCGGTCAGCCGCACCTATCACTTAGCTTTTAAGCAGCGGAGCGCTGAAATGGGGCAGTTTACTCGTATCTTTGATCAACTATTGGTCGCTGTTCAGGCGCGTCAAGTCGATGAGATTCGTCTACTGCTGCACGCTTATGCACAACAAAACTGCCAATTAGTGTTGCGCGCACTGCCGAGTGAGCACTGATTTATGCGTTTAAAATGCATCCGCTTAGCCGGTTTTAAATCTTTTGTTGATCCAACCACGGCCAGCTTTCCCAGCAATATGACCGCAGTGGTCGGCCCCAATGGCTGCGGTAAATCCAATATCATTGATGCGGTGCGTTGGGTGCTGGGCGAAAGCTCAGCCAAGAACCTGCGTGGCGAATCAATGACCGATGTGATTTTCAACGGCTCCAATACCCGCAAACCGGTCTCGCAGGCTAGTATCGAGTTGGTATTTGATAACAGCGACGGCACGCTGCAGGGTGAATATGGCAGTTACGCAGAAATCTCCATTCGCCGCCGCGTTACCCGCGAAGCGCAAAGCACCTATTATTTAAACGGGGTGAAATGCCGCCGCCGTGATATCACCGATATTTTTCTCGGCACCGGTCTGGGCCCGCGCAGTTACGCGATTATTGAACAGGGCATGATTTCCCGTTTGGTCGAAGCGCGCCCAGATGACTTGCGTATTTTTATTGAAGAAGCCGCAGGTATTTCTAAATACAAAGAGCGCCGCCGCGAAACTGAAAACCGCATTCGCCGCACCCAAGAAAACCTTGAACGCTTACTCGATTTGCGTGAAGAGCTGGGCCGACAAATTGAGCGCCTGCAACGCCAAGCCAATGCCGCAGAAAAGTATCAAGAATACAAAGCTGAACAACATAGGCTTAACGCCGAGCTGACTGCGCTGCGCTGGCAGCAACTCAATAGCCAAGCGGGTGTGCATGAAACGCAGATTGCAGAGTTAGAAACCGCACTGGAAGCCTGCATTGCTGAGCAGCGCCAAGCTGATGCAAAAATTGAGCTACTGCGCGACGGTCATCATGAACTGTCCGATACCTTTAATAAGGTGCAAGGGCGTTTTTATGCCATTGGTGCTGATATTGCCCGCCATGAGCAAAGTATTCAGCATGCTCAGCAACGTTTGCGTCAGTTGCACGATGATTTAAAAGAGGCTGAGCGCGCCCGTGTCGAGATGGAAGGTCACTTAGCCAGCGACCGTGAGTTGTTAAGCAGTTTAGACGACGAGTTGCTGATCCTGACTGAACAGCAGGCCGAAGCGCAGCTCAATGAAGAGTGTTCAGCCGCTGCCTTTGTCCAGGCCGAAGAGGCCATGCATGACTGGCAAGAGCGCTGGAACAGTGTCACCGCACAGAGTGCACAGCCGCGCAGTGAAGCGGGCGTGCAGCGCACGCGCATTGATCAGTTGGAACACAATAATCAGCGTTTAGTCAGCCGCCAGCAACGCTTACACGATGAACAACAGAGCCTCGACGCTGATCCCATGGCAGAGACTGTGGATGAATTGCAGGATCGGGTGGATGAAGCGCAAGCGCAGCTTGACGAATTATCTGCCACCCAGCAGCTGCAAACCGAGCAACTGCAAGACAGCCAAGAACAGCTCACCCAGAAAAATCAGCAACAGCAGCAGGTACAAGGCCAGCTGCAGCGTTTGCACGGGCGTATTTCTGCCTTAGAAGCATTGCAGCAAGCGGCTCTCAATCCTGATCAAGGCGTGCAAGAGTGGCTGGAACATCAGCAGCTGCAACAGCAACCGCGCTTACTCGAAGGCTTAAAGGTTGCCGCAGGCTGGGAGTTGGCGGTGGAAACGGTGTTGGCCGCAGATTTGCAAGCCGTGCAGATTGAGAGCTGGGCTGATCTTGAGTTGAGCAGCTTAAGCAGTGGCCATTTGCGCTTAGTCAGCCATGGCGCAGCCGTTACTCCAGTTAAAGACAGTTTGCTCAGTAAAGTGTTGACGGCCTCGTTAGATGTGTCGCCGTGGCTCGCCAGTGTCTATGCGGTTGAGTCATTGGATGAGGCGCTACAGCTGCGCCCGCAGTTAAACGGCGGTGAAAGTGTGGTCAGTAAAGATGGCTACTGGCTCGCAGCACACTTTTTAACCGTACAGCGCGGCGATCAGCAGAGCAGTGGCGTTCTGGCCCGCGCGCAAGAATTGGATGAGTTGCTATTAAGTGTTGCGCAGCTGGATGAGCAACAGCAAGCCTTAGATGAACAACTACAGGAACTGCACAGCGCCCGCCATTTAGTGCAAGAGCAGAGCGAGCAATTGCGCCGTGATGAGCAAGGCGCGCACCGCGTTTTAAGTGAATTAAAAAGCCAGCTGTCCGGCAAAATAGCCCGCATTGAGCAATTGCAATTGCGCCGCACAGCACTGGCTGCAGAGCTAGCCGATGTTAGCGAACAGCAGCAGATCGAAGTTGAGCAGATTGCCGAGGCGCGCTTACTATTGCAAGACGCGCTAGAGACTATGGCCAACGCCGAGCAGCAGCAACAACAGCTGCAGGCCGAGCAAGGGCAGTTGCGCAGCCAGTTTGAGCAACGACGCCAGCAAGCGCAGCAGGATAAAAACACTCAGCATCAGTTGGCCTTACGCATCAGCACCTTAAGTACGCAAAAGCGCTCAACCGAGCAGGCCTTGCAACGCTTAGAGCAGCAGTTTGCGCAAGCCGATCAGCGCCGCGAACAACTCAACCTCAACCTTGAAGAAGGCGAGTCGCCGATTGATGAGCTGCGTGCGCAATTGGAAGCGTTTTTGCAGGTGCGTTTAGCCACCGATGATGAATTACGCGCCGCGCGCACGGCCTTAGAAGATGCCGATACGCACATGCGTGCAGCGGACAAACAACGCAGCCAAGCTGAGCAGCGTGCGCACGCTGTACGCGAGCAACTTGAGCAACAACGCTTGGCCCTGCAAACCCTGACGGTACAAAAAGATACCCTTAATCAGCAACTGCAAGCACTGCAGATGAATGTGCATCAGCTGCTTGAACAATTGCCCGCAGAGGCTGAGATCAGTCAATGGCAGCAGCAACTTACTGCTGTCGCCACACGCATCGAGCGTTTGGGTGCGATTAACCTCGCCGCGATTGAAGAGTATCGCCAGCAATCCGAGCGTAAAACCTATCTGGATGCGCAAAACGATGACTTGGTTGAAGCGCTGGATACGCTAGAAAATGTGATTCGTAAAATCGACCGAGAAACCCGCAACCGCTTTAAAGAAACCTTTGATTTAATCAATAACGGCTTGCAAGAGTTGTTTCCGAAAGTCTTTGGCGGCGGCCACGCCAGCTTAGAAATGACTGGCGATGACTTGCTTAGCACCGGCGTGGCAATTATGGCGCGCCCACCGGGTAAGAAAAACAGCACCATCCACTTGCTCTCTGGCGGTGAGAAAGCCCTCACCGCGCTGGCGCTGGTCTTTGCCATTTTCCAGCTCAATCCCGCCCCGTTTTGCATGCTCGATGAAGTCGATGCGCCACTGGATGACGCCAACGTTGGCCGCTATGCGCGCTTGGTTAAAGAGATGTCTGAGAAAGTGCAGTTCATCTACATCACCCACAACAAAATCGCCATGGAAATGGCTGATCAACTCTTGGGTGTGACCATGCATGAACCCGGTTGCTCACGCTTGGTGGCGGTGAATGTGGAAGAGGCTGCGGCGTTGGCGGAAAGCTAGATAACTTCCGTTCTCTATAGCTTAAAGCTATCAGGGCTATTTTCCATCTTGATGTGATTTGCCTGTATAGTCTATGCTTAACAGCGTTAGTTAATAGGTTTGCACTGACGCTTAAATGAGTGCATAGCTATTTTTAGTTTAAAATAAACAGTTTAAGTTTTAAAGTTTATATAAAGTACGCAGCATTTATTATAGTTGAGTATTTATGGTATTGCTGTATGTATGTTACAACGCAATTAATAACCTGTTATCAATACCGTATACATACCGAATGATAACTGTTAAATTTATCAAAACAAATTAACATGAGGTAATACAATGACTGATATAGATATTGGTATAAACAAAGAAAGTCGTTTAGAAATTGCAGAAGGCCTAAAGCGTTTGCTGGCAGACTCTTACACACTGTACTTGCAAACACACAACTTTCATTGGAACGTTACTGGCGCACAGTTTCGTGAATTACATTTAATGTTTGAAGAGCATTACACCGAGTTGGCTACAGCGGTTGATGATATTGCTGAGCGTATTCGTACACTGGGTGTTGCGGCGCCAGGTACATACAAAGAGTTTGCAAAGCTAAGCTCAATCAAAGAAGTTGACGGTGTGCCCAGTTCATTAGAAATGGTTGACTTGTTGCATAAAGGCCACGAGCAAGTTGTACGCACGGCCCGTCAAGTTTTAAAAACAGCACAAGCTGCTGATGATGAGTCTACAGCAGCACTTGTTTCTGACCGTATGCGCATTCATGAGAAAACATCATGGATGCTGAGAGTTACTAAGAAATAACTTAAAGCATTACGAATGCGTTGCATGAAAGACTGATGAGTAGCTGGCTATTAGATTGTACTAATAGTCAGCTATTTTTGTATTAAGCAGTACAATTTTAAGTTTAAACTCAGTGCCAATAATATTGAGTCGGAGTCGGGTAAGCTGTTTATACTTTAATAAGCGGGATACGTATCTAAATCACAGTAATGCTTTTCCTGTGTTTTAAATATTACCTTTGTGTAATTCAATATATGAAGCGCAGTTAATTAAATAATTAGATTTCATTTGCTCTGTCTGTTAGCACATGCAGAAGCAACATTACAAGTTGACGCTCACAGCTTAAAGTGCCTTCTCGCTGTTTCCTGCCTGCCTTGCCATATACTTGATTCTAGGCCTGCGTTCCTCGTTTTTTTATCGCAGAGGATCGTTTACCTATGCACTAGCAAAGCGTTCATAAGGTTTACTCAAGCCGCAGTTAAAAAGGATATCTACACCATGTGGGACCAACGTTATAAAGAAGAAGGCTTTGCCTACGGCACTGCCCCAAATGATTTTCTCAAAGCCGAATATTCCAAAATCCCCAAGGGTGGGAAAGTACTGTGCTTAGCCGAGGGCGAAGGTCGCAATGCTGTTTTTTTGGCTAAGCAGGGTTATTCAGTCACGGCTGTTGATCAGTCCGTTGTGGGCTTGGAAAAGGCACAAGATTTTGCTGCTGAGAATGGCGTAGAAATTACAACGGTAGTTGCCGACTTGGCGGATTATGATTTGGGTACTGAGGTTTGGGATGGCATCGTTTCTATCGCTGCACATGTTCCGCCTCAGTTACGCAAAGACTTGCATGGACAAGTTATAAAGGCTTTGAAAGCTGGCGGGGTCTTTATTTTAGAAGGCTACACTGAGCAGCAAATCGAAGCAGAAGGCGTCGGTGGCCCACCAGCGTCACAAAAGCAATTATTTATGTCGCTTGATGAGTTAAAGATTGAACTCAACGGGTTGGACTTTGTTGTAGGTGCTGAAGTAGAGCGGCATATCTCAGAAGGTAAGTATCATCAGGGCAAGAGTGCTGTTGTGCAGGTGGTTGCCTGTAAAACTGACTAGGTTAATGAGTTTTGTTGCTGATAACAGTGTGCTCTGTTGCTAGGGTTTGTACTGTTCTAGTGTGCACTAGCAGCGTGCATAACAAGGTGCAGTGCTATAGCTTACAGGATAGACTTAGCGCCGATTATCGGTGTGCGCAGTATTGTGTGCACTCAACAAGCTTAAAGGAGTCTTAGGTGTTAAAGTTTTTTAGAGTCGCGAGTCTAGTCGAGGGCACGTCTTACTTGCTCATACTGTGTGTCACGCTGGGTTTTATTAGTCGTGATTACGTATCCAGCTTGGGTATGGGGCACGGCGTATTGTTTATTGTGTATTTGCTGCTTTCAATCCTAGTGACACGCCAACAAGGCTGGTCTATACGTGTTTGGCTGCTGTTGTTTTTGTCAGCATTTATTCCATTTGCTTTTGTGCCTGTTGAAATGTTTTTACAAAAAGAAATACGCAAAAACCCAAGCTTTGCGTAACACCTCTGCTAAGGCTGCAGCTGCGCTTTAGCACAGGGCAATCTGAGCCGACACTGATTGCGCATGATATACGTCAATTGTGTCTGCCCCTGAGCGTTAATTTAGTTTAGGATCGAGAGTGTCAGTTCTTAAGTCATCAGTCATAGACTTAACTGGCACGATCACTGGGTCAGTGTTGCTGATTAAAGACCTGGCTCTAAGCTTTTGATGCTTAGTGGATAATAATAAAAATATGCAGTTTGATATCCGCACATTATTGGTTGCAGTGACGCTAGCAACCGCGTTTTGCGCTGGTGCTAGGCTTTTGCTGTGGCGCATGCATCCGACTATCCCAGGGCTTGGCCGCTGGGCTTTGGCGGGTGGTTGTGCTGTCATCAGCTTTGTCTTGATCCTGTCCTATGGAATATTGCATTGGCAGCCATTTTTATCATTGGCGCAGGTATCTATAGTCATTGGTCTGCTGATGAGTTGGGATGGTTTCCGACGTTTTATTGATAAGCCCGCGCTAACGACTCCTGTTTTGCTTGGGATAACGGCCGCTGGCTTAATTTGGGCCGCAATAGCACAGGCGCAGCACTTGGCAGGTGCTGTGGTAGTCGGTAATGCTTTTCTGGTGGCGACCTTATCATTCTTGATCGCTCGTGATTTACTCCTTTGGCCTAAGGGAAACACACCTGTTATACGCTCCACAGGCGGTGTTTTTGCCATCAATGGGATTATTTTTCTGATACGCGCCGTTGTTGCTCTGGACAGTCCGCAAACAGTTGACCTATTGAATCCAGATGGTGTGGCTGCTGCCATGCTGCTTTGGCTATTGTGCTCGATGATTGCCATCACGCTGGGGATGGTATTGATGACAACCGAACACCTCCAGTCTGTTCTCAATAACCAAGCCAACCATGATCCTTTAACCGGCGCGCTTAATCGACGCTCATTTGGCGTGCTGTATGAGCAGGCGGCAGTTCATTCCCGCCGTCATCAATTGCCCTTGAGTGTATTAATGATAGATCTGGATAATTTCAAACAGGTCAATGACCAACTGGGCCATGATTTTGGTGACAAAGTGTTGTGCAGCTTCGTGGCGGTTGCTCAGAAAGTGCTCAGAGAAGACGATGTTTTTTGCCGTTTCGGTGGTGAGGAGTTTGTTGCGCTATTACCCAGTACCTCTTCTGAGACGGCGCTGGTTGTGGCCGACCGATTGCGTAGCGCCTTTGCAATAGACTCGGCGTCTTTAGGCGCTAAAGTTAATCATGCGCCCTTTGCAATTACGGCCAGTATTGGCATTGCCGAGCTTGAGCAAGATGAGCGTTTCGAAAGCTTTATTCGTCGCGCAGATACTGCTTTGTACCGCGCTAAAGATAATGGGCGTAATCGTTGCGAAAAAGCAGGGTAAATAACAATTACCATGTCGGCTGGGCTTAATCAGTCTTGCATGAGCGGGCTATGCAAGCGCTAGCGCAGCTCAGTCCGGCGCCGAGTTCGCGTGCGTCGTTGCAAGCGACGGGATGGGGTTGTTTTCGCGATTGGTTGCAGGTATGGCGCATGCCGAATGCAGCAGAGCTTAGGCTTGTGCCAGTGGCGGTGTTTTCGGTTAGACTGCCCCACACTTAAATTTCTAGCAGTTGCCTTATGAGTGATGACATTTCTTCCAGCGGTCAACGATTCTGGCTGGGCGCTCTACATATTCTACCGCTGTGCCTAGCCGTGTTGCCGTGGGGTATATTGGCCGGATCTATGGCAGTTAGCCAGGGTTTTAGCCCATTGCAAGGCATAGGCTTGTCAGTGTTTGTTTTTGCCGGTGCTGCACAGTTGGTCACCATCAGCATGGTTGCTGCTGGCAGTGGTTTTATCGCGATTTGCTTAACCATTCTTATTATTACCGCTCAACATTTACTCTATGCGTTGATTTTACGTGAGCATGTCTCCAGCTTGCCGCTAAAGAAACGCCTGCCGGTTGCGTTCTTATTGACCGATGAGCTGTTTGCTTTAAGTGTGGGTAAACGCTCTTATGATTTTGCTTATTTAATGGGGGCTGGGTTGTGTTTTTATCTGGCTTGGGTTGGCTTTACCCTGGTTGGCGTGTTGCTCGCTGCATCCGTGCCCAACCTGGCTGACTACCATTTAGACTTTTCCATCGTCGCCACTTTTATTGCCATTGTTGTGCCGATGGTTAAGCACTTAAGCAGCTTAGTCGGCGTGCTGATTTCTCTGGTTTTGTCGTTGCTGTTAAGCAGTTTGGATGTCTCAGGCGCGATCGTCATTGCCGGTTTAGTCGGTATGTTCTGCGCTGTCAGCGTGGCGCGCTTACGTGGAGAAGCACCATGATTTGGTTGCTGATATTTACCTTAGCCGGCATCGTGTTTTTTAACCGCTACCTCTTATTAGAGCCGCGCCTGCCGATTCGCTTACCTGGCCTTGTGCGTCAAGCGCTGCAGTATTCAGCGCCTTGTTTATTGACGGCGATTTGTGGGCCGATTTTACTGGGAGACACAGGCTTAGGTGGATTGGCCAGTAACCCTTATACCTACGCCGCGATGTTCAGTATTGCTTGCGCGTTGCTGATTAAAAACATGCTGTTGTCGGTGTTAGTCAGTTTGGCTGGGTTTTATGCGCTGTTGTATCTGATGGGCTAATAGTAGGTAATAAATCAGCTTAGCTTGAGATAATTTATATAAGTATTAATCTTAGACCCTCTTAAATGGATGTTTTGCAGTAAGGCGAAGAGTAATGGCGTTATTTTTCCCAGCACGCAGTGCTTGTGTGTTTGATACAAATGGTGAACGACGTTTTGCTGAGCGTTTAGATAAAAAGCTCGGGAATGATTACTTGTGCTGGTTTAATGTGCCAATTGGCCCTAAAGCCTTGCAGCCTGATTTTATGATTTTGCACCCCAGTCGTGGCCTTTTGATTTTAGAAGTTAAAGACTGGCATATCGGCACCATCGACTCGCTGGATAAGGGCCAGGTAACGCTTAAGGTAAATGGCGAGCTGGTCATCGATAGAAACCCACTTACTCAAGCGCGAGTGTATGCACTGGAGGCGGCAGTCTTACTGCAGAAAGATCCGCTGCTTCAACAAACATCCGACAAATATAAAGGCAGTTTAATCATGCCTTATGGCTTTGGTGTGGTGCTCAGTAATATCACCCGTAAGATGTTTGATGAGCAGCAGCTAGGCAGGTCAATTGATGCGGGGCGGGTGATTTGTCAAGATGAGATGCTTGAATCTACCTCGCCTGAGATGTTTCAACAGCGCTTATGGAATATGTTTCATCAAGTATTTCCTTGCCAGTTGTGTCCAAAGCAGGTTGACCGAGTGCGTTACCATTTGCATCCAGAGGTGCGTATCAATACAGAGAGCGGTCAATTCGGATTGCTGACTGAAGAGCAAGCTCCGGTCCCGTCTTTACTGAAAGTAATGGATTTACAGCAAGAGCAACTGGCGCGATCTTTGGGAAGCGGTCATCGAGTGATTCATGGCGTTGCTGGTAGCGGTAAAACTATGATTCTAGCTTATCGCAGCCAGTATTTAGCATCGCTAGTAAATAAGCCGATTTTAGTGCTTTGTTATAACAAGTCGCTGGCTAGTCGTTTGCAGCAAATTATTCAGCAAAACCATGCGAACGCTAATATTGAGGTGCAACATTTTCATGGCTGGTGCTCACAGTTATTGAAACGTCATCAAGTGAAAGTAGCTGAGGGCCAAGGCCAGTATTTCCACCGACAGGTCACGAGTACCATAGCTGCTGTGCAAAACGGTAATATTGATTCGCACCAATATGCGGCGATCTTAATTGATGAAGCGCATGATTTTGAAGCCGATTGGTTTAAAGTTGTGGTGCCGCTATTGGATCCTGAGTCGGGCTCTTTATTAGTGCTTTATGATGATGCGCAGTCTATTTATAAGAATAAAAAAACACTGGGTTTTACTTTTTCCAGTGTAGGTATCCAAGCTCGGGGCCGCACTACTGTGCTACGCACCAACTACCGTAATACCTTGGAAATCTTGCAGGTGGCAAAGTATTTTGCGCACTCTATTTTCACTGAGACGGATGAGCAGCAAGAAGATCTTATTCCAACACTCAGTCCTGACAGTGCAGGGCGGCGCGGTGATATGCCCGAACTGCATCGTTTCGCCAATGCAGATGATGAGTTGCGTTATATTGCTGAGCGGATCAATCAGCTCATTAAGCAGGGCCTATCGCCTGATAATATAGCTGTGCTTTACCGATATGAGCATCAGGCACAAAGCGTAGAAAAAGCTTTAGCGGAAGACGATATTGCTTTTGTGAGCACGCGTAATGAAAAAGATAAGCTTCACCTGTACGGTGATGAGTCACGTGTAAAAATAGTCAGTATGTACTCCAGTAAAGGCTTGGAGTTTGATGTCGTGTTTATTGCACATCTCAATCAGATGCCCAAAAAAAATGCTGACCTGCAAGCTGAGGCGCGTTTACTTTATGTAGCGATGACTCGTGCTATTGAAACCTTGGTTTTCACTTATCATGAAAGCTCAGAATTTACTGAGCAGGTTCAACAAGCTATTGCGCAGGCTGAAAGGAATTAAGCAGGGCGGCACGCTTAGTGTAAGAGCTAAGATTGCCGCTGTTTTGCCACTTGCTACTTTGCCTCGCTGACCTTATTCACTAAATACACCAGATGCTGATAGCTCAGATTGCTGTAGCTGCTTAAGCCCACTTCACAGGTGCGGCTGCTGGAGAAACCGGCGCTGCAGCTGCCCACTTGCGTAGCAAGGTCGCGCAACGCATGGTGATTCAGCGCGGGCAGGGTGAAGCCTTTATCGCCAGCAAAACCGCAGCAATGAATACCTTCCGGCAGCACAATCTCCTGAACACATTGTTTAGCAATGGCTAAAAAGTTGTCTGCTTGTTTCATGTGTTGTGTGCTGCAGGTGATATGCACGGCAATCTTAGTCTCTAGCGGTTTGATCTCTAAACGCGGCAGCACTTCTTCGCGCAGAAAACGCACCGAATCGTAAATCTTTAAGCGCGGATCATTCAGGTCTTGAATCAAGCGTAAGGTACAGGGACTGGTATCCGAATAAATTGGATCCTGCCCGTTGCGGCTGGCGCGTAATAACATCAAGCCCAACTCGTTGAGTTTGTCTGCTGCTTGCTTTGGGTAGCCTTTAGAAGCAAAGGGTTGGCCGCAGCAATTGTTGTCCATTGCCTCTGGGTAAATCACTTGAAAGCCTGCTTTTTCCAACAGCTGCTGGGTTTTATCGCGCAGGGGTGTTTGCTCAGCATCTAAATGCGCAGGCCCCATTACTTGTGACACGCAAGAAGCAAAGTAAACCACGCGCGGTTTATCGGCTGCTGTGTTACTGCTGTTGTTGGCTTCGGATAACTTTGCCGCCTGCGGCGTGGCCGTTAGATAGACAGGAAGCTGTGAGAAGCGCTGGTGTAACTGCGATGACCAGCGGTACATGCGTGGCGCAGTCAGTACTTTGCGCGCCAATTCAGCACCTAACAGAGCCCAGCGTGCGGCGCGCGCTGCTTGGGCAAAGGAGCGGGCAAGGCGTTTTGCTGTATCGGGATGCTGAGCTTGTGTGGCACGCAACTGGCGCATTAAATCACCGGTATTAATCCCTACCGGACAGCGTAGTGCGCACAAACCTGTGGCTGCGCAGGTGTCGATGCCGTGATATTGATAACGCTCCTCCAACTCTGTGCTATCGATGCCGTTGCGTTTTTTCTGTTGAATATCACGCCAAGCGACGATGCGCTGGCGCGGTGAGAGGGTTAAACCGTGCGCAGGGCAGACCGGTTCGCAAAAACCGCACTCAATGCATTTATCAATCAGCGGATCTGCTTCAGGCATGAGTTTGAGGTTTTTCAGATGGATCTCTGGATCGTCAGAGAGCACTACATCCGGATTTAAAATGCCTTGCGGGTCGAGCAAACGTTTAATCTGCCACATCAATTGATAGGCATCGCTGCCCCATTCCAGTTCCACAAAGGGCGCCATATTACGGCCGGTGCCGTGTTCGGCTTTGAGTGAGCCGCCAAATTCAACAGCAACCAGATGGCTGACTGCTTGCATAAAAGCGCTGTAACGGGCAATTTCTTCTGGCTGATCAAAACGCTGGGTAAAGACAAAGTGCAAATTACCTTCCAGCGCGTGACCAAATAAAATCGCTTCGTCATAGTGATGCGCATCGAGTAGGGCGAGTAGACGATTTACCCCTTCGGCCAGATGCTCCAGCGGAAAGGTGACATCTTCAATAATCACTGTGGTGCCGTTTTCACGCACGGCACCAACGGCAGGGAAGGTGTCTTTGCGCATGCGCCAGAGCAGTTCATACACCTCAGGGTCTTGGCTAAACGGCACATGCTGCTCTTTAGGAAAATGCTCGATAGAGGCGTTGATCTGTTGCAGTTGTTGCTCCAGCAAGCTGTTGTCAGGGGCGTTTGATTCGATCAGCAGTGCACAGGCTGAGGCGCCCAATTGCTCAATCCAGTCCGGCATCCCGGCCATGTGTTGCACGCTGCGTAGACTACGGCGATCCAGTAACTCCACGGCAGACACCGCTTGTTGCTTAAGCACCACTACGGCTTGGCAGCAGCTTTCGACATCGGGAAATACCACCAGCGCTGTGGCTTTGTGTGGGTAGTCAGGCACGGTGTCGTAGGTGACTGAGCTGATAAAACCCAGTGTGCCTTCGGAGCCGACCATCAAGTGAGTGAGAATATCCAGCGGATCAGTGAAATCAATTAAGGCATTCAGCGACAGCCCCGTGGTGTTTTTTAAGCGGTATTTGTGTTTAATCTTGGCTGCCAGTTCAGTGTTGTTACGCGTATCTTCTGCCAGCTGGCTCAGTTGCTCGAGCATCTCGCGGTGGCTGTTACGGAAACGGCTAACACTGGCTAAATCAGCGCTGTCGACTACGCTGCCATCGGCCAGCATCAGGCGCATCGCGGCTAAGGTTTGATAGCTGTTTTGCGCCGTACCGCAGCACATGCCGCTGGAGTTGTTGGCGACAATACCACCAATTTTAGCGGCATTTATTGAAGCGGGGTCAGGGCCGATTTTGCGTTGTAGATGGGCCAGCGCCTGATTGGCATGCGCGCCAATCACCCCAGGCTGCAAACGGATACGCTGACCGTTATCGAGAATTTCTTTGTTATTCCAGCGGTCGCCAAGCACGATCAGCACCGAATCGCTGATCGCCTGTCCCGATAAGCTAGTGCCGGCCGCGCGAAAAGTTACGGGCACTTGATGGGCGCTGGCTTGCTGCAGAATAAACACCACTTCAGCCTCGGCTTCAACGCGAATCACCAGCTTAGGCAATAACCGATAGAAGCTGGCATCCGTGCCCATGGTCAGCATCGATAAGGGATCAGAGAAACAGCGCTCGGCTGGGATCTGCTGCTCGATAGCGCTGAGAAAGGCGGCCGGTAAACTCATGCGTCCTCCACGATCAACACGATTAAATCTTTAGGGCCATGCGCCCCGTAGGCTAGCACCTGCTCAATGTCGGCAGTTTTCGATGGCCCAGAAATCAGCAGCAAATTACTGGGCATGGGTTTGGGCCAGTGCTGTTGCGCTTGGTAGAGGTTGTCATGGATCTGGCTGGCATTGAGCAGGGCAATATGCAGCGGCGGCACTAAACTCATCAGGCGTGGCTCATCTGGGCTGGGCTGCACCACCAAGGTGCCGGTAGCGGCAATGCCAGCTCGCGTGCCAGTCAAACTGGCCGGAACATCATCAAACAGTTCACGTTTCCACGCTTCGATGGGGCGATCATAAGCCAGCAATTGCAAAGGACTATTCTGGGTTTGGCAGTAGCTGCTGAAGGCTTGGCCATGTGCGGTGTTGGGTGCGATAAGCAGCTTGTCTATTTGGCGCGCGGCCAATAACTCGCTAAGTAACTTGGGCCATTCGTTGCTGCGGGTCAGATGTACGTCGCTGTGCACCGCAGTCATTAGCTCTTTTAGGCGAGTGACGCGTTCGGCGGCGCTATAGCGCCAAGGCTCATCCACCAAAGCGGCATCGAAAGGATCAGCAATGGGTGTAGTGCCAACCAGACTGCTGCGTAAACTGGCTAAAATCCTATTGCGCGCACTCATGATTTTGTCTCCAGATGCTGTTTAGCTAATTCATGCAAGCTGCGTTTAGCTGGTTTTGGTGCGCTATGGTTTTGTGTCCAAGGGCCGAGATTTTTGGGAGTGAGTCCACCGAGGCGTGTGGCGAAAAAGGTACCGGTTTTATACAGCCATGGCTGGCTATTAAAATACTGCCAACCGAACCATAGCGCGCGCTCTTTAGCGGAATAACGACTGCCTTGTCCGTCCATCACTTGGCCGGACTGCTTGGGTGATTTAACATTTTCTTCGCGCAAGCGGCGTAGCAGTGCAGGAATCGGAATCTTCACCGGACAGACTTCACCACAGGCACCACATAAAGAAGAGGCCGATGGGTGGTCCGGAGTGTTTTCTAAGCCCAACAAATGCGGCGAAATAATTTTACCAATCGGGCCGGGATACACAGTGCCATAGGCCTGCCCACCTATGCGCGTGTACACCGGGCAATGGTTCATACAGGCCCCGCAACGAATACAGTTCAGCGTTTGCCGCAGTTCTGCATCAGCAAAGGCTTGGCTACGGCCATTATCCAACAAGACCAGATGCACTTCTTCCGGGCCATCCAATGCACTCGGCTGGCGCGGGGCTGAAATCATATTGACATAAGTAGTGATGCCTTGACCCAGCGCTGAACGGGTCAGTAACGACAGCAGCGGCACAGTATCTTGCAAATTGGCTACGACCTTTTCAAT
The DNA here is from genome assembly GCF_008807395.1 of Pseudomonas sp. C27(2019). Taxonomy (GTDB): domain Bacteria; phylum Pseudomonadota; class Gammaproteobacteria; order Pseudomonadales; family Pseudomonadaceae; genus Denitrificimonas. Next base: position 721,243 of record NZ_CP043320.1, read on the forward strand.
CCCAGTCACAGCAATGTGTACCGGCGGCACTGTGGTCGACATCCGGCCATTGCCTTCGTTTTCCACCAGCAATAAAGTGCCAGTTTCCGCTACTGCAAAGTTCACCCCAGAGATACCAATGTCAGCGTGGAAAAACTTCTCACGCAAAATACCGCGCGCCGACTGAATCAAACTGTCGACATCATCGGTATAGGGCAGGGCCAAGCGGTGCTCGAATAAGCGCCCGACTTGCTCAGCATTTTTGTGAATGGCCGGCATAATAATATGTGTGGGTTTTTCATTGTCCAGCTGAATAATGTACTCGCCCATATCAGATTCCAGCGCTTCAATGCCATGCTCAGTCAGGTATTCATTCATGGCCATTTCTTCACTGACCATGGATTTGCCTTTGATCACCTGGGTTGCGTTACGCGCCTGAGCAATCTGCAACACAATCGCATTGGCTTCTGCTGTGCTGCTGGCCCAATGCACCTGAATGCCTTGTTTGGTGAGATTGGCTTCCAGCTGTTCAAGTAAATCCGGCAGTTCAGATAAGGCGCGCGCACGGATTTTATTACCCAATTCGCGCAAGTTTTCACGCTCGTCTGCATCGGGCATGGAGATGATGCGTTTGCTGATCAAGGAATCCATGGCGCTGCGCATATTGTTGCGCAATTGCTGGTCTTTTAACGACAGCCGTGCGTTGGCTTTGAGGTTGCGTGCCGTGACATCGACGGCGTGGATCCGCTGGCTATTCATGGCCTAACCTCCGGCTTAGTCTGGGTGCGTTGCCATAAAAAACTGGCCAGATGTTGCCCAAGCAAAGGGATATTTTGTTTATCAAAAGCGCCATTGATATTCAGCAAACACCCGCAATCAGCGCTGACCACCTGTTGTGCGCCGCTGGCCTGTAAAGCTTGGGTTTTATCCGCCACCATGGCACCGGCGATATCTGGCATACGCACGGAAAAAGTGCCACCAAAACCACAGCATTCGCTTTCGTGGTCATGTTCAACCCGTTCGACTTGGTCCAGTTGAGCGAGCAGGGCGCGTGCATGAATGTGGGTATTCATCTCGCGCCGCGCCGAGCAGGACGTGTGCAACGCCACTTGTAGTGGCTGGCCTTGATCGGTCAGTTGCACTTTACAGACATGCAATAAAAACTCAGCCAACTCATAGGTGCGTTCGGCTAAATCATGCACCTTGGCCAGCATCTCAGGCTCGTCTTTAAACAAATCAGCATAGTGCTCGCGAAACATTCCCGCGCACGAGCCGGAAGCGACCACCAGTGGCCAGCCGCCGATAAACAGCTCGATCTGGGTGCGTGCCACTTCTCGCGCTTGTTCGCTATAGCCTGAGGTGTAGGCCGGTTGTCCACAGCAACTTTGCTCCTGCGGAAAATCTACAATAATGCCTTCGCGTTCTAACAAATGAATGGCATCCATACCGGCTTGTGGGAAAAACAAATCCACCATGCAGGTACCAAATAAATACACCGCTTTGGGTTTGTTAGCAGGGTATTCGCGCGCAGGTTTGCGCGGCGGGGCAACCCGAGTCGCTTGGCTGGCTGCGTTATAAAATAGCTCACTCATGCTTGGCTCCGCTGGACAGCACAGACAATGATTGACTGTTGCTTGGTATTTCTTTATAAATTGGTCATACCAGTTTACATTCTTGTGGTTTTAGTTAAATACGCTGAGCCATGACTGTCAAATTATTTAACTGCTACTTTAGTTTTTCAGGGTGCCGCTACGCGAGATGGTGCTAACAGTTTTAGCCCATAGATCGCCGCAGTTAAGCGCTTAATCAAGCGAAAAACCCTGTATACAGAGGTAAGAAGAGCATTATGAGCTTTGCACAGATACAGCAGCGCCGCTTGTCGGACGACATTGTCGAACAGCTGGAAACCATGATTTTAGAAGGCGTCTTGCAAGCCGGCGAGCGCTTACCAGCGGAGCGCAAATTGGCCGAGCAGTTTGGCGTGTCGCGCCCGTCGTTGCGCGAGGCGATTCAAAAGCTGGCAGCCAAAGGCTTGCTGGTCAGCCGTCAAGGCGGGGGCAATTATGTCAGTAACCAAGTGGGGACAACCTTCAGTGATCCGCTGCTGGCGTTGTTGGCCGGCAAAGCTAATGCGCAAAAAGATTTGCTCGAATTTCGCCATACCTTGGAAGGCGCTTGCGCTTATTATGCCGCGTTGCGCGCTACGCCAGCCGATCATCAGCGTCTCGATTTAGCCTTTGCTCAGCTTGAATCCTGCTATGCAAACAGTGCAGACAGCTGCCGTACCGAAGAAGGCTTGGCTGATGCATGCTTTCATTTAGCCATTGCTGAAGCCAGCCACAATATTGTCTTGCTGCATACGGTGCGCGGCTTGTTTGAAGTGTTGCGTGGCAATGTGATGACCAATATTGGTGGCATGTACCCACAGCGTAGCGAAACTCGCACAATGCTGATTGAGCAGCATCGTGCCCTGTACCAAGCCATCAAGGCTGGGCAGGCGGAGCAGGCGCGCCGCTTGTCCAATCAGCATATTGAGTATGTTTGTGAGGTGTTGGCGGAAGTGGATGAAGAACAATTGCGCCTGCAACGCTCGCAGCGACGTAAAGGTGTATAGCGGCACGCACTGCATATTAATAATTTGCAGACTTTAACCTGTGCGCATTAAAAAACCCCAGCACCGTCACCGATGCTGGGGTTTCGTGTCACGCAGCGTACATTCAAAAGTCATGCCCCGTATTCGTAGGTCGACCTTTTAAGGTCGACACCATCATTACGGCACAATTCTAAAGCGTCACGCCGCCTAGCCGGTTAGGGCAAGCAACTTACAACTGCTTGGTGCAGTAGTAAAAGTCAACGCACTCGTACTCGCCTGACTTGACGCGCGCATCTGCCTCAGCGGCTGTCGCTGCGGGTGGCACGATAACGCGATCACCTGGCTTCCAACCTTCAGGTGTAGCAACTTTGTGCTCGTCGCTGGTTTGCAGTGCATCCAGTAAACGCAAGAACTCGTCGATTAAACGGCCGTTGCTCATTGGGTAGTAAACCATTGCGCGTAAAATGCCATTGGGGTCAATGATGAACGTTGCACGCACTGCTGAGGTATCGGCTGCGCCGGGGTGAATCATGCCGTAGGCACGGGCCACATCCATTTTTAGGTCAGCAATGATTGGGAAAGGAATGGTTACGCCAAACTTTTCTTCAATGTTACGCATCCAAGCAATGTGTGAGTGGTGGCTATCGATAGATAAACCCAATAGCTCACAGTTGCGTGCGTTGAACTCAGGTGCCTTTTTAGCGAAGGCAATAAACTCAGTGGTGCACACTGGGGTAAAGTCAGCTGGGTGTGAGAACAATACCAACCACTTGCCTTTGTAATCATCTAGGCACTTATCACCGTCAGTGGTTGGCGCGTTGAACTCAGGTGCGCGCTCATTCAGACGTGGTAAACCGTAAGCTGCTGTATCAGTTGTTTGCATGGTGTATCTCCTTGGTTGTTTGCTTAACTTGGATACAATATAGCATGCAAAAAAATATACTGAATTGTTATATATTGATTGCTCTGATAGCTTTCTACTATTGAAGCTGTTTTAACGATAGGGTTTTGGGGATGACTCTGTGGCGCTTCACTCGCTATGTCGTGATACTGACAGACGAGTGAAACGTCACTTTTATGCAGTAGGTTGAGCTTGCAGAAAGCAGGCTGCTATTTAACAACTAAAATTGGCAGAGTGCTGTTTTCCAGCATTTTTAAAGTGTTACTGCCAATAAAAAACTGGCGTAAACGTGTACCGGAAAACGCACCCATGACTAGCATGTCGATAGCGTTGTCTTGTTGGTAGGTGAGTAGTTGCCTGAAAATATCGCCTTCTAGATAGCTTGCCTTAACTGAAAAACCACCTTCAATCAAGCGCTGTTCTGCGCGTGCAAAAGACGCCTGCAAGTCGTCTTGTTTGTTCTTGACGGTAACCAAATGGCACTCTAAGCCGCGCAATAAGTCGCTGCTTAAAATACGCTGCAGTGCTTGCTCAGTGGTGGCGCGCCCGTCAAACGCTAGCATAAAGTTTTTCGGCGCAATAAAATCATGCGCCGTGATCAGCACCGGGGTATGAACCCGGCGTAATAGATTTTCCACATGACTGCCCAGCACGTTGATTCTTTGACCGCTGCTACTGCCAGAATGGCCAATAATCACTAAGCGCGCAGTGTCTTCGAGTGTTAGCAGGGTGTCGATAAATTCGCCATGGCGCTGCAGCGTTTCAACCTGCTCGCAGCCAGCTTCAAGCGCTTTTGTTTTGGCTGCTTCGAGCAGCTCTTTACCCAGCTGCAGGGATACTTTGGCGCGCAGTTGGTCGAGCGTGGCAATTTCCGTCATCAGTTTAGAGCGCGCACCAAGGCCGATCGCTCCGGATAAATCTTGGCTGTCGGGCTGGGGCTGCTTTTCGATACTGTGCAAAAACATTAACGGGCTCTTGAGCTGCCCACCGGCCCAGATCGCAGCGTCTTGCACGCTGGTCGACCAGGTTGATTCATCAATGCAGGCTAGAATATGTTGCATAGTTTAGTCCTCAGTGGTCACTCAGTAGTTTTTCCAGGGCTTTAGGGTCAGTGTGCACGGCAAACTTATCAATCACTGTTTTGCTGGCTTCATTCATACCAATGATCTCCACTTCAGCACCCTGACGCTGATACTTAATCACCACGTTGTCCAGCGCTGAAACGGCAGAAATATCCCAAAAATGTGCACGGGTTAAATCGATCACAACTTTTTCTGCAGCATATGAAAAATCAAATGAGGCAATAAACTTCTCTGCCGAGGCGAAGAATACTTGGCCGATCACTTGGTAGTGCAGCGGCGCGCTGGCGTCTGCGTGTTCGAGTTTAATGATCATCAAGCGTGCAATTTTATTGGCGAAGAACAAGGTCGACAACAGCACGCCGGCTAATACGCCTAGCGCTAGGTTATGTGTCGCCAAGACCACGCCAACAGTAGCGATCATAACGATATTAGTTGAGAGGGGAAATTTCTTAAGGTCGCGCACCGAGCTCCAAGAGAAGGTTCCGATGGACACCATGATCATTACAGCAACTAAAGCCGCCATAGGAATTTGGCTGATCCAATCACTTAAGAAAACTACCATAATCAATAAGAAAAAACCGGCGATGAATGTTGATAAGCGGCCACGACCACCGGATTTAATGTTGATCACCGATTGACCGATCATCGCACAGCCCGCCATACCACCGAGTAAGCCAGAACCGATATTGGCGATACCTTGGCCTTTACACTCACGATTGCGATTACTTGAGGTGTCGGTCAAATCATCAATAATGGTTGCCGTCATTAATGACTCCAGCAGGCCTACAATCGCTAGAGCAACAGCATAGGGCAGGATGATTTGTAAGGTTTCTAAATTCAGTGGCACTTCAGGCCATAAGAAGATTGGCAGTGTATCAGGCAACTCACCCATGTCGCCTACTGTGCGAATGTCCATGCCTAAGTACATCGCAACGCCAGTTAACAGCACAATACAAACCAATGGAGAAGGAATGCTTTTACCGATTTTAGGCAGTAATGGGAACAGGTAGATAATACCCAAGCCTGCTGCTGTCATCGCGTACACATGCCAGGTGACATTGGTCAGTTCTGGCAGTTGTGCCATAAAAATCAAGATAGCCAGAGCGTTAACAAAGCCAGTCACCACTGATTTTGAAACAAAACGCATCAGGCTGCCGAGCTTTAGGTAGCCTGCGACAATTTGCAAAACGCCGGTTAATAAGGTCGCAGCCAGCAAGTATTCCAAACCGTGCTGCTTGACCAACGTTACCATCAGCAATGCCATTGCACCGGTTGCGGCTGAGATCATTCCAGGGCGGCCACCGACAAAAGCGATAATCACGGCAATACAGAAAGATGCATACAGACCAACTTTAGGGTCAACGCCGGCAATAATGGAAAATGCAATGGCTTCAGGAATCAGTGCCAGGGCAACAACAAGACCTGAAAGCAGGTCACCACGTATATTGAAAAACCACTCATGTCGCATATTTTTAAACATAAATAATCCGTGCTGCTGACTGCGGATTGCGGTCAGGCTTAAGTCAGACCGAGGTGTGTCGGTCTGGGTTTCAGTGTGTCGAAGGTTAAAACTGAGCCGAGGCAAATGTTATGCAACTTGGCTGAGAGTCACGCGCGCACTTAAGGCAAGCTAGCTGGTTAACGGCCTAAGGCAATACAGTGCTGTGCGCAAAAGTAGGCGTAAGTCTATCAGCTTGAAGGGCAGATTCAATTTTTGTTCAAGGTGTTGGCCAACGAATTCGGCGTAGACGTGGGCGGGGAAGCGAGGAAGATGGGGTACTAAATCAGTCTATATATAAAAAAAGCTGTACTTCCACTGTTAATTAGCCAGTAAAAAGTACAGCCTTTATTTTTATGCACAATTAAAGTTGCTTTTAATTGTGCAAAGTCATAATGACTCTAGTTGTTACGCAGCGATCACAGCAGGTGTGCAACGCCTTGTTTTTCTTGCTCAAGCTCATCCAAGGTGATGTTGATGCGCTCTTGGCTGAATGCATCAATTTCTAGACCTTGGACAATTTCGTACTTACCGTTAGCACAGGTCACTGGGAAGCCGAACATGGTGTCTTTCGGAATACCGTAAGAACCATCAGAAGGAATACCCATAGTGGTCCACTTGCCGTCAGTACCTAGCCACCAGTCGTGGATGTGGTCGATCGCAGCATTGGCAGCAGAGGCAGCAGAGGATAGGCCACGTGCTTCAATAATAGCTGCGCCACGCTTACCAACGGTTGGCAGGAACACGTTAGCATTCCACTCTTGATCGTTGATCATGTCTTTTACGCTTTCACCGTTGATGGTGGCAAAGCGGTAGTCAGCGTACATGGTTGGGCTGTGGTTGCCCCAAACGCATAGTTTTTCGATGTCTTTAACATCTTTACCGGTTTTTTCAGCCACTTGGCTTAACGCACGGTTGTGGTCTAAGCGCAACATAGCGGTGAAGTTGTTAGGGTTTAGGTCTGGTGCAGACTTCATTGCGATATAAGCATTGGTGTTTGCTGGGTTACCAACAACCAATACTTTAACGTCACGGTCAGCAGCTGCGTTTAGTGCACGGCCTTGAACGGTGAAGATTTCTGCGTTAGCGGCTAATAGGTCAGCACGCTCCATACCTTTTGAACGTGGACGAGCACCAACTAGAATAGCAACCTGAGCATCTTTGAACGCTACTTCTGGGTTATCTGAAGCAATCATGCCGGCCAAGAGAGGGAATGCGCAGTCTTGCAGCTCCATCATGACGCCTTTTAACGCATCTTGTGCCTGTGGCAAGTCCAGCAGTTGCAAAACAACAGGCTGATCCTTACCCAGCATTTCGCCGCTGGCAATACGGAATAATAAAGCATAGCCAATCTGACCAGCTGCGCCTGTGACAGCAACACGTACGGGGGCTTTCATTGAGCGTCTCCAAGTTTTAACAACAAAGTAAATCGGTAAAGTTAAGGGCGTATAAAAGCTCAGCCCTGAAAATTCGAAAGCAAACTTTAGCAAAGGTAGTGAATCATGCACAAGCATACTAATGGGTATAGGCCATTTAAGTCGTGCATAAGCTGGGTCTAAGTTTTAGCAGCGTAGTATCAATAGCTGCCTGCAAGAGAACGATTCTGCTGTAAATGGCAGCTTAGTTTGCGCGCGCTGGATTATAAAGTTGTTTGCAGTTGTCACTGTTTTTGATCGGGGTGCTTAATACAGGCAGTCACCTGCTGGCGCTAGAGCTTACTTTGACGCATGTGACTGACTCAATCTGACAGCAAAGTATGGTCTTTCAGTGCTTTAAAAACACAGTGCGACAGTATGTCATCTGTCTAAGCGCTGCTTGGGCTGTCAGCATAGGGGCGCTATATAGTTAAAGTAAGTCCTAGCTATTTGTTTGAGTCAGGGCTGAATTCTACCAAAAAGGAAACATTCAGCATGTCCAGTGTTTTTAGCGCGTTCTTCAGAAGAACTTTGGTTAAATATGCAAGTCTTTGCATGTTGGGGCTTGCTCTGCTTTTGCAGGCGGGTATCACCCAAGCCAATACCGGTAAGCCGTTGAGCCCTCTTGAGCTGCAACGCATTGAAGCGGTTCTGCCACAGGTCGATAACATGCCTTTTGTTGAAGGCGAGTTTATTGTCCGTGCTTTGCAGCAAGGCGATGAGCTGTTGGGCTATGCCTTCGAAAGCATCAACGTGGTCAATATTCCTGCGTATTCGGGCAAGCCGATTAACATGCAGGTGATCCTCGATCCGCAAGGTAACATCTTAGATGCTTATGTACTGCATCATGATGAGCCCATTTTGCTGATTGGTATTCCAGAGCAAAAACTGCATGATTTTGCGGCAGAATACCAAGGTATTCATGTCGATCAGCGCGTTGTGATTGGCCGCACCAAAGATGAAACAGCCGTGACTATTGATGCGGTCAGTGGTGCTACGGTAACCGTGATGGTGGTAAACGAAGTCGTGATGCGTGCTGCCCACCAAGTCGCAGTCTCTTTAGGGTTGGTTGAGGCGCACAGCGAAGTTAGATCAAAGCCCGCCACGATTCGACAAGATGCCTATCAGCCCTCCGACTGGACGACCTTAACCGGTGATGGTTCGATTCGCCGTATGTTGCTTACTTATGCGCAAGTTGACGAAGCATTCGTTGGTACAGAAGCAGAAGGTGTTGATTCGGTGCCAGCAGAGCGTCTTGAGGATGCTTTTATTGATCTTTATGTTGGTGATCTAACTGTTCCGACCATTGGTCGCACGGTGTTAGGTGACCGCCAATACAACGAGATTATGGCCAATATTGAGCCTGGTGATCATATCTTTATGGTCGTGGCCAATGGTGAGTATTCCTTTAAAGGCTCGGGCTATGTGCGTGGCGGTATTTTTGACCGTATTCAGATGCGCCAGTTTGGTGAAGTAATCAGTTTCCGTGATCTAGACTTCTATCGCTTAAGTGATGTGTATGCCCCAGGTATGCCGCATTTTACTGAAATGGGTGTGTTTATCGCACGCGAACAGTATTCGGTCGATCCGGGCAGCAGCATGGGTTTTGAATTGCTGGTACGCCGTCAAACAGGGCCGGTAGACAGTATTTTCACCATCTTTGATTTGGATTACCAGTTACCTGAGCACTACATTGACCGCCCAGCCCTAACTAAGTCTGAGCAAGCGGCTATTGATGAAGCCAATCGTCCGCTGTGGTTGAGCGTGTGGTATCAGAAAGACTTCCAAATAGGTGTGATTGGTATTGCACTCGTTATATTAACCGTGATTCTGTTTATGCAGGATTGGTTAGCGCGCCGTCCAGGCTTGTTGAAGAAGATCCGTGTGTCTTACCTGACATTTACTGTGTTCTTTATTGGTTGGTACGCACTGGGTCAGCTCTCCATTGTAAACGTGTTGGCGTTTATACATGCGGCTGTGACAGATTTCCGTTGGGAGACTTTCCTGATTGACCCAATCCTGTTTGTTTTATGGAGCTTTACCGCGGTTAGTATCTTGCTATGGGGGCGCGGTGTGTTCTGTGGCTGGCTATGCCCCTTTGGTGCGCTGCAAGAACTGATCAACGAAATTGCGCGCAAGTTCAAAGTCAAACAGTACGAGCTGCCTTGGGCCGTGCATGAGCGCCTGTGGGCCTTGAAGTATGTCATTTTACTAGTGCTGTTCGGGCTCTCGCTTGAGTCACTCGGCACAGCAGAAAAGTTTGCTGAAGTTGAGCCTTTTAAGACTGCGATCACCTTGCATTTTGATCGTCAGTGGTGGTTTGTGCTGTACGCAGTGATTCTGCTCGTGATCAACATCTTTACGCGCAAAGTGTATTGCCGCTACATCTGCCCGCTGGGTGCTGCCTTGGCGGTGCCAACCAAACTGCGTTTGTTTGATTGGCTCAAGCGTCGCAAAGAATGTGGTACGCCGTGTCAGCTGTGTGCAGTTGAATGTGAAGTTCAGGCTATTCATCCCGATGGGACGATCAACGCCAATGAGTGCCACCACTGCTTAGATTGCCAAGTGACGTACTTCAATAATGATCGTTGCCCGCCACTTGTGGCGAAGAAAAAACGTCGTGAACGCACAAAAACAGCGCCACAAAGTTCGCAAGATGGACAAATTATCCCAGCCGTCCAGCTGGATGTTTCACCCTAACTTAGAATTGAAAAGTAAGGGTTTCATTGAGGAGAGCTCTGCCATGAGTGACAAGAAAATAACTGAAGTTGAGAAGACCGGTCTAAGCCGTCGTGGCTTTCTTGGTGCGACAGCGGTAACTGGCGCAACCTTAGCAGCAGGTGCTGCGACCGTGGGCACATCGATGATGAGCCGTGAAACTTTGGCTGCAACTGATAAAAGTGCGTTAAAAGCGCATGTTGGACCTGCCGAGTTGGACGAGTACTACGGTGTCTGGAGTGGTGGACAGTCTGGCGAAGTAAGAATTGTCGGTCTTCCATCCATGCGCGAACTGATGCGTATTCCAGTGTTTAATCGCTGTTCAGCCACAGGCTGGGGCCATACCAATGAAAGTAAGGCGATCTTAGGTAAGAGTGCACACTTAGAAAATGGTGACACGCACCACCCGCAAGCTTCAATGACCGATGGTCGCTATGATGGTCGTTATGCTTTTATTCAAGATAAAGCTAATACCCGTGTCGCCCGTATTCGCCTGGATGTGATGAAGTGTGACAAGGTAACCACCATCCCGCACGTACAAGCCATTCACGGTTTGCACTTGCAGCGTGTGCCTTCGACTAAGCTGGTGTTCGCCTGTGGTGAGTTTATTGCACCATATCCAAATGACGGAAAATTGATCGATAAGCTGGATGAGGCCGAACATTTTACCATGTACAGTGCGTTGGACGCTGAGACCATGGAAGTGGCTTGGCAAGTGATTGTTGATGGTAACCTAGATAACACATCAACATGTTTTTCAGGTAAGTACGCTGTAGCGACATGCTATAACTCAGAAATGGCCTTTGACTTGGCTGGACAAATGCGTAATGAGCGTGACTGGCTGACTATTTTCAATATTCCACGTATTGAAGAAGAAGTGAAAGCAGGTCGCTTTATCACCTTGGCTGACTCTAAGGTTCCTGTCCTCGATGGCCGTAAGAAAAACGGTAAAAACACAACCTTTACACGCTATGTACCCGTTCCGAAAAACCCACACGGTGCGCACACCTCACCGGATGGTAAGTACTTCTTTGCCAACGGTAAGCTGTCACCGACCGTAACTGTTATCGCCATTGATCGTCTTGATGATTTATTTAACGATAAGTTTGCAGATGAGCGTGAAGTTGTTGTTGCTGAGCCAGAATTAGGTTTAGGCCCGCTGCACACCACCTTTGATGGTCGTGGCAACGCATACTCGTCACTGTTTATTGATAGCCAAGTGGTTAAGTGGAATATTGAAGACGCGATTCGTCACTATAATGGTGAGGATGTTAACTATATTCGCCAAAAAGTTGATGTTCACTACCAGCCAGGCCACTTGAAAGCCTCGTTAGCAGAAACGCGCGATGCAGACGGCAAATGGCTCGTGGTATTGAGCAAATTCTCTAAAGACCGTTTCTTGCCTACTGGTCCATTACGTGCCGAAAACGATCAGTTGTTTGATATTTCTGGTGAAGAGATGAAGCTGGTGCATGATGGTCCAGCATTTGCTGAGCCGCATGACATTGTTATTATTCGACGCGATCAAATCCAAACTAAGCGTGTTTGGGACCGTGATGACCCATTCTTTGCGGGTGCTCTTGCGCAAGCCAAGGCAGATGGCGTTAATCTAGAAAGCGAAAACAAAGTCATTCGTGACGGCAATAAGGTTCGTGTGTACATGACCTCTATTGCGCCTGCGTTTGGTTTGTCTGAGTTTAGTGTGAATGAAGGTGATGAAGTGACTGTGACAGTCACTAACCTCGACCAGATCGAAGATCTAAGTCACGGTTTCTGTGTGGTCAACCATGGCGTGAGTATGGAAATCAGCCCACGTCAAACCTCATCCATTACCTTTATCGCCAGCAAGCCAGGTTCGCATTACTACTACTGCACATGGTTCTGCCACGCGCTGCATATGGAAATGGCGGGTCGTATGCTGGTTCGTCCCAAAGCATAAGATGGCCCCTTGAGTGAAGCTGGTTAGATTAAATACAATAGTAGGTGGTCTAATCAGCTTCATGTATTGCTTGATAACCTCTGGATAACGATCTGCAATGATGCAGACTCTGTTATTCGGAGGTTTTTAAAGAGTCTTGGAGAATACAGCGCACTATTATTAAATTATCTAAAGTTCGCTACTTTAAATAACGAATAACCCATTCAGAAGTGTGCATGTCTAATGCGATGGGTGCAGACTACTTATAAGGTAAAGTTATGTGTTTTCGAACTATCTTTAACGGTTTAATAGTAGGCAGCCTTTTGTTAACAGCGTCTATTGCGACTGCTGAAGATAAAAAAAGTGACATATTAAATCTTCCACAAATATACCGTGAGTTGCAGTTATTCCCCATTCAAGCTGCGCCTCATGCAGATAAAACACTTATCTCCGTTGTTAATCTTCCTTTAGAGCACGTATCTGGCAGCCATTGGCGCTTACCCAAAGGGCACTACCAGGGCAACTACGTGGTGGATGTGCCGATTCGTCTTGAGTGTGAGCCCGGCGCGGTGTTTGACGCGCAAGGTGCAAAAAACGCACTGAATGTGCGAGCACCAGACGTTACTGTGGAGAACTGTACGTTAAAAAACTGGGGCGCTAATTTAACCGAAATGGAATCCGGTATCTTTTTAGAGCGCACGGCGAATAAAGCGCAAATCTTGAATAACACCTTGCATGGCCCAGGCTTTGGTATTTGGATGGATGCTGTCAGTCATGCTCATATTTACGATAATAAAGTACAGGGTTATGAAGATCTGAGGTCATCGGATCGAGGCAATGGTATTCATATGTTTGCCACACAGTTTGCCAACGTTGAGAGCAATGAAGTTTGGCATGTGCGCGATGGTATTTATATTGAAGCGGCCAATGATAATATTCTTGATGGCAATCATTTAAGAGACTTGCGTTACGGCATTCACTTTATGTTCTCAAATCGCAGTGAAGTGATGAACAATAAAACTGAAAGAACCCGTACTGGCTATGCATTAATGCAGAGCAGACAGCTTAATGTGTATAACAATTATTCAGACTTTGATCAGAACTATGGCGTTTTGCTGAACTACATCACCTACTCTGAAATTAAAAATAACCATGTCACCTCGGTGCAGCCTGGTGCCGGTGACAGTGAAGGACATATCAGCGGCGCTGAAGGTAAAGGTCTGTTTATTTTTAACTCACTGTTTAATGTGATTTCAGAAAACAGCTTTGGTGATAGCGCGCTGGGTGTGCACCTTACCGCAGGTTCTGAAGATAACGAAATTTACAACAATGCTTTTTATAATAACGAGCAACAAGTGAAATATGTTGCTTTGCGTCATCAGGAATGGTCGCACAACGGTATAGGCAATTACTGGAGTGACTATTTAGGCTGGGATCGTAATGCAGATGGCATTGGAGACATTCCTTATGAGCCAAACGATAACGTTGACCGCCTGCTTTGGACCTATCCGCAGGTGCGTTTACTGATGCACAGCCCCAGCATTGAGTTGCTGCGTTTAGTCCAGCGCGCCTTCCCGGTGGTGAAGTATCCCGGTGTACAGGATAGCTACCCCTTAATGCGCCCCGTGCAGCAAGCCCTGATAGACGGCTAAGGAATAGAATATGACAGTTGTAGAGTTGAAAAATGTTCAGCAAAAATATGGCAAGATGCTGGTTTTAGATGACAACAGTTGGCAGCTTGGCGCGGGTCAAGTGCTGGGCTTATTTGGCCATAACGGGGCAGGTAAGACCACGACTGTGCGCCTGATTCTTGGCTTAATAGAAGAGTCCGCCGGGCAAGTTAAAGTTTTAGGTGGCTGCCCACAAGATGCAAAAATCCGTCAGCAAATTGGCTTTTTACCGGAAAATATTATGTTTTATCCGCAGCTTACCGGTGCGGAAACCTTGCATTATTTTGCCCGCTTGAAAGGGGCTTCGAACCACCAGGTTGATACCTTACTGGAACAGGTAGGCTTGAGCGCCGCCAGTCACAAAAGGGTAAAAACCTATTCTAAAGGTATGCGCCAACGTTTGGGAATTGCACAAGCGCTATTAGGTGATCCCAAGTTACTTATTTTGGATGAGCCAACTGTTGGTTTAGACCCTATTGCTACGCAAGCACTGTATGAACTGATCGGTCGCTTACGAGAGGCTGGCACCAGCATCATTATTTGCTCGCATGTGCTACCGGGTGTTGAGTCCTATATCGATAAAGTGGTGATCCTAGCCCGTGGTCGCTTAGAAGCGCTGGGCAGCCTCTATGATCTGCGCGAGCAAGCCGGCTTGTCAGTGGGTGTTCGTGTGGCAGGATTGCCAGAAAACTTTACCCATCCGGCTATTTTGGGTCAGAACATCCTTGATGGGCAGTGGCAGGAATTGCGCGTAGCGCCAGATAAAAAATTAGAGCTGCTCGGTGAGTTACTAAAACGCAATATCACAGATGTTGAAGTGCGACCGCCTTCATTAGAAGACATTTATTGTTTTTATATGGAAAAAGCCGGCGCCGTGGGCATAGCAGGAGTGCAGTAATGAATCAGATTATCTTTATCGCCCGCAAAGAGTTTAGTGACGGCCTGCGTAACCGCTGGACTTTGGCCATTAGTTTGTTATTTGCAGTATTAGCCGTCGGTATTGCTTGGTTTGGTGCGGCGGCCTCTGGTCAGGTGGGCTTTACTTCGATTCCAGCGACCATTGCCAGCTTAGCCAGTCTCGCCACCTTTTTGATGCCTTTAATTGCTTTGTTGTTGGCCTATGACGCCATTGTTGGTGAGGATGAAGGCGGCACTCTAATGTTGCTGTTGACCTATCCATTGACGCGCAGCCAATTATTACTGGGTAAGTTTGTCGGCCATGGCTGTATTTTGGGTGTGGCAACCTTGATTGGTTTTGGTAGTGCGGCGGTGGCTATTGCATTGCTGGTTCCTGATGTGTCTTTTAGCGTACTCTTGTTCGCCTTCGGTCGTTTTATTGTCTCGTCGACGCTGTTGGGCTTGGTGTTTTTAGCCTTTGCCTACTTGTTGAGCAGTCAAGCGACTGAAAAATCAACGGCCGCAGGGCTGGCGCTTGGCATCTGGTTCTTGTTTGTCTTGGTTTTTGACTTGGCATTGCTAACTATACTGGTGGTGACTGAAGGGAGTGTCAGTCCTGACGCCTTACCTTGGTTGTTATTGCTCAACCCGACAGATGTTTATCGCTTGATCAACCTGGGTGGTTTTGAGTCTGGTGGACAAGGGCTGGGGGTAATGGCGCTGGCGGGAGACTTACCCGTAGGTCAGTGGGCGCTGTGGGGTTGTTTAGTGGCTTGGGTGACTGTGGTTTTATTTTTTGCGCATTGGCGTTTTTCTAAGCGCACCGCTTAAAATCACACAGTGTTATAAAACACATTCGTTAGCATATAGAGGTGAATGATGGTTGCTATAAAACAAACGTTCCAACGCGTATTGATGTTGTGCTTATTCATTTTTGTTGCTGCGTGCAGTGAAGAAGCAAAACAAGAAATCAATACCGATCCAGTAACATTTAAGGCGGGTGATGAGTGTATTGTATGCGGTATGTTGGTAACTGAATGGCCGGGTACGAAAGGACAATCAATCAATAAGCAGACAGGTGAAACATTAAAGTTCTGCTCCACAACTGATTTATTTAGCTGGTGGTTACAACCAGAAAATAAAACAGTTAAGGCGCAAATCTATGTGCATGATTCGGCTAAAATTGATTGGGCTAATCCAAGTGACGAGCACTTGATTGATGGTCGTGATGCTTGGTATGTCGTTGGCTCAGATTTAATTGGTGCAATGGGGCCAACGCTGGTGTCATTTGCTGAAGAGGCTGATGCACTTGAGCTGGCAGCCAAGCGCGGTGGTCGCGTTTTACGCTTTGATGATATCGATCTTTATGTCTTACAAGAAATCGGTCAAGCAGGGCACAAATACGCGGAAGATCATGGTAAGCAGATCCGAGAAAGCATGGGTGTCAGTCACTCAGAAGACGAAGCTGAGTAAAGATCAGCGCTGCAGATATTAATAATCTGCAGCGCTGTTCGAGTGGCGCACAGGGTTGCTGAGATAGAACTGCCTGCGCGCCATTTTGTTGTTATTTTGGTGTTTAGTTTGTAATGGATTGCCAGTCTTTGGCGTTTAGTTTGGTCACGACTTGCCTGTAAGTTATGCTTGATTCAAGGGGTAGCCAAAAATTAAATATCTGACGCCCTGAAGCTATGTTGACACGGGAGTTGTTGAATGGAAAAAGCCAGTCCAAGGGTTCGCTCGGCCCTTCTTGCTGTTTCACGCAGTGATTTTGTTATCGGTAGGGATCTACCGCTTTCCACGACTGGGCACTCTATTCCACGCGAAAAAATCGTTGCTCATATTCTGTCTATTATCCCGGCCATTAGCGCTGAAGATACCGTGATGCATGTTGGTGGTGGCTCTGGCTATTTTGCTGCAGTATTGTCCCACCTTGCCCAGCGCGTTATTTATATTGAAAAAAACCCTTACGTTGCCGAAGCGGCACGAGAGCGTTTTTTTCGGCTGGGCTTGAATAATGTAGATGTCATCGCTCAATCTGTTGAAAGCGTCTTTGAGCTTGATCAGCCCTGTGATCTTGTAATCTGCACAACGTTTTTACCTGATATTTCTAGCTTACAAAGTCACTTGCGTGAAGGCGGTAACTTGATTTGCCTTGAGGGCCAAGCTGGGGCAGCTCCAAGCGTGGTGATGTATGTAAAATGCAGCGGTAAACTTGAGCGAGTGCGTACGCTAGGCTGGGTGAATTTTAACCGTAACTCAGAACAGATTCTTGTTGATATGGGCATGGTGGATGAAGCTGTTTTGGCAAAGGCCAAAACCCAAGCAGCTGCAGAGAGCTGCCGCGTGCTTGATGTTTTGCAGCGCAATATAAATTTTGAAGAAACTGAACTCTATCGTTCTCTAGCGTGCCAGCGGAGCATGAAATTTGTTGATGCGGATACGCTTTTGCCGTCCTTAAGTGTTGAGTTGTTCCGCCGCTTCTCCCGTGCTTTTTTGGATTTATCTCGGCTTATTCCAGTGACACAGGATGGTGAAACGCTGATTTTTGTCACCGATGATCCAGATGCCCGTACCGATATGGTTGAGCGCCTGAGCCCGAATCAAGTGATTGAGTGCTGGCTGGTGACGCCTGCAGATTTCCGACGAATTTGGTCGATACTGAACTTGTCGGCAGAAAGCAAACGATTCGCTGCCGCTCAAGCAATACGCACCGAGGTTGGTTTAGAAGGCGGCAGCCAACAGTATGCCAAGTCTTTAGGTGAGGATGCTGAGGATGATCATATCAGTCCGTATCTGGTATCAGTGTATGAAGCAATCCTTATGGATGCGGTCAGTGATAAAGCGAGTGATATCCACATTGAACTGTATGGCAAGCGGGTAAGGGTGCGTTTGCGAGTAGACGGTGACCTACGTGATTTGCCGCAATACCAGCTGACGCCGCGCGAACTTAAAGGCGTTATTAATGTTATCAAATTGCGCGCAGAGCTTGATATTGCTGAGAGTAGGTTGCCTCAAGGTGGCCGTTCCCGTTTGAAATTGCGCAATATGGCCTACGATTTGCGGGTACAGATTCAACCGTCACATCACGGCGAACATACGGTTATTCGATTGCTGCCGCAGACGGGCCGCGCCATGACCATTGCTGAGCTCGGCATGTCGCCATTGATTGGCTCATATTATGAACGCCTGTTGGATAACCCTGCTGGTTTGGTTCTGGTGGTTGGGCCGACGGGCTCGGGTAAATCCACAACACTTTATGCTGGCCTGCAAACTCTTGCTGATGATGGCCGCCGAAAAGTGATCACAGTGGAGGATCCCATTGAATACTCCATTGATAATATCCAGCAAACTCCAGTACGAAGCGAGATTGGCTTTAATTTCGCCGATGCCATGCGTTCGTTTGTGCGCCAAGATCCCGATGTGATTATGGTGGGTGAGATTCGAGATAAGGAAACTGCTCTGGAAGCAATCCGAGCATCTCAAACCGGCCATATCGTGTTGTCGACGCTGCACAGTAATGATGCGGTGGATTCCCTGCAGCGGCTGTACGATTTGGGTATTCATCCAAACTCGATTGCCAGCGAGTTACTGGCGGTGATTGCCCAGCGTCTAGCCAAACGAATCTGCAAACACTGCCGCCAGCCTGCAACGCCGGATCCGGTTATTCTTGAGGAGATCTTTCCTGATGGCGCCCCTGATGACTTTCGCTGTTTTGAAGGCACAGGTTGCGATAACTGCGGCGGGCGTGGTACCCGCGGTAGGGTGGCTATTGTTGAATACATGGGGTTAATTCCGATATTCGTAATGCGATTTCCAGCCAGCCCCCAATTGGCGAATTGCGTTGGCAGGCGCTGGATTCTGGCCTTGTAACGATGCGTGATAGTGCGCTGAATCATGTCATTGAGGGTGATATTCCCATGTCTGAATTGCCGCGCATTCTGCCTAAGGAGCGCATGGCGCCAGAAGTCCGTGGTGGCCGCAGGAGTGCATTATGAGCGTAAATGATCAGCATAAAAAAGCTGTGCAGCGTCAGCCCGCTGAAGTGATCTTTCATGATGAGTTGAAAAAGTTGGCTGCTTTGGATCTTGGGCCTATACCGCCGGGCTGGAAAATGTCGCCGAGGGCGGTTGAGGCGTTTGTCATGGGCGACGATAGTCTAGGCATTGAACGCAAGTTTGTGGCAGATCGAGCCATGGTTATTCGCATTATCATTTCGTTGTGCACGGATCGAGGCTGTTTGCTGGTTGGCGAGCCAGGTACAGCCAAGTCTTGGCTTTCTGAACTGCTTAGTGCGGCTATTTCTGGTAACTCAACCCTCACGTTGCAGGGTGGTGCTGTCACCCACGTTCAACAGCTGCTCTATGGGTGGAATGAGGCCGTTCTTTCCAACAAGGGTCCGTGTTTTGAAGCATTAGTGCCCAGCCCACTGTTGCGGGGCATGATGGAAGGTCGTTTAGTACGGTTTGAAGAAATTGCCCGCTGTTCGCAAGCTTTACAAGATGCGCTCTTGTCAGTCTTGTCTGATCGGGTTGTGGTGATTCCGGAAATTCCTGATGATGACGGAGTGATACTGGCCCGTGAAGGTTTTAACCTGGTGGCGACGTCTAACAGCGTTGACGCGGGTATTCACGAGATGAGTGCAGCTCTTAAACGGCGTATGGATTTTGAGGAAATTCGACCGATCAAGAGCTTGCCAGATGAAATAAGCGTTGTTGTGCGAGAAGTAAAAAAAGCCAACGCGCGCGCAGGGATTAAGCAGGGTGTAGATGAAGGCATCATCGAAATACTGGCAACCATGTTTCACGAGTTGCGCAACGGCCAGACCACGGATGGGCGCAGCACAAGCCGTTTGGCGGGTGCTGCGCTGTCCACGGCAGAGGCTGTCTCGGTTGCGCATGCGGCATGTTTGAATGCTTGGTACTATGGCTGTGGTAGCATGACCACTGAGCACCTGATGCATCATATTATTGGCTCGGCACTCAAGGATAATCCAGATGATCGTAGGCGACTTAAACACTACTTTGAAACTGTAATCGCCCTTCGTAAAGGTGATTTATGGTCTCAAGTAGCTGCATTGCGCTCACTCATTCATTGAGTGGGTGAGGCAGCAAAAATCATCTGTTTAAAATCACTAGAAAAGAATCCTAAGGCCCATGGAGCAAGGGCCGCCGCGCGCTTAGATACAAAAAATCCAAGCAACGGCATATTTTAAAATCAATCTGGGTGAGCGCTTGCTTTGCAGATGGCATGACCACGTGCTGGTTTGTAGCCATATTCTTGCTAGCGTAAACACCTCCAATCATTTTTCTCGGCCAAATAGCAGGTGCTCTTATGTATGGAGTTCAGGCCTAGGCTGAGCTGCTGGCAGGTAAAACAGAGACAGCCCCAGCAAATTAATATCCAATTCATTTACATAACATGGAGAGACGTATGATGAACCTATTAGAAGGCAAACGCGGGCTCGTTATTGGTATTGCTAACGATGACTCGATAGCGGCCGGTTGTGCTCGTGCCTTTCAAAAAGCCGGTGCACAGTTAGCTGTCACCTATCTTGACGAACGGGCTAAGCCCTTTGTACAGTCGATCGCACAAGAAGTTGGTGCTGATATTTTTCTGCCATTAGATGTGCAAGATGATGCACAGCTTGATGCACTTTTTGAGCACATTGAGGCGCAGTGGGGACAGCTTGATTTTCTGTTGCACTCTATCGCCTATTGCCCACAGGATGATTTACATGGCCGAGTGACTGATTGCTCTCGCGAGGGTTTTGCACAGGCGATGGATATTTCATGCCATTCCTTTATACGCTTGGCCAAAAAAGCTGAGCCTTTGATGAAAAATGGCGGCTGCTTGTTGACCGTTAGTTATTATGGTGCCGAAAAAGTAATCGATAATTACAATATTATGGGGCCGGTCAAGGCGGCGCTTGAGGCGTCGGTACGCTACTTAGCGGCGGAGCTTGGACCCAGTGGCATCCGCGTTAATGCGCTGTCTCCGGGGCCGATGAAGACCCGCGCAGCTTCGGGCATTGCCTATTTCGATACGCTAATTGACGATGCGCGAGCGCGCGCCCCACAGCGCCGTTTAGTGACCCTTGAGGACGTTGGCAACATGGCCACCGGCTTAGTCAGCGACTATGCTCGTAACGTGACGGGCAATATCGCTTTTGTTGATGCAGGCTATAATGTGGTGTCTTAAAAATCGAGAAATTATTTTTTGCCGATGTTGAACAAGCAACCATTATTTCGGTGTACATCATCCCGAGGGTAAACGCTGGCGCAAGCGCTTACCCTTGTTTTGTGATTGCGTCGAGGGCGGGAACTTATCTCTTGATGTAGAGCGTTTTGTGATTGTATCGAGGTGTTCCGAGCGGGCATTTATGCCCGCATTTAGGTTTATCGAGAACAGGCTACCCCCCAAGACTTGGGTTAAGTATGTGCTTTTAAGGAATCAGTACATAACGACCTGGGGCGTCTTCAAGTGGTGGGTGCACCTTGCTGCCCAGTGGGGGTAGTTCACCACGTTTTCCAGCATGCAAACGTAGCCAGTCTTCCCATGCAGGCCACCAGGAACCGTCTTGCGAAGGGGTGGTTGCTGCCCAGGTCTCAGGATCCACAAAGGCGTCAGCGCTCACCAGAGTGCGCAATTGAAAACCGCGTTTTACCCCTGGGCCAGGGGGGTTAACCACTCCCACGTTATGACCACCGGTGGTCAAGCAGAACGTGATGTCGACATTAGGTGTTAACTGGTGCACTTTGTACACCGCAAGCCACGGTGTCACAGTGTCACGCTGCGTGCCAAGTGCAAAAATAGGTACTCGGATATCGGATAGTGCGATTGGTTTGCCGTCAACCTCATAGCGTCCTTCGGCCAGATCGTTCTTAAGGTAAAGATCGCGCAGGTATTCGCTATGCTGTCGATAAGGCATGCGCGTGAGATCACTGCTCCAAGCGGTTAAATCGCTGACTGGCTGACGCTCCCCTAGCAGGTACTCACGTTCACGGCGTGACCACAACAAGTCACGTGAGCCCAGCAGGGTAAAGGTGTTGGACATTTGCTTGCCGTCTAAATAGCCTTGCTTTGACATCATACTGTCCAGAAAAGCGAGCTGACTTTCATCAATAAAAAGGCCCAGCTCGCCCGGTTTGGTGAAATCAAGGGCACCCGCCAAAAGAGTGAGTGACTTAAGGCGATCATCCTTAGATCGAGCCATCAAGGCCGCCGCCATACCCATCAAGGTACCCCCCAGACAATAACCAACGGCTTGGATCTTCTGCTGTGGAACAATTTGCGCCACAGTATCAATCGCCGCCATGACGCCTTTTTTTAAGTAATCGTTCAGGCCAAGATCACGATCGCTTGCATTTGGGTTGCGCCATGACACCATAAAGACGGTGTGGCCTTTTTCAAGCAAGTATTTGACCATCGAATTGTGTGGTGACAGATCAAGAATATAATATTTCAAGATCCAAGACGGCACTACTAGCACCGGCTCAGCAAATACTGTAGCTGTTTGAGGGGTGTACTGAATCAGCTCGATCAAATCATTGCGAAACACCACTTTACCTGGTGTTATCGCGACCTCATGGCCGGGCCGGAATTTCTCCGTACCAGGCAAGGGCTGCTGAGTCAGCAAGCGCACCGCATCTTCGACCCGATGACGTGTACCTTGCATTAAACTGGCACCCCCAGATTTAATTGCAGTGTGCAACACCTCAGGGTTAGTTAGCAGGAAGTTTGAGGGTGACAAAACGTCCAGAATTTGGCGTACTGCAAAAGTGACCTGATTCTCGTGGTGTTCAGTGACCCCAGCTACGTTGGTCGTTGCGCATTGCCACCACTCTTGATTCAATAAAAAAGATTGATAGATCAGAGCGTAAGGCCACTGCTGCCAAGACTCTGCTCTGAAGCGGCGATCTTGTGGTAATGGCTCAACGCAAGGTTCTGATTGAATCTGCATGCAATTGAGTGCCTGCTGATTTAACTGCATCCAGTGATCAGCCGCCTTGGTTGCTAGCTCCAGACGCTTTCCAGGTGACATTGCAAGATGGATCCACCAATCAGTAAAGGCACCCACCATGGATACGGGTGACATACCCGAAGTAAAGCGCGCCATATGAGAATGTGCAGCCCGATCCAGATTTCGGGCGACATTTGTGCTCGTTTTAGAATCGCTCATCGCATACCTCCAATTAAAATACTATCAAAATCAACAACAGCTTTTCGGTCGTGTACACAGACCACCCACCCAGCACGCAGCGCGATGACAATCAGCACCCATGTTCGCACATCGTTAGGTCATAAAGTTTTTGTTTTAGTATTTTGGGAAAACTTATTTGTCAAAAATCCACTCTTTGTGAACTACGGGTTGCGCTGCAGCTATAAATCGCGCATTTATTTCAAAGAATAAGTCATTTGATTTCTTCGTCTTAGGTTAAGTTTGATGAAATAAGTGGGATTAGGTTCATTAGGATATATATGCCTAATATACGGGTTACCGTAGTCGATATTTATTAACACTGCCTTTGCTGCCTAAAATCGCGATAAAGGAACAGGGTTCAATGAAAAATACTGTTGCAGAGTTGGGCAATACTCCGTAAGACAATCTATGTGGTTTTTGACTGCAGTCTTGAGCAGTTGGGACTCATATTAAGGAGGAGCAAGAGGATCCTGCTAAGGGAATGAGGGTGAGCCACTGAAATTCAGCACAGGGATGCGCTGTAACACAAATGCGCCACGGTAAGGCTTAGGGTCAAAGTCCGTCGAATCTGAGAGTTGGCTTTTTAGAAAATGGCACGCGCAGGGCACGGTTTGGGCACGCAGGCTTTTTTAGGTGGTTTTCAATCAGGAATTACAGGCATAAAAAAATCCCTAACTTATTGAAAGTTAAGGCTTTTGAATGTGGTTGCGGGAGCAGGATTTGAACCTACGACCTTCGGGTTATGAGCCCGACGAGCTACCAGACTGCTCCATCCCGCGGACATAAGTATACTCACTTTAGCCCAGGAGTCAAAAGATAATTTGAAATCATAGACTTAGCTCTTGAATAGGTAGGGAGAATGGGCGTTAGTTAAGCTGCAACGCAAGCTCCGCTGAGTTGCATCGCTTGCTGTAAAGTCACTGATAACTGTTGTTCTTTTGAGGGTGAGCCTATTCACTGAAAGGTGACCCAATAAGTTAATAAGCTCAAGCCCCGCATCTGTCCAGTGGACTGTTGCGGGGCTTTTTATTATTGGGGCTGCTGTTATTGGCTGAGACGCGCGTAGGCCAAAAGTGATTCTTCCAACTGCGTGACAAACCAAGGGGTATGGTTAATTCATTTTTGGTGGAAATTTGTTGTACCAAGCGCCATATACCCAACAAGCTGCACACAATGAAAATGCCCATTCCAGCGCGGTAAAGATAATCAGTGCAGTGACAGGTATCATCCAAATATCACTGCCTAAGGCATAAGCTGTAACGGCTACACTGGAGGCGATAAATAGAATCTTGTTGGCAAACATCTTAGCGCCGGCATTTTCTTTCTTTCCTGCACTGTTGAAAGATGTAAGTACCTTTACACCTACATGGTGCATCGGACATTTGTAATGGCCAAAAAAGCCGCGAATAAAGCCTTGAAATGCAAGGATGAGCATCAGCCAGGGGGTAAATAGCAATGCCGCGATACTGATCGCAAAGCTAATAAAAGCCTCAAGGCGGGTTACATTGGACCAAACCGGTGGGACATCAAAGCGCAACATGGATATACCTCTCATAAAAATATAATACTAAAGCGTATTTTTAAGTATGTTACCCGTTGCAAATTGGTTTGTATATTTCTTTGTAAACTGTTGCTGCCAAGAGTCTGCTTGCTGCCGTCAGCAATTAAGGTCTGACGCAAATTTTACGCGGCACAGGATTGCAAGTTGTGCACATCTCAGCTGTAAGATTTGGCACACACAAGGCACGGTTTGGGCACGCAGGCTTTTTAGGTGGTTTTTCAGCACGGAATTACAGGCATAAAAAAAGCCCTAACTCGTTGAAAGTTAAGGCTTTTGAATGTGGTTGCGGAAGCAGGATTTGAACCTACGACCTTCGGGTTATGAGCCCGACGAGCTACCAGACTGCTCCATTCCGCGACGACTATTATACTCATTTTTTAAGTGCTGTCAAAAATCTTTTTAAAATCAATTATTTATGCGTGATTCGCGTAGCTTTCTGCGTTTTTTCCAGTTGCGATTGACCCACCAGCGCCAGTACAAAACAGTGCTGCTGTAACCGATCACGGCTAGGATCAGGCCCATGGCAATGGAGCCTGTATAGAGCGGCTGCCAGTGCGTCGTTGTGACGTGCAAAATCCAGCTGATGCTGACTTTATCGGGTATTTGCATGGCGGGGGTGCCGAGTAACCAAGTGCCTAGCTTGTAATTGGCGTAAAAAAAGGCAGGCATTGTGAGAGGATTGGTTAACCAGACTAAGCCCACAGAAATAGGCAAGTTAGCACGCAGAGGAATTGCCAAAAATGCTGCAGCAAACATTTGCATCGGCATCGGAATCATTGCCCAAAACAAACCCACAGCAACTGCACGCGCCACTGAGTGACGGTTCAGGTGCCATAAGTTTGCATCATGTATAAGGCTGCCCAAGAAGCGTAATGATGGGTTACGTTTTAACTTTTCCGGGTCGGGCATATAGCGTTTGAATAGTTGACGAGGCATGAATCTTCTCTGACATGCTAAAGCTCGTCTATTATGCATCTTATTCTTGCGCGGTGCTGTTACAGGGTGTGACAAAAGCGCTAGAAATACCGATTTGCTACAAATATATGTTTGCAAATGCTACAGGGAGGTGGCGCTGTGCGTTTATCAATACTGGCGTTTATTGTTGGTATGCTCAGTTTGCGCTGGCTGCCTAGTTTACCGAGTACGTTGTTACTGGGCTTTGCTTTCGTTGTTGCTCTGCTATTGTTCTATCGGCGCTTGTATCCCTTAGCTTTTGTGTTGCTTGGTTTGTGTTGGGCATGCGTGAGCGCGCAATGGGCTGTGGATGATCAGCTTGCGCCTGACTTGGACGGTCGCACCCTATGGGTCGAAGGCGTTGTAGAAGGCTTGCCTGAGTGGTCTGTGCTTGCTGGGCAAGCGACAACGGTGCGTTTCCAATTAACTGATGCGCAGTCACGTCGCGCGCACTTGCCTAAGCGAATGCGTTTGTCTTGGCGTGCACCGCCACAGCCGGTTAAAGCGGGTGAGCGCTGGCGCTTGGCGGTGCGTCTTAAGCGGCCCGATGGCTTACTTAATCCCCACGGTTTTGATTACCAAGCGTGGCTGTTTGCTAAACGTCTTGGTGCCACTGGTTCCATTAAAGCAGGTCAGCGTTTAGCGCCAGGACAGGGCTTGCATCATTGGCGTGAGCAGCTCAGGGAGCGTTTGCAGCGCTATGCGCCACAGCAGGTTCAGGCTGTGATGGCTGCCTTGGTGCTGGGTGACAGTTCTGGCTTGCAACCTGAACAATGGCAAACGCTACAGACCACGGGCACCGTGCACTTAATGGTGATTTCTGGTCAGCACATCAGTTTGATTGCCGCGCTGGCTTATGCAGCTGTGCTTTGGCTGATGCGCTTAGGTTGCTGGCCGCAACGCGTGCCTTGGCTGCCGGTAGCCTGTCTATTGTCAATGTCAGCAGCCTTGGCCTATGGCGCGTTTGCAGGCTTTGCCGTACCAGTGCAACGCGCCTGTATTATGGTGATGGTGGCGTTGTTATGGCGTTGGCGCTTTCAATCGTTAAGCGTGTGGACAGCCTATTTGGCTGCATTGTGTTTGGTTCTAGTGCATGAGCCTTTGGTGGTTTTGCAGGCTGGGTTCTGGTTGTCGTTCACTGCGGTTGGTGCATTGATTCTTGCATTTTCTGCACGTTTAGGGGCGTGGCGCTGGTGGCATATGCTGCTGCGCACGCAGTGGGTAGCCGCCATTGGTTTAGCACCTTTTTTGTTGGCTTTAAATTTGCCAGTCAGCTTGATGGGGCCGGTGGCTAATATTTTTGCAGTGCCTTGGTTAAGTTTATTGGCCTTGCCATTGACGCTGCTGGGCACTTTATTATTGCCGTGGCCGAATTTAGCGGTTTGGCTGTTGAGTGTTGCAGGCTGGTGTTTGGATGCGATGTTTTTTGTGCTGACTTGGTTTGCACAGGGCTGGCCCGCTTGGCAGGGTGCGGCGGCGACCACGCTAGGGCTGCTGCTCGCGGTGCTGGGCGTTCTTTGTTTTTTATTACCACGGCCACTATTGCCTCTGACTGCAGGCGTATTGCTAAGCGTGCCTTTAATGCAGCCCAGGCCAGAGGTGATGGCTGATGGGCAAGCGCAAGTCTGGATTTTGGATGTAGGGCAAGGGCAAGCGGTGTGGATTAAAACTGCACAACACAGCCTGTTATACGATGCAGGGCCTTTCATCTCTGGATTTAATAGCGGTGAGCGTATTGTTGTGCCGGTGCTGCGCGGTTTTGCGCAAACGCATTTGGATGTGCTGCTGTTATCGCATGCTGACGCAGATCATGCTGGCGGCGCGCAAGCTGTTATGGATGCCATAGCAGTAACCCAAGTAGTGAGTGGTGAGTCCAGCGAGCATCCAGCTGGTTTTTCAGCACAGACTTGCAGTGAGCAGCAGTGGCAATGGGATGGCGTGTGGTTTTGGCGTTGGCAGTGGCCACATGCAAAAGACAGTAACCAGCAGTCCTGTGTACTGCTGATTTCTGCGCAAGGTGAGCGTTTACTGCTAACCGGTGATTTAGATGCAGCCGGTGAGGCGGCTTTATTGACTAGCTGGCCATGGTTAAAAGCGGACTGGTTGATGGTTGGTCATCATGGCAGTCGTACCTCAACCTCGCAGCGTTTTGTACAGGCTGTTGCGCCACAGTATGCCATTGTTTCCCGTGGTAAACACAACAGTTACGGGCATCCACATCCGCACGTCTTAGCAACTTTACAGCGTCAGCAGGTGCGTATTTACGATACGGCACATGATAAAGCTGTGCGGATTGATTTAGGCACTTATGCTGAACCATGGACGATGGCGAAGCAATTGCGTTTTTGGCGCTAAAAATGAGAAGCATAGCGTTCGGTGTAAGCGTTGGCCTGTGCTAAAGTTAGCAAAATTTAATACTGGAGTAAGACCTGTGTGGGAACTGATCAAATCGGGTGGCTGGATTATGCTGCCTATTGTGGTGTGTTCAATTATTGCAGTTGCCATTGTTGCTGAGCGCTTATGGACATTGCGCCCATCACGCGTGAGTCCGCCACATTTACTGGGTCAAGTGTGGCGCTGGGTGCAAGATAAGAAAATGGATAGCAATAAGTTGAAGGAATTGCGCGCAGGTTCTGCGTTGGGGCAGATTCTTGCTGCCGGTTTAGCCAATTCACGCTATGGCCGTGAAATGATGAAAGAAAGCATTCAAGAAGCCGGCTCTAAAGTAGTCAATGAGTTGGAGCGTTATTTGACGCCGCTCGGTACTATCGCTGCGATCACGCCGCTACTGGGTCTGCTGGGTACGGTGTTGGGTATGATTGAGATCTTTGGTGCTTTTATGGGCTCAGGTATGGCTAATGCACCGCAATTGGCTAGTGGTATTGCTAAAGCATTGGTAACCACGGCAGCGGGCTTGTTTGTTGCAATTCCCGCAGTATTTTTCCACCGTTTTTTACAGCGCCGGGTGGAAGAGCTGGTGGTTAATATGGAGCAAGAGGCAATTAAATTGGTTGAAGTGGTGCAGGGTGATCGTGAGGTTGAGCTGAGTGAGGATAAAGCGTGAAATTCCCTCGTAAGCCCCGCGAGCCGGTTGATATAAATTTAGCACCACTGATTGATGTGGTGTTTATTTTGCTGTTGTTTTTTGTGGTAACCACTACTTTTACCCGTGAAACACAGCTTAAAGTGGATTTGCCTGAAGCTGTCAGTGGCATACCGCCTGAGGCTGCAGTGAAAACACCGCTAGAAATATTAGTGGGTGTGGATGGCTCGTTTGCGTTAAACGGTAAGAGTTTGTCCAGTAACGATTTGACTGCACTGATGGAGGCGTTACGGATTGAGTCGGCTGGTGATCAAAGTTTGCCGGTAATGCTCAGTGCCGATGCTAAAGCACCGCATCAGGCGGTGGTGACTGCGATTGATGCGGCGTCGAAGTTGGGCTTTTCACAGCTGCGTATCACGACGATAGAGGCGCAAGCCGAGCAGTGAAACTCAGTGAGCGTTTACAACATGCTTGGTATTACGGGCATCCAGCACTGCTTCTGTTATGGCCGCTTGAGCAGCTGTATCGGCAAGTGGTTAAACGTAAGCGCGCACGTTTTATCAGTGGCGACAGTGTAAGTTACCGTGCACCGGTGCCGGTGATTGTTGTTGGCAATATCACTGTGGGTGGTACGGGTAAAACGCCACTTATTTTATGGCTGATTGACTACTGCCGCGCGCAAGGCCTACAGGTTGGCGTGGTCAGTCGCGGCTATGGTGCCAAGCCTGCACGATTACCCTGGACGGTCAGTGCCAGCGACTCTGCTGCGCAAGCAGGTGATGAGCCTTTATTGATTGTGCAGCGCAGTGGTGTGCCTTTAGTGATCGCGCCCGATCGTGCGCAAGCGGTACAGCAATTGCTAGCTGAGTACCCTGTCGACATTATTTTATCTGACGATGGTTTACAGCATTATGGCTTGGCGCGTGATTTAGAATTAGTGCTGATTGATGCGGCGCGCGGTCTGGGCAATCAGCGGTGTTTACCGGCGGGGCCGTTACGTGAGCCAGCTGAACGTCTACGCTCGGTTGATGCGGTGTTATGCAATGGCGCAGAGCAGGATGATGACAGTGGCTTTGCCATGCAATTACAGCCTACTGAGCTGGTGCATGTGCGCAGTGGGCGCCGTGAACCTTTAAGTTACTTCCCCGCGCAACAAAAAATGCATGCCGTGGCTGGGATTGGTAACCCGCAGCGTTTCTTCAAGACCCTTGAAGGGTTAGACTGGCAGCCAATTGCGCACGCCTTTGCTGATCATGCTGAGTTTAGTGCACAAGATTTACAGTTTGCCGATGATTTACCGGTGCTTATGACTGAAAAAGATGCAGTAAAGTGTCGCGCCTTTGCCGCTGATAATTGCTGGTATTTACAAGTAGCCGCACAGCCTTCAGCGGCTTTTTCGAGCTGGTTTGCTGAGCAGCTCAAGCGTTTATTGACTGATTCGAAATGAGGATGTGCTGATGGACCCGAAACTCTTAGATATTTTGGCCTGCCCTTTATGTAAAAGCGCAGTGCAACTCAACAAAGACAAAACTGAGCTGTGGTGTAAAGCCGATGGTTTAGCCTTTCCGATTCGTGATGATATTCCAGTGATGCTGGAAACTGAGGCGCGCACTTTAAGCAATGATGAGCGTTTGGATTAAGCCATGACTCAAGCCTTTAGTGTGGTGATCCCTGCGCGTTTTGCTTCCATGCGCTTTCCTGGTAAACCGCTGCAAGACATTGCCGGTATACCGATGATCCAGCGTGTTTGGTTGCAAGCCAAAAAAAGTGCGGCCAAGCAGGTGGTGATAGCCACTGATGATCAGCGTATTTTTGATGTCTGCCAAGGCTTTGGCGCGCAAGTGGTGATGACCCGTGCTGACCATGAGTCAGGCACTGATCGTTTAGCCGAAGTGGCGCAGATTATGGGCTGGTCAGCAGATACCATTGTCGTCAATGTGCAGGGTGATGAGCCCTTGATTCCACCGGCAGTGGTGAACCAAGTGGCCGAGAACCTCGCCAAGCATCCCGAAGCGGCGATGGCCACCTTAGCTGAGCCTATCGAAGATATGGCCAGCCTGATGAACAATAATGTGGTTAAGGTGCTCAGTGATAAAAATGGCTTAGCACTGACCTTTAGTCGTGCGCCTTTGCCTTGGGCGCGTGATGCATTTTTAGCGCATCCAGATCAGCTACCAGCGGCAGTTCCCTATCGCCGTCATATTGGCATTTATGCCTACAGGGCTGGTTTCTTACAGCGTTTTGTTGACTGGGGACCTTGTTGGCTTGAGTTGACCGAGTGTCTAGAGCAACTTAGAGCATTGTGGCATGGTGAGCAGATTCATGTGGCTGATGCCATTGAAACACCACCGCATGGTGTTGATACACCGGAAGATTTACAGCGTATTCGAGAGCTGTTTGCTTCGAGCTCGAGCTAATCGAGCGCTATTTAAGGAGTTGTCGTGAAGGTTTTATTTGTTTGTTTGGGTAATATTTGCCGTTCGCCGACTGCTGAAGGAATTTTTCGTCAGTATGTTGAGAAGGCAGGCTTGAGCGATAAAATAACTATGGACTCGGCTGGTACCTCTGATTGGCATATTGGTAAAACACCAGATCCACGCACTCAGGCTGCAGCGGCTGTGCGCGGTTATGATTTGTCGACATTGCGTGGGCGTCAGGCTGTGCCAGCAGATTTTGCTAAGTTTGATTTGATTTTGGCGATGGATAATAGCAACTTGAGCAACCTGCAAGCGATTCAACCGGCTAACAGTAAAGCTGAGTTAGCGCTGTACTTGCCGCGTTTTGGCATCAGCCCAGATGAGGTGCCGGACCCCTATTATGGCGGCGAGGATGGTTTTGAGCTGGTACTGGATATGCTTGAGCAGGCCAGTCAGGTCTTACTGGATGAAATAAAGGCGCGTTTGTGAGTTTGAACATCCAAGAACAGGTCTCTTTGCGCCCGTACAACACCTTGGCGGTTGATGTACGGGCGCGTTTTTTTGTCGCGGTGAATTCGCTGGAGCAATTGCGCGAGGCTTTATTGTGGGCGTCGCAGCGCGAGATGGCGGTTTTTTTACTCGGTGGTGGCAGCAATTTAGTGTTGACGACTGACCTTGAGAGGTTGGTTATCCATCTACAACTGCAGGGTATCGAAATTCTCAGTGAGGATGCTGCTTGCGCGCGGATAGAAGTGCAGGCTGGTGAGAATTGGCATGCGTTTGTGCAGTGGAGCTTGGCGCAAGGTTTGAGTGGTTTAGAGAATTTAAGTTTAATTCCCGGCAATGTCGGCGCCGCGCCGGTGCAAAATATTGGTGCCTATGGAGTGGAGCTCAAAGATCATCTTGAGAGTGTTTTGGTCTTCGATCGCCAGACGGGGCAAACGCAGCGCCTGAGCAATGAGCAGTGTCAGTTCGCTTATCGCGACAGCCTGTTTAAACGTGAGTCAGGCCGGCGGGTGATTCTAAGTGTGATTTTTAAATTGCCGAAACAGGCGGTTTTGCAGCTGGATTATGGTCATTTACGCAGTTATCTTGCAGGGCAACGCATAGCGCAACCTACGCCACTGGATGTCAGTCGTGCCGTTTGTGCCATCCGAGCAGAAAAACTACCGGATCCAAAGCAGCTCGCCAATGTTGGTAGCTTTTTTAAAAACCCTGTGGTCAGTGCCGAGCACGCCGAGCAGCTGCAGAAAACCTATCCTAACATCGTAAGTTTTGCCCAAGCCGATGGCCAAGTGAAGCTGGCTGCAGGTTGGTTGATTGAGCAGGCTGGCTGGAAAGGCGTGCGCCAAGGTGATGCTGGTGTACATGCTAAACAGGCGCTGGTCTTGGTTAATTATGGCGCGGCAAGCGGCCAGCAGATACTTGAATTGGCGGCGCAAATTCAAGCTGATATCCGCCAGCGTTATGCGCTTGAATTAGAAATTGAGCCCAACGTTATTGGCTCATAACTCAACTTCTCGGCAAAGCCTTTTTCCTGTTTTTATAGTTCAACAGCTTTTGTCTGGTAGCCTCTAAATTTGCAGCTGGTTAATGTTTGGTAACACTTGTTTACCTGCACTGGCCAGTCATTCCAGTATTTGTACAATGCTCTGTATAAGTTTCGTGTCATAATAATTGATGTATATCAATAGAGAGAAAAGTCATGCTGTTATCAATGCGTTGGCAAGTTATCGCTGCACTTGCAGTGCTGGCTGCGCTGTTTATAGGGCTTGTGTCGGGCGGGCCGACGTTGGCTGTGGCTCAACCGTTGCAGCTGAATTTAGCGCAGCAGGCGCATAGCTTGCCGGATGTGAGCGCTGTCGAGCCTGCTGCTTTACAGACCAATAAACCGACTCTGATTAAGTTGTGGTCGAGCTGGTGTCCGTTGTGCTTGTCTGAGCTGGGACAGACAGAAGGCTGGGTTGTCGATCCGGATTTTTCTAAAGCTAACCTGCTAACAGTGGTGTCACCTGGTGTTTTGGGTGAGCAGCCACTCGATGCGTTTACTGACTGGTACAGCGGCTTGGATTACCCCGATTTACCCGTGCGTATGGATGCCAGTGGTGAGTTAATTAAGCGCCTTGGGGTTAAGGTCTATCCCAGTTGGGCGCTGATTGATCAGAGTGGTCAGCTGGCGCGGGTGATTAAGGGCAGTATCAATAAATCACAAGCCTTGGCCTTGCTTGATAACCCAAACGCCGATCTCAACGATGCAGCGCATACCTTTTATCAACCAAAAAAAGATCAAGACTCAGTGCCGATTAATGCGCGCACGATTTATTTGGCCGGTGGTTGTTTTTGGGGTGTCGAAGCCTATTTTGAACGCATTGATGGCGTGCTCGATGCGGTGTCAGGTTATGCCAATGGCCGCACAGATAACCCCAGTTATGAAGATGTGGTGTACAGAAAAACTGGGCATGCGGAAACCGTCAAAGTTGTCTACAACCCAGATAAACTCAGCCTTGACGATATTTTACAGTATTTCTTTCGCATCATTGATCCGACCAGCTTAAACAAGCAGGGCAATGATCGTGGCGTGCAATACCGCACGGGTGTATATAGCACTGACCCAGCAGAGCAAGCTGTGGTGGCTGCGGCACTCACCGCGTTGCAAGAGCGTTACAAGCGCCCAGTGGTGGTAGAAAATACACCGCTGGTACATTTTTACGATGCCGAGCAGTACCACCAAGATTATTTGATGAAAAATCCTAATGGTTACTGCCATGTGGATCTGAATCTGGCGGATGAGCCGTTGCCAGGTCAAACCAAAGCAAACAAAGCGGCGCCGCAGGGGTTTGATGCCAGCCGTTTTGAAAAACCTGACAGCAAAACACTGCAGCAGCGCTTAACTCGCGAGCAATATCAGATTACGCAAAAAAACGGTACAGAGCGAGCGTTCAGTCATCGCTATGATGAGTTGTTTGAGCCGGGCTTGTATGTTGATATTGTCAGTGGTGAGCCGTTGTTCAGCTCGCGTGATAAGTATCAGTCCGGCTGTGGCTGGCCCAGTTTTGTGCAGCCGATTAATGCCAGTGTTGTCACTGAAAAGATCGACACCAGCTATAACATGCGTCGCATAGAAATACGCAGCGCTGTGGCCGACTCGCATTTAGGCCATGTTTTCCCTGATGGTCCACGCGATCGTGGTGGCTTGCGTTACTGCATCAATGGCGCCAGTTTGAAATTTATCCCAAAAGCGCAGATGCAAGAGCAGGGCTATGCGCAGTGGCTGTCAGATATTGAGTGAGACTGATTTGGGAGGCGTGGGTGGCTCACCCGCATAGGGTCTACTCAAAATCCTCTGGATTAGGTAGCGCTTGCGGTATCTGCTCCGGCTCTATCTGTATCTGATCTGGCTGCGGCTGCGCTGTGCTCTGTTGCGCTTGAATGCGGATCAAGGCACCAAGGCTGCCGCTATCAACATAGGTTACTTGCCCATTGGCGACCAAGGTCTTTTGTTTAAAACGTTGGCTGCTGCGCAGGGTTTTATCAGTATTGAATTGATTGATCCATAAGTCCAACTGCACTGAACTGGTGCGCTCAAGCTCAAAGCTTAGGGTGCCTTCGATAGGGAAGTGTTGAAAATACGCAGGGCCATCGCTGATTGCAACCTGAGCTGTTGTGCCATCGTTATTTTGTAGCCAAGCTTTATGCATAATCACCTGATAGCCGTTGTCAGGCGTGAGTTTCTTGGCTAATAGGTCAAGCTGAGTGCTACGCAACATATCAGCAGTGATTCGCGTTGCGCCATTGGCCCAGTTATCAGGTGCAACACGGCTGCTTTGCAAACTGTCGTTGTTTTGTTGAAAGACAATCAACTCAACCAGTTGGGACTCGGTGGCGAAGGCTTGCGCGCTGCCTAAGCTGAATAAAAGAACAAAGTGAATAATGAGGTAGCGCATATACTGCTCCTAGAATTGTTTTTATTCGGCCAGTTGACCCAGTAGCGCTTCAATTGTAGCAAAGCGCTGTTCTGGACTATCCATTGGCACGTTAAATTTAAATACCGTGGCACCTTCAAAGCGGTAGTGTTTGGGTTGGCTTTGAATCAGTTTAATCAAACGCATGGGGTCAACACAGGTGTCACCGGCAAACTCCAAGCGGCCGCCGTGTGGCCCTGCATCAATCTTAATAATGCCCAAGGCTTGCGCTTTTAATTTAAGCTCGGTAACACGAATTAGGTGCTTGGCTGGTTCAGGCAGTAAACCAAAGCGATCAATCATTTCCACCTGCAGTTCTTTCAGGGCGGCAGCGTCTTTGGCCGAAGAAATACGTTTGTAGAGTATTAGGCGTGTATGCACATCGGGTAGGTATTCGCCTGGAATCAGAGCTGGTACGCGTAGGTTGATATCAGCGCCGCTGTTGAGCGGCTGCTCAAGGTTGGGCTCTTCACCTTTACGAATCGACTCAACCGCGCGCTCAAGCATTTCCATATACAGAGTAAAGCCAATCGCCTGAATTTCCCCGCTTTGACCATCACCGAGCAGTTCACCGGCACCACGAATTTCCAAGTCATGGGTGGCAAGCATAAAACCAGCGCCTAAGTCTTGTGCATTGCTGATGGCTTCTAAACGTTTTTGCGCATCAGTGGTCATGCTTTTTTGCGGCGGCGTCAGTAAGTACGCATAGGCTTGGTGGTGGCTGCGGCCCACCCGGCCACGCAGTTGGTGCAATTGGGCTAAACCAAACTTATCGGCGCGATCAATGATGATGGTGTTGGCGTTGGGTATATCAATACCGGTTTCGATAATGGTTGATGCCACCAGCACGTTGTAACGATTGTGGTAAAAGTCAGCCATCACTTGTTCAAGTTCGCGCTCATGCATTTGTCCGTGACCGATACCAATACGAGCTTCCGGTACCAAGGCAGCTAAATCTGCCGCACATTTCTCGATGGTTTTGACATCGTTGTGCAAAAAGTACACCTGACCACCGCGCAACAGTTCACGCAATAGGGCTTCTTTGACCACCGCATCTTGGCGTTGCATGACGAAGGTGCGCACCGAGAGGCGGCGTGCTGGTGGTGTAGCGATAATCGACATATCACGCATGCCGGCAAAGGCCATATTGAGCGTGCGTGGGATCGGGGTGGCGGTGAGGGTGAGGATATCTACTTCACTGCGTAGGGCTTTAAGCTGCTCTTTCTGGCGCACACCGAAGCGGTGTTCTTCATCAATGATCACCAAGCCTAAGTTGTTAAACTTCACATCACTTTGCAGCAGTTTATGCGTGCCGATTAAAATATCGACTTTGCCTTCTGCTAGGTCAGTGATGGCTTGTTTGATTTCTTTGGCGGTTTTAAAGCGACTCATCACTTCAACCTTTACCGGCCAGTCGGCAAAGCGGTCGCGAAAGCTATTGTAGTGTTGCTGGGCCAACAAGGTGGTAGGCACCAGTACTGCGACTTGTTTACCGCTGTGTATCGCAATAAAAGCTGCGCGCATCGCCACTTCGGTTTTACCAAAGCCCACGTCGCCACATATTAAGCGATCCATGGGTTTGCCTGACAGCATGTCATTGCGCACATTGTCGATGGCAACTTGCTGGTCGGGGGTTTCCTCAAAGGGAAATGCTGCGCTGAAGGTGGCGTAATCAACCCCTGGGTTGGTAAAAGCATAGCCTTCACGGGCGGCACGAATCGCGTAAATATTCAGTAACTCGGCCGCTACGTCACGTACTTGTTCGGCTGCTTTACGTTTGGCTTTCTGCCATTGCTCGGTGCCAAGGCGATGCAGCGGAGCGCTGCTGTCATCACTGCCAGTATAGCGTGCGATTAAGTGCAAGTTGGCCACGGGTACATAGAGCTTGGCTTGATCAGCGTACTCCAGCATTAAAAATTCAGTGGCTTGCTCCTCAATCTCAAGGGTCACTAAACCTTGGTAGCGACCGACCCCGTGATCAATATGCACTACAGGTGCGCCTTCGCGCAGCTCCGTAAGATTGCGAATCACGTTTTCATGGCTGGCGTCGCGATTTTTCTCACGGCGTCGGCGTTGCATGACACGCTGGCCGAGCAGGGCGCTTTCTGGGATAAGAGCTATGTCATCGAGTAGAACACCAGATTCGATTGGTGCAACGCAAATGGCAATCTTGGTGTCTGAGGTTAAGAAGTCCTCCCAGCCGGCCACTTCAATTGGAGTAACCGCAATTCGCTGCAGCAGCTCTAGCAAAACCTCGCGACGTCCTGCGGTTTCCACAGTAAATAACGTGCGCCCAGAAAAACGCTCTAAGAATTCTTTGACTTTGCTCAGCGGTTCAGCTGCGCGCGCATCAAGGGATAAGTCAGGAAAAGTCTGGATGGGCAGGCGTTCACGGCCCACTCCGGGGCTGATGTCGTGCGCATCAATGACAATGCGCGGGTAGTCTTTCAGCGCGCTATAGTAGTCGTTAATAGCAATAAATAAGTCAGCAGGCGGCAGTAGCGGGCGTTCAATATCACCACGACGCTCTTCATAGCGGCTGCGAATGTCTTGCCAGAAGGTTTCTGCTGCAGCATCGATACCCTGCAAGGAAAATACTTGTGCGTCACTGGGTAAATAGTCAAACAGGCTGCTAGTACCATCAAAAAATAAGGGTAAGTAGGCTTCGATGCCTGCGGGAATTATGCCGCCGGCTAAGTCTTGGTAGAGCGGGCAACGACGAAAATCAACATCAAAACGTTCACGAAAACGCGCGCGAAAATCGGCACGTGCTTTTTTGTCGAGCGGAAACTCGCGAGCGGGCAGTAGGCGAATGCTGTCTACTTTGTCATTGGAGCGCTGGGTTTCTGGGTCAAAGGTGCGCAGCGTTTCGATTTCATCATCAAACAGGTCGATACGGTAAGGTGCTTCGCTGCCCATCGGGAATAAATCCAGTAACGCGCCACGCACGGCAAACTCGCCATGCTCGTAAACAGTATCCACGCACTGGTAACCGGACGCCTGCAAGCGGCTGCGCATGTTTTCCACGTCCAGCTTTTGCCCAACATCGAGCATCAAACTGGCGTCCAACATAAATGACTTAGGCGCCAGGCGATGCAGAGCGGTATTTATGGGAACGACTAAAATACCCTGCTGCAATTGCGGTAGCTGATACAGAGTGGCGACACGTTGGGAAATAATATCCTGATGCGGAGAGAACACATCATAGGGCAGGGTTTCCCAGTCTGGGAAGTGCAAAACCGGCAATTCTGGAGCAAAAAAAGCCAGTTCTTCTTTCAGCCGTTCGGCGTTCTGGCTGTTGTCGGTTAAGAGCAAAGTAAAACGCTGCGCGCTGCGGGTTGCCTCGGCGATAGCAAGGCCTTGGGCGGCGCCAGACAGGTTGCCCCACAGTTGTTTTGCAGAGTTGGAGGGTGGTTTTGGAAAGCGCAATACAGACACAGCTGACTCTTGTATGAACAATAAAAGAGGCGATTGTAACGGGCTATTGAGTCACTCGCTATATAAGGTTTTCAAGAGAATAGCTGCTTAGAGCTTGCCGCTTTGCTTTATGCAGTCGATAATGAGGCTCTTTTTTAGCCCCTTAATAGGTATTCAACGTGACTCAGAAGACTGACCAGTGTCTTGGTGAATGGATTGATCGCGAAGCCCTTGCCGAGGCAATGATTCCGCTTATTGGCCATCTCTACCGCAGTAATAACGTGGTGACGTCCATCTACGGACGCGGCCTTATCAATCGCTCTGTTATTGCAATTCTTAAAGCGCACCGCTTTGCTCGTCACCGTATTGGTAACGATTCTGAGCTGTCTGTGCGTGACACCTACCCTATGCTAAAAGCCATGAGCGAAATGGAGCTGGGCAGTGCATCTATCGATTTAGGTAAGATGGTTGTTAAGTTCAAAGCTGAAGCCAATGGCCGCAGTATTGACCAGTTTTTACGCGACGAGCTGGCTGATGTGGTGGGTAAGCGCGACAGCAATGCTCACCAAGGTACTGATGTTGTGCTTTATGGTTTTGGTCGTATTGGTCGCTTATTGGCGCGTATTCTGGTTGAAAAAACCGGCGCTGGTGACGGCCTGCGTTTACGCGCAATTGTCGTGCGCAAAGGTGCAGAAAATGACCTAGCTAAACGTGCCAGTCTGCTGCGCCGCGATTCTGTGCATGGCTCGTTTGATGGCACCATCGTCATCGATGAAGAAAACAGCACGATGACCGTCAATGGAAATTTGGTTAACGTTATTTACTCAAATGATCCGAAAACAGTGGATTACACCAAGTATGCTATTAAAAATGCATTGCTGGTGGACAACACCGGTCGCTGGCGTGACGAGGAAGGCTTGAGTCAGCACCTAGGGTGCCCAGGCATTGCTCGCGTGGTACTGACGGCGCCGGGTAAGGGTGCACTGAAAAATATCGTGCATGGTATTAACCACACCGATATTACGCCCGATGACAAGATTATTTCGGCGGCATCGTGCACCACTAACGCAATTGTGCCAGTCTTAAAAGCGATTAATGATCAGTTCGGTATTGTTAACGGTCACGTTGAAACCGTGCATTCCTACACGAATGACCAAAACTTAATTGATAACTTCCACACAGGAAGCCGTCGTGGACGAAGTGCTCCGCTGAACATGGTATTAACCGAGACCGGTGCTGCCACAGCCGCTGCAAAAGCGTTACCCTTCTTAGAAGGCAAGCTTACCGGTAACGCGATCCGCGTACCAACGCCAAACGTTTCCATGGCGATTCTTAATTTAAATCTTGAGAAAAGCACGAGCCGCGACGAGGTCAACGAATACCTGCGCCAGATCGCGATGCATTCCGATTTGCAAAAGCAAATTGACTATGTTTGCTCAGAAGAAGTGGTATCAACAGACTTTGTTGGCTCGCGTCATGCGGGCGTGGTGGATGCAGAAGCGACCATTTGCACTGATAACCGATTAATTCTCTATGTCTGGTATGACAACGAGTACGGTTACAGCTGTCAGGTTGTGCGTGTGATGGAAGATATAGCTGACGTTAATCCACCAGCATTTCCAAAGTAATGCGTAGTTGATCGTTGATCAGTTAAATGCAAAATGGGGCCTTCTGGCTCCCTTTTGCCTTTTAAATACTTAGAGGCTTTGGGTCATTATTCCACTAAAGTACAGGGTCATTTAGTAGAAAATTGACCATTTAGCTAGCAAGTGATGGCAAGGCCTCTTTATAATTGCGCAGATTACTTTTCTAAACGCCGGAACAGTTGTTTAGTTTCTATTTTTATAGAGTATTAGGCAAGTGTTTCGACATAACATAAATTTCACTATCGTGGTTAGGCAAACCTATGATCAAAATAAAACGTGGGCTTGACTTGCCCATGACAGGCACGCCAACACAGCGTATCGAGGCTGCAAAGCCTGTTCGTAGTGTTGCAGTCATAGGCTTCGACTATAACGGGATGAAGCCTACAATGCAGGTGCAGGAAGGGGATCGGGTCAAACTTGGCCAAGTTCTGTTCTCTGACAAAAAAACACCCGGTGTGCACTTTACAGCGCCAGGCGCTGGGGTGGTTAAAGCAGTTAACCGTGGTGAACGTCGCGTACTGCAATCTGTGGTGATCGAGCTGGAAGGTGATGATCAAGTCACGTTTGCCAGTTATGCTGCAGATAAATTAGCAGGGTTAGCAGGCGAGCAGGTACGAGAAAATCTGCAGGAGTCTGGTTTGTGGGCAGCTTTACGCACCCGCCCATACAGCAAGATTCCCGCCATTGATGCAACACCACGCTCGATCTTCGTGACGGCTATGGATACGCATCCATTAGCTGCTGATCCTGCAGTTGTCATTGCTGAATATGCAGAAGACTTCAGTCATGGCTTAACTGTGCTGAGTCGACTGGCAAAAGTATTTTTATGCAAGGCTGAAGGCGCGACCTTACCCGGTGAGACGTTAGACAACGTTCACACTGAAGCGTTCTCAGGCCCGCATCCCGCTGGTTTACCTGGCACCCATATTCACTTCCTCGATCCGGTCAGTGCAACGCGTAGCGTCTGGCAGATTGGTTATCAAGATGTGATTGCTATTGGTAAATTATTTACCAGCGGCCAATTATGGGTTGAGCGTGTCATTTCCATAGCTGGACCTGTGGTTAAAAAACCACGCTTAGTGCGCACCCGTTTGGGCGCTAATGCAAGCGATCTGGTTAAGGGTGAGTTGGCAGAAGGCAGCAATCGAGTGGTCTCCGGATCAGTCTTGGGCGGGCGTACTGCACGCGGAAGTTGTGACTTTCTAGGCCGTTACCATAATCAGCTGAGCTGCTTGGCTGAAGACCCCCATCGAGAAGTTTTTCACTACTTACGTGCTGGGGTTAACAAGTTCTCTATACTCAATATTTTTATTTCTAAGTTATCTGCAAATAAAAAGTTTAATTTCACCACAACCACCAATGGTGGCGAGCGAGCCATGATTCCTGTGGGCAGCTATGAAAAAGTAATGCCACTGGATATTTTGCCAACGCAATTATTGCGTGCGCTACTGGTCGGCGATACTGATGTGGCACAAAAGTTAGGCTGCTTAGAGTTAGATGAGGAAGATCTGGCGTTATGCACGTTTGCATGCCCAGGCAAGTATGAGTACGGCCCGGTTTTGCGGGACAATCTAACGCGTATTGAGCAGGAGGGATAAGCAATGAGTCTTCGTGCATTCCTTGATAAAGTCGAACACCATTTCGAAAAAGGTGGTAAATACGAGAAATGGTATGCCTTGTATGAGGCTGCTGACACCATCTTGTATCGCCCACGCAGTGTCACCAAAACTAACGCTCATGTTCGCGACGGTGTTGACCTCAAGCGCATTATGATCACAGTTTGGCTATGTGCGTTTCCAGCTATGTTCTTTGGAATGTGGAACGTCGGTTATCAAGCTAACTTGATTTTTGCCGACAACCCAGAGCTGATGGCAGCCCAAGAGGGCTGGCGCATGGCTTTAACCGCCATGCTGGCAGGGTTTGATCCAGGCAGCGTCTGGGACAACATGATCCAAGGAGCCACTTGGTTTGTGCCAATTTACATGGTGACTTTCATTGCCGGTGGATTCTGGGAAGTGTTGTTTGCTTCTGTTCGTCGCCATGAAATTAACGAAGGGTTCTTCGTAACCTCGATTCTCTTCGCGCTAATCGTTCCGCCAACCATTCCTTTATGGCAAGTGGCCATGGGTATCAGCTTTGGTGTCGTGATTGGTAAAGAAGTGTTTGGTGGTACCGGCAAGAACTTCTTGAACCCTGCACTGGCGGGTCGTGCCTTCTTGTTCTTTGCTTATCCAGCGCAGATCTCTGGTGATGCTGTATGGACTGCAGTAGATGGTTTTGCCGGAGCTACAGCGTTGAGCGTCACTGCTGAAGGTGGTATGCAGCAGTTGTTGGATTCAGGTTTGACTTGGATGGATGCCTTTGTGGGTACCATGCAGGGCTCTATCGGTGAAACCAGTACCCTAGCAATCTTTATTGGTGGTGCGGTGCTGCTGATTATGCGCATTGCTGCATGGCGTATTGTTGCTGGCGTGATGCTTGGCATGATTGCTTTAAGTCTGCTGCTTAACATGATTGGTTCAGATACCAACCCGCTGTTTGCCATGCCGTGGTACTGGCATATGGTTGTCGGTGGTTTTGCTTTCGGCATGATCTTTATGGCGACTGACCCTGTATCTGCATCTATGACCAATACCGGTAAGTGGATCTTTGGTGCGCTGATTGGTGTGATGGTGGTGTTGATCCGCGTGGTTAACCCAGCGTTCCCAGAAGGCATGATGTTGGCGATTCTGTTTGCTAACCTCTGTGCACCATTAATTGACCACTTTGTTGTTCAGGCCAACATTAAGCGGAGGCTGGCGCGCAATGTCTAGTCCAAAAGAATCAATCACCCGCACGCTGACCGTTGCTTTATTGGTGTGCTTGGTGTGTTCAATATTCGTGGCAGGAGCAGCGGTTGCTCTACGCCCCATTCAATCTGAAAATCGTTTGCTCGATAAGCAACGC
Source organism: Pseudomonas sp. C27(2019) (assembly GCF_008807395.1). Lineage (GTDB taxonomy): Bacteria > Pseudomonadota > Gammaproteobacteria > Pseudomonadales > Pseudomonadaceae > Denitrificimonas. The sequence goes on from NZ_CP043320.1 coordinate 764,060, forward strand.
AGCATTCTGTCAATTGCTGGACTGGGTGATGCCAGTATGTCTGGTGCGCAAGTTAAGCAAATGTTTGCTGAGCGGATTGAAGCGCGTCTTGTTGATTTAGAAACAGGTAAGTATTCCGATGCTCAAGACCCTGTTACTTTTGATCCACTGGCGTCATCGAAAGATCCAGCGTTATCCAAAGTACTGAAAGGTGCTGAGGATATTGCCTCCATCAAGCGTCGTGAGCGTTATAGCACGGTGTACGTGGTTGAACAGAATGGTCAGTTAGATACGCTTATCATTCCGGTACGCGGTTACGGTTTGTGGTCAACTCTGCATGGCTTTATTGCGGTGAAAGGTGATCTCAATACTGTTGCTGGTTTTGGCTTCTATGAGCATGGTGAAACGCCTGGTTTGGGTGGTGAAGTTGACAATCCAAAGTGGCGTGATCAGTGGTTAGGTAAAAGCCTGTTTAACAATAAAGATGAAGTGGCTATTCGCGTCGTAAAAGGTAATGTTGACCAAAGCAGTGCAACAGCTGTTAATCAAGTCGATGGCTTGGCAGGTGCAACCTTAACCAGTAACGGTGTCACCCATTTAGTGCAGTTCTGGCTAGGTGAGAATGGCTTTGGTAGCTTTATTGAGCATTTACGTGCAGGGGAGGCGTAAAGATGTCACAGCCAACAATTAAACAAGTTGTACTTGATCCGATTTTTAACAACAACCCCATTGGCTTGCAGATGCTGGGCATCTGTTCGGCATTGGCGGTCACCACTAACGTAGAAACTGCGCTAGTGATGTCGGTTGCCCTAACTTTGGTAACTGCGTTCTCGAATATGTTTATTTCGATGATTCGCAAGCAAATCCCTAGCTCAATTCGCATGATTGTGCAGATGGTGATCATTGCCTCGCTGGTGATCGTGGTTGATCAGGTCCTGAAAGCTTTCGCTTACTCGCTATCAAAACAGTTGTCGGTATTCGTCGGTTTGATTATCACCAACTGTATTGTGATGGGCCGTGCAGAAGCATTTGCTATGTCTAATCCGCCGGTACTGTCATTCTTTGACGGTGTTGGTAACGGTTTAGGTTACAGCGCAATGCTGGTTGTTTTAGGGATCATCCGTGAGTTATTTGGTGCAGGCAAAATAATGGGTTACGCCATACTTCCTGCGGTCAATGACGGCGGCTGGTACTTACCTAACGGGATGTTGTTATTACCACCTTCGGCATTCTTCTTAATTGGTTTGATTATTTGGGGGCTGCGCATGTGGAAGAAAGAGCAGGTTGAAGAGCCTGATTTCCGTATTGCTGCGCACTCTCAAGAGAAGGAGGCATACTGATGGAACATTACATCAGCTTATTTGTTAAGGCCGTTTTTGTTGAAAACATGGCGTTGGCGTTCTTCTTGGGTATGTGTACTTTTATTGCGATTTCCAAAAAAGTGGAAACTGCAATTGGCCTAGGTATTGCGGTTGTGGTGGTGCAGGTGATTACTGTGCCGGCCAACAACCTGATCTACACCTACTTACTTAAAGATGGCGCGTTGGCTTGGGCCGGTATGCCTGAAGTCGATCTAAGTTTCTTAGGCTTACTCAGCTACATCGGCGTAATTGCGGCGATTGTGCAAATTCTAGAAATGCTCCTCGATAAGTATGTGCCAGCGTTATATAACGCGCTGGGCGTATTCTTGCCGTTGATTACCGTAAACTGCGCCATCATGGGTGGTACTTTGTTTATGGTGGAGCGTGATTACAATTTCACAGAAAGTGCTGTATATGGCTTAGGCTCAGGTTTCTCATGGGCGCTAGCGATTGCACTGTTGGCCGGTATTCGTGAAAAACTTAAATACAGCGATGTGCCACAAGGCCTGCAAGGTCTGGGTATAACGTTTATTACGATTGGCTTAATGTCATTGGGCTTTATGTCATTCTCTGGCATTCAACTGTAAGGAGTAGCGAGTAATGAATTTTGAGATTTTTCTCGCTATAGGTATGTTCACCGCGATCGTCCTCGCCTTAGTAGCGATGATTCTAGTCGCCCGTGCGCGCTTGGTATCCAGCGGTGATGTAGCCATTAATATCAACAGTGAACGTACGATTACCGTACCTGCTGGTGATAAGTTGCTACAAACATTAGCGAGCAGCGATATTTTTATTCCTTCCGCGTGTGGCGGTGGTGGTACCTGTGGACAATGCACTTGCATAGTAAAGAGTGGCGGTGGTGGTTTGCTACCGACGGAAGAATCGCACTTTACTAAGCGTGAGGCAAACGAAGGCTGGCGCTTAGCCTGTCAGGTTTCAGTCAAGCAGGATATGGAAATTGAAGTTCCAGAAGAAGTGTTTGGCGTTAAGAAGTGGGAATGTACGGTTGAATCCAACCCGAACGTAGCAACTTTTATTAAAGAGTTGACCTTGCGCATCCCTGACGGCGACGATGTAAACTTCCGTGCTGGTGGTTATGTGCAGTTGGAATGTCCGCCGCACGTAGTTCATTATAAAGACTTTGATATCCAGCCTGAGTTTCATGAGGACTGGGATAAGTTTGATATTTGGCGCTACACTTCAACGGTGACTGAAACGACCATCCGTGCTTATTCAATGGCCAACTACCCAGAAGAAACCGGCATCGTTAAGTTCAATATCCGTATTGCTACACCACCACCAGGTCAGGATCACATTCCAGCAGGAATTATGTCCTCTTATGTGTTCAGCCTGAAGCCAGGCGATAAGATTACCGTATATGGACCATTTGGTGACTTCTTCGCTAAAGATACTGATGCAGAAATGGTCTTTATCGGTGGTGGTGCAGGTATGGCACCGATGCGCTCGCATATTTTTGATCAGCTTAAGCGTTTGAACAGTAAGCGCAAAATCAGCTTCTGGTATGGCGCACGTTCCTTGCGTGAATCTTTCTACAACGAGGAATACGATCAGTTGCAGGAAGAGAACCCAAACTTCACCTGGCATTTAGCTTTGTCTGATCCGTTGCCAGAAGATAACTGGGAAGGCTACACTGGGTTTATTCATAACGTTCTTTATGAGAACTACCTAAAAGATCACCCAGCACCAGAAGACTGCGAGTTCTACATGTGCGGGCCACCAATGATGAACAAAGCAGTAACTGACATGCTGCTGAATTTAGGTGTGGAACCGGAAAATATCTTACTTGATGACTTTGGAGGCTAATATGCTGCGCAACCTGTTACAGGGAGCGTGTTTAGCTACAGCCTTAGTTTTAACGCTCAGTGCTTGCGAGAGCAACGCTGAGCGCGTTGAAGAGTTGTCCGGTCTTACCATGGGTAGCACTTTTACGATCAAGTATGTTTACAATGCCGCAACACCTGCAGCCGATGCTGTGGGTGCTGAGGTGCAAAGTATTTTGGATGAGGTCGACCGGCAAATGTCGACCTATCGTCTAGACTCTGACATTGCCCGCTTTAATCAATCTCCCGTTAATACCTGTATGCAGATGCCACAGCCTGTGCTGGATTTAGTCCAGTATGGCCATGAGCTGTCGCGTATCAGCGATGGTGCATTTGATTTAACTTTGGGACCGCTGCTGGATGTGTGGGGCTTTGGTCCGCAAGCGCGTGCTAAGCATGTGCCCAGTGCTGAAGACATTGCTCAAGCAAAAGCTCGTGTGGGTTATCAGCATGTGCGCGTGGTCAATGATCAGTTGTGCAAAGATGCTGATGTGCAGGTTGAGTTCAATAGCATCGCAGCAGGCTATACGGTTGATCGTATCAGTGAGCGTTTTGCTGAACTCAATATCGACAGCTACATGATTGAAGTGACTGGTGAGTTGATCGCAAAAGGACGTAAACCTGATGGTTCACCGTGGCGTATTGCCCTTGAGCAGCCGCTGGGTGATGGGCAGCGGGTAATTCAACGGGTATTGGAAATTGATGGTTACGGACTGAATACCTCCGGTGATTACCGTAATTATTTTGAGGAAGATGGTGTGCGCTTCTCACATACCATTGATCCACAAGAGGCCGCCCCCATCCGTCACCGCTTGGCTTCTGTGACTGTTGTTGATCAATCTACCTTACGCGCCGATGGTTTAGGTACACTGTTGTTAGTTCTTGGCCCCGAGCGCGGTTTAGACTTTGCAGAACAACATAATATTGCGGCTTTTTTTGTGATGCGCGATGGTGATGGTTTTGCGACACAGGTCAGTTCAGAATTTTCCAGGATATTTCCTGAAGGAGGTAACCCATGAGTGGGATTATGTTATTTATTGTGGTCTTTGCTGTCATGGCGCTGGTCGTACTGGGTATGTCTGCTGGCGTATTAGCTGGGCGCAAACCCATCGCTGGCTCGTGCGGTGGAATTGCTAACTTGGGCATTGAAAAACAGTGCTCGATTTGCGGCGGTGTACGTGAGAAGTGTGATGAAGCCAATGATCCGCAAGGTGTGTTAGCGCAGGATGCTGTGCTGGCTTATGACGCGACCAAGCGCTAATTGCTTGACACGAGTTACACAGGCTCAATAGGCCAATTTTCTATGTGAATATGTTGCAGTATCCAGTCTTTTGTATGCTGCACATGTTGTGAAGGAGTCCAAATGGCGGTTTACAACTATGATGTGGTGATTCTGGGTTCAGGACCTGCAGGGGAAGGGGCGGCAATGAATGCTGCCAAAGCAGGCCGTAAAGTTGCTGTTGTAGAAAACCGTGGCGTTTTGGGGGGTAGCAGTACACATTTAGGCACCATTCCTTCAAAGGCATTACGTCACTCCGTGCGTCAAATTTTGCGCTTTAATACCAGCTCATTATTTCGACAAATTGGCGAGCCGCGCTGGTTTTCTTTTCCCGACGTGCTAAAAAATGCGGAAGGTGTCATCGAGCAGCAAGTCGCGTCTCGTACCAGCTATTTTGCGCGCAACCGTATCGATGTTTACTTTGGCACAGCCAGTTTTGCTGATGAGCATAGCATTGATGTGGTAGGCCCAAGCCGCGTTGAAAAACTAGTTGCCAATGAAATTATTATTGCGACAGGCTCACGTCCCTATCGTCCTGCTGATGTTGATTTTAATCATCCACGTATTTATGACAGCGATACCATTTTAAGTCTGAGTCACACCCCGCGCCGCTTGATTATTTACGGGGCGGGTGTGATTGGCAGCGAATATGCGTCGATTTTTAGTGGTTTAGGCGTATTGGTTGATTTGATTGACAATCGTAGTCAGTTGTTGAATTTCTTGGATGATGAAATTTCAGATGCCTTAAGTTATCACTTGCGCAACAATAACGTGTTGATTCGTCACAACGAAGAATATGAGCGCGTCGAAGGCATTGATAAAGGTGTAATTTTACACCTCAAGTCGGGCAAAAAAATTAAAGCTGATGGCTTCCTCTGGTGTAACGGTCGTACGGGTAATACCGATCAGCTTGGCCTCGAAAATGTTGGCTTAACTGCCAATAGTCGCGGACAAATTGAAGTCGATGAGTATTACCGTACTGCGGTGCCTAATATTTATGCTGCCGGTGATGTAATTGGTTGGCCGAGTCTTGCCAGTGCTGCCTATGACCAAGGACGCTCCGCTGCCGGTAATATTATCGATGACGATGCATGGCATTTTGTTGATGATGTGCCAACAGGCATTTATACCATCCCAGAAATCAGCTCGATTGGTAAAACAGAGCGCGAGTTGACTGAAGCAAAAGTGCCTTATGAAGTGGGTAAAGCCTTCTTCAAGAGTATGGCGCGTGCGCAGATTTCTAAAGAACCGGTGGGCATGCTGAAAATCTTGTTCCACCGCGAAACTTTAGCGATTTTGGGTGTGCATTGCTTTGGTTATCAAGCCTCAGAAATTGTTCATATTGGCCAGGCGATTATGAATCAGCCAGGTGAAGCCAATACGCTGAAGTATTTTATTAATACTACGTTTAACTTCCCAACCATGGCTGAAGCCTATCGTGTTGCCGCTTACGATGGATTGAATCGGCTTTTTTGAGCGGCTCCGGTCAGTGGCCTGATTCGATCGGAGCCTTTTTGGAACAGCGTTTCAGTGATTCCCAAGGGTGGCAATGGCCAAACCGGGAAAGTCAGTAATCAGGCTGTCTGCACCACACGCAGCGAGTCGGCGCATCAGCGCTGGCTCGTTGACTGTCCATACTGATACATGTAACCCTGCCTGCTGTGCTTTAGCTAAGCGCTGCTCTGTTGATAACGCCCAATTCAATACCAGCATCTGACAGTTATAACGCAGTGCCACTTTAATTGGATCCAACCATGCATACTCAGCAACCAACCCGCGCGCTAGGTGCGGTGTGAGGCGTTTTGCTGCGCGTAAAACGGTGCGTGAGCTGCTGGTAATAATGATTTTATCCTGCAAGGCAAAGCGCGCACTCAATTGATCAATGGCGCGCACGATATGTGCCGAACGACTTCTTGAGGCTTCTTTGACCTCCAGTTGCCAGTGCTCAAATGGGCAGAGACTAAACAGCTGCTCAAGGCTGGGAATAGGGCAGACGGTTGGCCAGGGCACCGTATTATGCCGTGCATCCATTTGCATCAGCTGCTCAGCGCTATGCTGACTGACTTTTCCGCGCAGGCCAGTGGTGCGCTTTAAGCTGGCATCATGAATAACCATCAACTGCCCGTCTTTGGACAGTTGTAGGTCCAGTTCGCAGCGATTAACGCCAGCTTTTAAGCAGGCCTCAAAGCTAGCTAAGGTGTTTTCCGGTGCTTCACCGCGTGCACCGCGATGGCCATAAATTAGAGTCATGGCGTAATAGGGGTGCGAGGCTGATGAATTTGCACACTATTTATTACAGTAGTGTATTCAAAATAGACACTGAAATTTGGATAGTCCCAGCGGCTTATCGGTGGTTGGCCAACACTTTGATGGCGAATACGTGGTTCGCCAAACTGCTGAAGTACCTGTGCTTGTTTGTCTCCGTGAGCGGGCATGCTGAGACTAGAAGCACCTTGCTGGCTGATCGGAATGCGTAATACTTCAGCTTGGATATGGCTGATTGATAGGACAGTTAAGCAGACAAGAATACCGATGTGTTTCATTTTGCTGACTCCGAGTCGTTTGGCTGCAAGGCAAGGCGTCTTTGCAGTGCTTGCTTATGTAAAATATGGCGAGCTAGAATTTGCTGGGTGGCTGCTGATAGGTTTTCAAAGACGGTGACTGTTTGTATGCCTTCAGCTGTATCTCGATGTTCGAGTACGCGTGCATCAACGTGCAAACCAAAACCTTGCGGCAGTAACACTGCCTTTAGACTCAGTAGCGTGCCAACTGGGTGTACCAGTTCATCAACAAAAGCTAAGCCAGACTCGGAGAGGCTGACATCGCGCACTGGCCCTATGTCTTTGAGTAAATTCTGTGCAAGCACTTGCCCCAACAAATCAATGCGCTTATTGATCACTTTTAAATAACTGGATAAAGCACGGTCGGTTTCACCCACTGAGCGCAGGAGTGGTTGTGCTTCATACTCTAAAAGATGCAAGTCTCCCAATAAGTTGAACAATAAGGAGTCTTCTTCATTCTTAGAGCCTTGCAAACGAATTTGCAGTGCGATTTGATCGTCAATGCGATAGTATTCGCGGCGATCTTCGGTATCTTGTGTGGACATGACGAACCCATGGCTGCAATGGAGGTCAGAGTGTAAATCGGCATACGACAAACTGCCAATCTATCGATTCTTTTCTGTGAATGTGTCCATTATGTTTCGACCTTTAGCTCTATTTATAGGTATGCGTTATACGCGTGCTAAACGACGTAATCACTTTATTTCTTTTATCTCACTAACCTCCATGATCGGCTTGGCCTTGGGTGTGCTCGTGATGATTCTGGTGTTGTCAGTGATGAATGGCTTTGACCGTGAACTGCGTACCCGAATTTTAGGCATGGTGCCGCATGCCACGGTCAGTTCATATACACCGCTAGAAGATTGGCAGCAGACCGGTGATCAGGTGCTAGAGCATCCTGATGTGGTTGCGGTAGCGCCTTTTACTCAGTTACAGGGCATGTTAACCCATAGCGGTAGCGTGCAACCGGTACTGGTTAACGGTGTTTTACCCAGCGCTGAAAAGAATGTCTCAATCATTGAGGATCATATGGTGCAGGGCAGTTTAGAGGCTTTGGCCAGTGGCGAGTTTGGCATTGTGATTGGCCAGCAAACTGCCGCACGTTTTAATGCTTCGGTAGGCGAGAAGCTAACCTTTGTCTTGCCAGAAGCCTCGATTACCCCTGCTGGCGTGTTCCCACGCTTAAAGCGCTTCACCGTGGTGGGGGTGTTTAAAGTAGGAGCCGAACTGGATAGTTCATTGGCGCTGATTCATATTGAAGACGCAGCGCGTTTGTCACGCTGGCAGACCAATCAAGTCGAAGGCATACGCTTAAAGCTGAATAACCTCTTTGATGCACCACGCGTAGCTTGGGAAATTGCCCGCAGTATGCCGGATGGTGATTTGCATCCGCGTGATTGGACGCGCAGCCATGGCAATTTATTCCAAGCCATTCAAATGGAAAAAACCATGATCGCTTTGTTGCTATTGCTGATCGTGGCAGTGGCCGCGTTTAATATTATTTCTACCCTGATTATGGTGGTGACTGACAAAAAGGCTGATATCGCAATCTTACGTACCTTGGGTGCGACACCACGACAAATTATGGCGATTTTTATGGTGCAAGGCACACTGATTGGTGTTGTCGGTACTTTGATTGGCGGTGTCTTGGGTGTGATCAGTGCGCTGAATGTAACGACTTGGGTCGCCGCTTTAGAAAAACTCTTTGGCCATCAATTCTTAAGTTCTGATGTGTATTTTATAAGTTACTTACCTTCAGAGTTACGCGGCAGTGATGTGCTGATGATTTGTTCTGCTGCATTGTTAATGAGTTTCTTTGCCACCTTGTACCCTGCGTGGCGCGCTTCACGTACTGAACCTGCGGAGGCTTTACGTTATGAGTAATCAGGCTGTTTTAGAGTGCCGCAATTTAGCTAAAAGCTACAGTGAAGGCCCTTCTGAAGTGCAGGTATTGCAAGGTGTTGAGCTGTTATTAAAAGCCGGTGAGCGTGTGGCGATTATCGGTAGTTCCGGCTCTGGAAAAACCACGCTACTAAATATGCTCGGCGGGTTAGATACGCCCAGCAGCGGTAGTGTCTGGCTAGCGGGTGAGGAGTTATCAGCTTTATCGGAAAAGAAGCGTGGCTTGCTACGTAACCGTGCCTTGGGTTTTGTCTATCAGTTTCATCACTTGCTGGCTGAGTTTAGTGCGTTAGAAAACGTGTGTATGCCGCTATTAATCGGTAGCCTCCCTGTGCCTGAGGCGCGTGCGCGCGCGGAAGCTTTGTTGACTCGTGTGGGTCTAGGTCCGCGTATTCATCATAAGCCGTCGGAGTTGTCCGGTGGTGAACGTCAGCGTGTGGCGATTGCACGGGCTTTGGTCAACCAGCCGAAGTTGGTGTTGCTGGATGAGCCCACTGGAAACCTGGATCGCACTACGGCGCAGACCATCCAAGAGTTGATTTTAGAGTTGTCGGTGTCAATGGGTACGGCATTCTTAGTCGTTACGCATGATCCAGCTTTGGCACAACAAATGGATCGGATTCTGACTTTGGAAGATGGTCGCTTAGTGTCGGTTGCTAAAGACGTTTAAGTCATGTTGCTTTGCTGAGTTGTGCTTTTAGAAGGGGTGTAATCCTGTCGGTAATCAGTGCTCTTGCTTAAAAAGAATCATACTACAGCGTCAGTTTTAAATAGCTTGTGCGTGGCATAGCGTACTTCAGGGTAAGTGTTTTTCCGTCGATGAACCCATCCTGGGTTCAACTCCGGCGCTACGCCATCCATGGCTTCGCTTGTCACACCAACCCCGAAGTACTCGTTGATCAGCGGTGTTGTTATTAAGATTGATATAAGGCTCGTTTGTTTCTGAAAGTTTTTTATTTGAGGTGTGCTGGTTATTGCGTGGCATAGCGTACTTCGGGGCAGGTGTTTTTCCGTTCTGGTTCTGGCTTTGACTATGACTATGGCTCTGAACTCTAAGGTTTGCTCTTGGCTATGTTGGCTTAAGTTTTTATAAGATGAGCAAACCCTAGCGCAGATCAATGCTCCTGCTTTAAAAGAGCCATGCTACAGACTTGAAGACAACATCAATGATCAACTGCAGTGTGCGGGTGTTGTGGCGAGCGAAGCCAGGGATGGCGTAGCGCCCGCATCACGCCAGGATGGCGTGTTAAGGGAAGAACAGCACTTGCACGCTGCAACATGCGCCAATTGTTCCTGAAAGTTTTTTTATTTGAGGTGTAATGGCCATTAAAGATTGCGTGGCATAGCGTACTTCGGGGTGGGTGTTTTTCCGTCGACGAACCCATCCTGGGTTCAACTCCGGCGCTGCGCCATCCATGGCTTCGCTTGTCACACCAACCCCGAAGCACTCGTTGATCAGCGGTGTTGTTATTAAGATTGATATAGGGCTCGTTTGTACCTGGAAGCTTTGTTTTTACACGTTAAGTTTGGTGGGTGGTTTTTTGTTCTGGTTCTGGCTTTGACTATGACTATGGCTCTGAACTCTAAGGTTTGCTCTTGGCTATGTTGGCTTAAGTTTTTATAAGATGAGCAAACCCTAGCGCAGATCAATGCTCCTGCTTTAAAAGAGCCATGCTACAGACTTGAAGACAACATCAATGATCAACTGCAGTGTGCGGGTGTTGTGGCGAGCGAAGCCAGGGATGGCGTAGCGCCCGCATCACGCCAGGATGGCGTGTTAAGGGAAGAACAGCACTTGCACGCTGCAACATGCGCCAATTGTTCCTGAAAGTTTTTATTTGAGGTGTGCTGGTCATTGCGTAGATAATTCTGAATGCTTTTAATTGTTGATAGCCTATATGGTCCGGCATACATGAAAATCTGATGTTTTTGATTATTGAGTAAATAATAGCTAGGCCACGATTAAACAGAACTAACCTCGAGTACTTCAATCTGCTCAAGCGTCAGATAATGCCAACGAATCTGTACATCGTAAAACTGCACACCATAGATGCGCTCAGGCGTCGGTTGCTGGTAAGCCGGTCGAGGGTCTTGTGCTAAGCATTGTTCAATCAGTGCTTGCAGTGGTTGTGCTAAGCGTTGAGCATGCTGTTGCGCTTGCTGTAAGGCGGTAGGTTGCCAGCTTACCGCAATTAATTCAGGCGCATCATCGGCAATCGCGTTATGCGCACAGGGCAAGCTATCGGCATAAGGCACATAGGGTTTGATATCCAGCACTGGCGTGCCATCCAGTAAGTCTATGCCCGAGATCCATAAACGACCCGGCTCTACGCGATCCAAGCGCACGGCTGACTGACCAATGCCATTAGGACGATGAGTGGCGCGACTGGCAAATACGCCAATACTTTTATTACCCCGAGCCGTGGCGGGCGTACTTTTAAGCGTGGTGTGCTTTCTAGGGTTTTATGAAATAGAAAGATCACCCAAATATGACTGATGTCTTCTAGACCTGCGATAGCATCAGCTTGATCGTAGGGTGCTAGTAATTCAATACACCCCTGTGCCGCAGGCGCCAATAAGGGCTGGCGTGGGATAGCAAACTTTTCTTTAAAGCATGAGCGCACATAACCAATGGGTTTGACAGTATAGGTCATGGGCTTATCTCCAAAGTATGTGCTGAGTACTGAGACACTGCGCTTGCGTCACGACCAAGCGCAGTGTGGTCAATCGTCTTAACCTGCGACCAGTACCCGTACCGCTTCAAGACGCAAGGCGGCTTTAGCAAACATGCTTAAGCCCTGTTCCTTGTAAGCACGTAAAGTCTCGATTTCTTCATCGCGCACGCTTGGATTGATCGCCTGCAATGCCGTCAGGCGTTCGATTTCTTCATCCATGCTCGCGGCAAAGCTGGCTGAGGCCTGCTCGACACGTTCAGTATGGCGAGGCTGCATGCTGGTCTGCGCGCTGTCGACTAAGCGCAACAAAGTCTCACGTTGTGCGCGCGCAAATTTACTGGCGCTGGAGCGCGGTACACTTTCGAGTTGATCATTGAGCGTTTCAAAGCTGACACGCGATGCCAAATCAGTACCTTTTTCGTCCATTAGGCAGCGCATGGCGATCGGTGGTAAGAAGCGGCCCAGTTGCAAGTGTTTCGGTGCAATGGCTTCGCTAACAAACAGCAGCTCCAGCAGCATAGTGCCGGCTTTAATGGCTTTGTTTTTCAGTACAGCCACCGCGGTATTACCCATTGAACCGGACAGCACCAAATCCATACCGCCTTGCACCATAGGATGCTCCCAAGTGATGAACTGCATGTCTTCACGACTGAGTGCCAATTCCCGATCATAGGTGATGGTCACCGCTTCATCGTCGCCAAGCGGGAAGCTGGCATCGAGCATTTTCTCGCTAGGGCGCAAAATCAAGGCGTTATCAGAGTGGTCTTCGCTATCAATACCAAAGGCATTAAATAGCTGCTCCATATATATCGGTAGCGTGTAGGTATCGTCTTGCTCGGCAATGGCTTCAACCAATGCTTGGCCACGCCCAGCACCGCTGGAGTTGATTTCTAAAAGGCGGTCACGGCCTTTTTCCATCTCGCTTTCCAGTTGCACACGCATTGCGGCGGCATTGGTTAGTAGAGCTTGCCAACTTGCTTCATCATCTGCATCAAGCAGCAGCGTTTGCAGTTGCTCGGCAAACTGCAGTTGCAGGGCATTACCGGTTGGGCAGGTGGATAAAAAGGCGTTCAGTGCCTGCTGATACCATTCGAAAACTCGCTGCTGCGCTGTGCCAATAAAGTAAGGCACATGAATCTCGATGCAGTGCTGCTGACCAATACGATCCAGACGACCAATACGTTGCTCGAGCAAATCAGGGTGTTGCGGTAAGTCAAACAACACCAAGTGGTGACTGAATTGAAAGTTACGGCCTTCACTGCCAATTTCTGAGCAGAACATCACCTGTGCGCCAAATTCATCATCGGCAAACCAAGCCGCTGCACGGTCACGCTCAATAATGCTCATGCTTTCATGGAAGGTGGTGGCGGGGATGCCCGAGCGAATACGCATGGCATCGCCCAGATCAAGAGCAGTTTCCGCGTGTGCACAAATGACTAAGACTTTTTCTTGCTTCAGCCCTTTCAGGGTCTCAAGCAGCCAGTCGACGCGCGGGTCAAATTGCCACCAGTGCTGTTCGCTGCTGCTGTCGTCTGAGTCCTCTGTGGTTAACGTGGTTGGACCGCCTGCGTATAATTCTGGATACAGTTGTGCATGCAAATCTACAGGGTTATTGAGGTATTGCTCAGGGCAGGGTAGCGCTGCAGCATGCAGTTTGCGCTCAGGGAAACCTGAAATGGCTGCGCGGGTATTACGAAACAGCAAACGGCCAGTGCCGTGACGATCCAATAGCTCGCGAATTAAGCGTGACGCGGCTTGATCGTCCCCCGCATTAAATGCGCTGATCAGTGTTTGGCTGTTATCGCCCAAAAAATCTTGGATGGTTTTTTCTGCGCTAGCGCTTAATTGCTGTTGATCCAGCAACTCGCGTACAGCGTTGGCAATTGCTTGATAGTGCGTGCTCTCTTCACGAAACGCGGCGAGATCATGAAAGCGGTGTGGATCGAGTAAACGTAAACGGGCAAAGTGGCTGTCTTGACCGAGTTGTTCAGGGGTGGCGGTTAGCAATAATACGCCGGCAATGGTAGCAGCTAAGCTCTCGACCAGTTGGTAAGCAGGACTGGGCTGCTCTGGATGCCAGACCAAGTGATGCGCCTCATCGACCACCATAATGTCCCAGTCGCAATTGTACAGCGCCTCTTGCGCGCGCTCGTCTTCAACCAGCCAGTTCATTGCTACCAAAGCGATTTGGCAATCATCAAAGGGGTTGTCGGCATCGCTGGCTTGAAAACGCTCAGCATCAAAGAGTGCGACATCTAGATTAAAGCGACGGCGCATCTCTACCAACCATTGGTGTTGCAGTGTTTCTGGGACCATCAACAGAATGCGACTGGCGCGGCCACTGAGCAGCTGGCGGTGAATAATCAGACCGGCTTCGATGGTTTTACCTAAGCCAACTTCATCGGCTAAAAGTACGCGTGGGGCAATACGGTCAGCCACTTCTTGGGCTATGTGCAGTTGGTGAGCAATGGGTTGGGCGCGTACGCCAGCTAAGCCCCAGAGGTTCGACTGCTGCATGTCGCTATTATGCTGAAGTGAGTGATAGCGCAGGGTGAACCACGGTAAGGGATCAACTTGTCCTGCTACTAAGCGATCGCTGGCCATGCGGAACTGAATAAAGTTTGATAACTGTGTTTCGGGTAAGACGCAGTCCTGGTTGTTGCTGTCAAAACCTTGATAAATCAGCAAGCCATCGATTTCGCTGACTTCACGAACAGTCATAGTCCAGCCGTCGAAATGGCTGATTTCATCGCCTGGTACAAAGCGAACACGGGTTAAAGGGGCATTGCGCTGCGAGTATTGGCGAGTCTCCCCTGTGGCTGGGTAGAGGATAGTAAGTAGGCGGCCATCGCAGGTCAGAACGGTGCCTAGGCCCTGCTCAGCCTCGCCGTCACTGATCCAGCGTTGTCCGGGTTGATACTGCTGCGTCATGCTTGTCTCCGTGTTATGTAAAAAGCGCGTCATGATAACGGATACTTACGCAGAGAACACGGTCGAATCGTTGTGACAGAGTGCAAAGTTATTTAACAGACATTCTTTTCTGGGCTGGTTATAGTACAACTTGCCTGTTTATTATTGGAGTGGCCCTATGTTACCTCCTATACCGCAAGGCCTTGTGCCGGTGACCTCTCAGCACGATGTGGCTAAGCCACAACCCGCTGTTGCGCCAGTCGTTCCAGTGCAGGAAAGTGCTAAAGGCAGTGCAGTTAGCTTAGATCGAGATGAAGTCGCGGCTGCGCAGGAAAGAGCGCGACAGGAGCAACGTCGACGGCAGCAGCAGCGCGAAGCTGAGCGGGACGAAGCGGGAGAAGCACAGCAAATCCCTGCACAATTAGTAGAGGATGAAAGTCGAGAGCTGTCTCGAAAAGGTTTGTGGGTGGATATCAGTGTGTAATAGCGAGCGGTACTGATGGTTGCGTGCCGAGCAGTAAGTTGATTGATAGTAAAACAGTGGGTGGCAGTATGAGTCGTGAGTCTGTAGATAATGTGTTGGATTTATCAAGTGAGCGTCAGCGGCGTGTACATGATTTAAATGAAAAACGCTTACAAAGTGTGCGCGCTGCGTTTGTTAGCGTATTGCCTTTGCCGGAGGCAGGTGCAAAGCCTAAAAAGAAGACTAAGAAAAAGCGCTAGCACCCGCTTTTTATGACATGTACAGCGCTGTGCACCATCAGGAGTCATAGAGGGAATTAATTGACCTCTATCAATATGCGGCAGACTGTAGTGACGTATCGTAATTGGCAGTCAATTTTAAAGCGTAAGGAGATTGCAATGTTTATGGATGTAGTGGTTTTTGCCGGCATTGGGACAGTCGCCCTTATGGTCGCTTTCTTTTTCGGTCTTTATTATTTTGTTAGAAGAGAAGAGCAAAACCGCAAGGAAAGCTGATCTTTTCTAACTAGTACAGGCACGCAAGGCAATTTGGGCAACTTAGGTTGCCTTTTTTTTACGGATAGTTTAAAGCTAAGCGCCTAGTTAAAGGCGCTGCTGAGTCGCTGGTTAATAGCTTAGCTGGGTATATGCCGGTTGATTAGAGCACGTAATGCTGCCGGTTTTACCGGTTTAGCTAAAAAGCTAAGTCCCGCAGCATGTACTTGCTTTAAGAGCTCTGGGCGACCATCAGCACTGATAACAATACCAGGCAGGGGCGCATTGAGTTGTTCACGTAGCCACTGCATAAGGGCAATTCCAGTGTCACCACCGTCTAGGTGAAAATCTACCAATGCCAAGTCAGGCCTTATACCGTCTGCAATCATAGTAGAGCATTCCTTGCGATTGCTGGCGGTAACAACTTCGCAGCCCCAGCGCGATAGTAAGCTGTGCATACCGACTAAAATACTGCTCTCGTTATCAACGCAAAGTACGCGCAAACCAGCTAAAGGTTGCGCTGGAGCGTTGTCTTTTTTGGCCGGTGCTGTGCTGTTATCCAATTGACCGTGGAATATGGGCACGGTGATGCTAAACACACTGCCTTTGTCTAGCCAAGAGCGTACTTCGATACGGTGTCCGAGCACTTTACTGAGTCCATCTGCAATCGCAAGGCCGAGTCCTAAGCCCTTTTCTTCGCGGGTTTGATGACTGTCTAAGCGTTTAAATTCCTCGAATATAAATTCTAGCTTATCTTGTGGGATGCCTTGTCCTCGGTCCCATACGTCAATACGCACGTTATTGCCTTTGCGTCGAGCGCCGAGTAAAACGCTGCCGTTCGCATAACGAAATGCGTTGGTGAGAAAGTTTTGCACGATACGACGCAACAATCTTGGGTCGCTGATGATGTTGAGTGATGTGCTGCGCAAGCGAAAATCAATGCCTTGTTGCTCTGCTAGCGCAGTAAACTCAGCGCCAAGTGCCTCGAGCCAAGGCCCTAAGGCTAAGGGTTGGCAGTGTGGTGTAATACGTCCGCTTTCGAGGCGAGAGATATCTAGCAAATCACTGATTAGATCTTCAGCTGAGCGTAAAGAACTGTCGAGGTTTTTGACTAATTCTTGTGCGTCTTGTGGGAGTGACTCATGATGCGATAATGCAGCTGAGAACAGGCGCGCAGCATTTAAGGGCTGCATGAGATCATGACTGACCGCTGCTAAGAAACGTGTTTTGGACTGATTGGCATTTTCAGCGACATGTTTAGCATCACTGAGGGCAATGTTGAGCTGTGAGAGTTCAAAGGTGCGCTCGCTGACGCGCTGCTCAAGACTTTCATTGGCTTCTTTTAATGCTTGTTCTGCTTTGCGGAAAGCTGTGATGTCGGTAAAGCTCATCACAAAGCCCCCACCGGGCATTGGATTACCAATCAGTTCAATGACGCGGCCATTGGGAAATAGGCGCTCAGAAGTGTGCGCGTTACCTCGGCGCATCCATTGCAGTCGCTTATTAACGTGTGCATCGACATCACCAGGCCCACAAAGGCCAAGTCTGGCATTATGACGAATAATATCGGCAATCGGTCGGCCCACTTGGATTAAATCATCTGGGTAGTTAAATAGTTTTAAATAACGACTGTTCCATGCGACCAAGCGTAACGAGCGGTCAACTACACTGATACCCTGGGTGATGTTTTCAATGGCACCTTGCAGCAGTGTGCGGTTGAACTGCAAAACTTCAGATGCTTCACCAACAATGCGCACAACGTCTTCAACATACATCTCGCGTCCTTCAATCGCAGCTTTAACTACGACACGCGTGGATGAGGCGCCTAGGACACCGGTGAGCAGACGTTCAGTATGGGCAACCCACTCGCTGCTCGCGGTTTCTGCTGGGTTAAAGCCTAAGCCTTGCTTATAAGCGAAGCGAATAAAACTCTGCTTGGCGCGGTCCTCTCCAACAAAGCGGCCCGCTAATGTGAGCAAATCGTTAATTTGTACTGTGAGGGTTTGACGGCTGCCAACATGCTGACCTATAAAACGACTGGCTTGCCAGTGCTCTGATACTCGAGTCTTGGAGAATAAGGACACCAAAACAAAGAGTAAAAAGTTACCGCTTAAGGAAAGCAGAAAACCAAGTGTTAGTGGGTCTATAGGCAGTCCGAAAGGTCTATTTGATAGCCATGTCAGGCCTGGGAATGATGCTAGCGACCAGCCTGTGCTGCCCGCAATTAAGGGTAAGACAAGGGTGTAGGCCCATAATACAGAGCCGGCAATGAGGCCGGCAAAGACCCCTTGACGATTAGCCTGTTTCCAAATCAAAGCACCCAGCATAGCTGGCGCCAGTTGAGTGAGCGCAGCAAAAGCAATCTGGCCAATAGTCGCTAGACTGGTATTGGCGGCCAGCAATCGATAACTGGTGTAGGCCAGTAATAAAATAATGATAATGCTCAGGCGCCGAGCGGTGAGCATCCAATAGCGAAAAGCTTCAAAAGGCCTGTCTGTGGTGCGAGCGGCGAGCATTGAAGGCAGTAAGATATGATTGGAAATCATAATAGCTAAGGTTACGGCTGCGACAATCACCATGCCGGTTGCCGCTGATGCCCCGCCAATAAAGGCGATGATGGCTAAGGTTGGATTGCCTTCCGCCAGAGGTAGACTGATAACAAAGGAGTCTGGCACGACTGACGCAGGTAGGCGCAGTTGGCCAGCTAGGGCGATTGGGATAACGAATAAGGCAACCAGCAGCAAGTACGCTGGAAATACCCAGCGTGCTATACGCAAATCTGCATAGTTATTGTTTTCTACCACCGTTACATGAAATTGCCGCGGTAGTGTATAAATTGCCATCATCGCAACACAGGTCTGCACAATCATGGCAGGCCAATTGGTTGCTTCATTCCAATAACTTTCAAGTTTTGGCGCCTGTCTGGCTTGTTGCCATAAATCTCCAAAGCCATTATAGAGTCCGTAAATGACGAACAGCCCGACGGCAATAAAGGCTATTAACTTAACCACAGACTCAAAGGCAATCGCAAACATGAGTCCACGGTGGTGCTCTGTTACATCGAGATTGCGAGTACCAAATAAAATAGTAAATAGGGCAAGAGCAACTGTGACAATTAGAGCTGTGTCTTGCGCATGCATGCCTGTCGCGTTAGCCGATGAGCCGGTTAGTATGTTTACGCCCAGCACGATACCTTTGAGCTGCAAGGCTATATAAGGTAATACACCGACGACACTGATCAGGGTAACAACAACAGCAAGGCGTTGTGATTTGCCGTAGCGTGCAGCTATGAAGTCAGCGATTGAAGTGATGTTCTCTTGTTTACTGATAATGACCATTTTTTTTAGCACCCAAGGCGCTAATGTCAACAGTAAGATTGGGCCGACATAAATAGGTAAAAATGACCATATTTGCTCAGCAGCTTGACCTACAGAACCGAAAAACGTCCAACTACTGCAATACACTGCCAGCGATAGGCTATAAATAGTTGAACGCATGCGTGGGCTGATGGTTGTGCCGTGACGGTCGCCGTAAAATGCAATAGCAAATAAAATTGCCATATACGCTAGTGCGACCAGTGCGAGAAGCCCTGTAGATATAGACATGAATTATACGACCTGAAACATGGGTAAGACGACGGCATGTTAAGTAAAAATGAGCGCATAAGATAGCGTATGTTGATGTTGCAACTGAGCATCTTATCGTGGCAGAGGTCTGGATATTAGGTCAGTTGGTGTTTAGTCAGCAATGTGGTAGCGGTTGCGGCCTGCCTGTTTCGATAGGTAGAGTTGCGCGTCTGCTCGATTCAGCCAATCCTGCCAGTTTTCATTTTCTTCTAGTACAGCGCCGCCACTAGAAACACTAACTGAACCGGCTGGGCTCTGGAGTTTACTAAATACTTGTTTTTGCAGCTTGTCTGCCACAATAGTTAAACCCTGCTTGTCAGTGTCAGGCAGCAGCAGGGCGAATTCTTCTCCACCATGGCGGAAAAACAAATCGTTTTCGCGCATTGTTGCTTGTACGATGTGGACAAAATCAATAAGTATTTGATCGCCTGCTTTGTGCCCTAGCGTGTCGTTGATGTTTTTAAAATGATCGAGATCCATAACCAGCAAGCTGTACACGCGGGAGCTTCTGCTGTCCTTGGCTGCTTTGTAGAGTTCTTCTGTCATGATGCGACGATTATATACGCCAGTTAGAGGGTCATGTGCGGCAAGAATTTCAAGGCGCTCACGCTGGTGCTGAGTTCTGTAGGCAAAGATAAAAGTTAACAGGCTAGACAGTAGGCAGGTGACCAGAAATTCGGACATCTGATAGGTGTTAGCAAATACAGAATTGGGGTTTAGCGTGTGATACATGGCAATGCTACACAAAACGACCAACATGATAATTAGTGCGCGAGCAGGCGACACCATAAAAAAATTGAATAGCACTAGTGGATAGATCCAAAAGAAACTGTTAATGCCTGAGTTGATAGCTGCAATAGTGGCTGCTGCTGAGCAAATTATTGCGAGATAAGTGCCAGGCTTCGCTGCGTTGTCGGTGCGCCATGCATAGATCACAGCAATAATAATCGACACGACAACTACGGTGTCGGCGATGGCTGTAATGAAACTCCCTATGTAGATACGGTATAGCGCATAAGGCGCGATAGTAAAAATTGCAATTAAACCCATTAAGGTAAGAATTGAGAGTTGAAAATTATGCCTTAAGCGTTTTATTGCGAGATAGAGCATGTGTTTTTAGCCTGCTTTTATTTTTGTTTTCATGAGTATGCACATAAAGTCGTCATAGTGAAATACGAGTGATAGCCAAGGGCCATATTTAAAGTTCCTGTGATTTTGCGTAAAACATTGCGATTAATGATTTATGCTGTTGATATCGAGTGAGTCGGCTGTTTAATGCGTCAGGTAAGTGCAGCGTCTGCTGAAAACCAAGGTTGCTGTAAAAACTGCACAGGTCTGGGTGGCAAAATAACCAAATGGGCGCATTGGGGTAAGTCATTTGGAGGTGTTTGATTAGTAGGCTGGCGACGCCTTGCTGACGAAATTCGGGCGCAGTCAATAAGCTGGTTAACCAATGACCGTGCGCTACAGGTGAAAGGCAGACACTGGCAACGATGTGCGGCGCGCGAACCACCCAAACCTCTGCTTGCTGGGTGATGCGCATTGGGCTGTTGTGATTGCGATAAAACTTATGCACCAGCGTACGTTGGTTTTTTGCTAAGTGTTGGACGCTAAAGCTTTGATTCATGGGTGGCACCATAACAGGTATGGGTGAATATATTGGTTGTGTGGTTTGCTGCTTTTAGGGGTGTTATGAGTACAATCTTAATAGTTGAAGATGATGTGCGTTTGGCGCAATTAACCTGCGAGTACTTGCAAGCGCATGGTTTTATAGTACAGCTTGAGCGTGATGGCGGCTTAGCCGTGCAACGAATTTTAAAAGAACAGCCTGATCTGGTTGTTTTAGATTTAATGCTGCCAGGGCAAGATGGGTTTTCCATTTGTCGTGACGTGCGCTCAGGCTATACGGGGCCTATCTTGATGTTAACCGCGCGTACTGATGATGCTGATCAAGTGCAAGGCTTTGATGAGGGGGCTGACGACTATGTGTGTAAGCCGGTGCGGCCGTCCATATTGTTAGCACGCATTAAGGCTTTACTGCGTCGTGCTGATAGTTCTGATGATAAGGATGCCACAGTCGAAGTGCTTAAGTTTGGCCGACTGACTATCGATCATGGTCGGCGCAGCGCCTTTTTAAGCGGTGAGCATATTGATTTGACTGGGGCGGAATTTGACTTGCTCTGGCTGCTTGCGCTTAACGCGGGTACACCTTTGTCGAGAGAAACTATTTTCAGTCAGTTGCGTGGCATTGAATACGATGGTGTAGATCGCTCCATTGATGTGCGTATTTCGCGAATACGTCCACGCATTGGTGATCACAGTGAGCAGCCGCAAGTTATAAAAACAATTCGTAATAAAGGGTATTTGTTTGTGCGTGAAGCAGCGCAAGAGCTGTTGTGAACTCGATCTTTCTAAGAATTTACGGTGGTTTACTGGCGGCACTTGTGTTGACAGCGGGTTTAGCGGTCTTGGCCCTGCATTTGACCAGTGAGATTCGCACAGAGCAGCATCGTGAGCGCTTGGCAACAGGTACGTTTCGTCTTATGTCATCGAATTTAGCTGCTCTTGATGTCATTGAGCGAAAGCGAGCAATTGTCCTATGGAGTCGACTGCTTGGTGTGCCGCTGCGGATTAAAAACGCTCAGCTTCTAGAGTTGGATAGATCAGAGCTGGGCCGTGTTTTGCGCGGCCGCGTTGTTGTCAAACATGATGATGCTAGTCCAGCGAAAATTTATAGCCTGATTAGTGCGGCCGAACGAGAAGTGCTGACTGGAGAGGTGCGGCGTGTTAGTGAGCAGTTAGCTCGAGCTACAGTGTATTTGTTAATTGATGAGCTTGTACGTTACCCCGCTGCAGAGCAAGCTGCTAAGCTCGCAGCGCTTGCTGAAGAGCACCAGTTCGGTTTTGATTTGCAGCTGTTAACTGTTGATAAGACAGATTTAGATGCTGATCAGTTGCGCAGGATCGAAGAGGGTGAGACGGTGATGGCGCTTGATCAAGGTGGTGCGGCAATTCGGGTATTTGCCGGTGTTAATGAAACACCTTGGGTGCTTATGCTGGGGCCTGTATATCAGGTCAATGTTTATCCAGCTTATCTGCTGCTGTTTATTGCAGTGCTTGGTTTAAGCATGATTGGAGTCTTGGTGTATTTGCTGGTTCGACACTTAGAGCGACGCTTGCAGGATTTAGAAAGCGCAGCGTCTAGGATTGCGCAAGGGCATTTAAATGTACGGGTTGTTGAAGATGGCAGTGACTCCGTTGGACGGTTAGCTGTGCGCTTTAACGAAATGGCCGCGCGCTTAAAAGTTTTGATCAATGTTCAGGGGGATATGGTTCGTGCTGTTGCTCATGAGTTACGCACGCCGTTAGCGCGTCTGCGTTTTGGTTTAGATATGGCTGCCAGCGCGGATGAGCAAGAGGCGCGCAGTAAATATTTGCAGGGCATGGATCAAGATGTGGATGATATGGATGCACTGCTTGATGAGATGCTGACTTACGCTCGGTTAGAAGCAGGTATGCCGTCGATTAATTACAGCAGGGTTGAGTTGAATGCACTCATTGATCAAGTGGTCGAAGAGTTGCAGCCGCTGCATGCAGGTATAGAATTAAACGCTATAAAGGCGAATGCTGTTGAATGCTGGGCTGATGCGGAGGTGAGGTATTTGCACCGAGCGATACAGAACCTGGTGAGTAATGCGCAGCGTCATGCGCATCGACGTGTTTCGATTACTTGCTGGGTTCGGGATGAGTTGTGCTACATAGCAGTTGAAGATGATGGTCCTGGGATTACAGAAAAGCTTCGCGAGAAGGTGTTTACACCATTTTTCAGAATGGATGATAGTCGTACTCGGTCTTCTGGTGGCCACGGCCTTGGCTTGGCCATTGTAAAACGCATTATGTACTGGCATTCAGGGCGTGTACGGATTGAAGATAATAGTCGTTTAGGTGGTGCGCGGGTGGTATTGGTCTGGCCGCAATATGTAGCCAAGGCCGGCACTATATAGATACACGTAAAGAGTCTGAAACAATCTAGCAGCTGTTTCTAAAGTTTTTTTGTAAATACTGTTGACAGGTAGATGCTGTGCTGTAGAATGCGCACCTCGTTAGGCAGATAGAGCAACACAGCTTAACGTAACAGGTTGATTTTTAAGGATTTATTTTTAATGTCAGCTTGACAAGGTGGCGATCTAGTGTAAGATTCGCAGCCTGCCAACGAGAAGCGTAAGCGCCTCGCCGGCACCAAGGAGTTAGACGGAAGCAATAATTAAAATCTTCCAGAAAATAAGCCTTGACAGTTACTTTGGGAGATGTAGAATACGCCTCCTCGCTGAGACACTCAGCGAAACGTTCTTTAACAATTTGAATCAAGCAATTCGTGTGGGTGCTTGTGTGAGATGATTGATAGTCAGCAAGATTATCAGCAACACAAGTTATTCGGCGAATGAAAATTTGTAGAATTATTTTTGTCTTTTTTAATTTATTAATAAAAGATATTTGCGATTGCTGAGCCAAGTTTAGGGTTTTCTCAAAATCCGATCAGTATATAACTGAAGAGTTTGATCATGGCTCAGATTGAACGCTGGCGGCAGGCTTAACACATGCAAGTCGAGCGGTAACAGAGAGTAGTTTACTATTCTGCTGACGAGCGGCGGACGGGTGAGTAATGCCTAGGAATCTGCCTAGTAGTGGGGGATAACTTGCCGAAAGGTAAGCTAATACCGCATACGTCCTACGGGAGAAAGCAGGGGACCTTCGGGCCTTGCGCTATTAGATGAGCCTAGGTCGGATTAGTTAGTTGGTGAGGTAATGGCTCACCAAGACTGCGATCCGTAACTGGTCTGAGAGGATGATCAGTCACACTGGAACTGAGACACGGTCCAGACTCCTACGGGAGGCAGCAGTGGGGAATATTGGACAATGGGGGCAACCCTGATCCAGCCATGCCGCGTGTGTGAAGAAGGTCTTCGGATTGTAAAGCACTTTAAGTTGGGAGGAAGAGCAGTTAACGAATACTTGACTGTTTTGACGTTACCAACAGAATAAGCACCGGCTAACTTCGTGCCAGCAGCCGCGGTAATACGAAGGGTGCGAGCGTTAATCGGAATTACTGGGCGTAAAGCGCGCGTAGGTGGTTCATTAAGTTAGGAGTGAAAGCCCCGGGCTCAACCTGGGAATTGCTTCTAAAACTGGTGGGCTAGAGTACGGTAGAGGGTGGTGGAATTTCCTGTGTAGCGGTGAAATGCGTAGATATAGGAAGGAACATCAGTGGCGAAGGCGACCACCTGGACTGATACTGACACTGAGGTGCGAAAGCGTGGGGAGCAAACAGGATTAGATACCCTGGTAGTCCACGCCGTAAACGATGTCAACTAGTTGTTGGGTTCCTTGAGGACTTAGTAACGCAGCTAACGCATTAAGTTGACCGCCTGGGGAGTACGGCCGCAAGGTTAAAACTCAAATGAATTGACGGGGGCCCGCACAAGCGGTGGAGCATGTGGTTTAATTCGAAGCAACGCGAAGAACCTTACCTGGCCTTGACATGCTGAGAACTTTCCAGAGATGGATTGGTGCCTTCGGGAACTCAGACACAGGTGCTGCATGGCTGTCGTCAGCTCGTGTCGTGAGATGTTGGGTTAAGTCCCGTAACGAGCGCAACCCTTGTCCTTATTTACCAGCACGTAATGGTGGGCACTCTAAGGAGACTGCCGGTGACAAACCGGAGGAAGGTGGGGATGACGTCAAGTCATCATGGCCCTTACGGCCAGGGCTACACACGTGCTACAATGGTTGGTACAACGGGCTGCTAAGTCGCGAGACGGAGCTAATCCCATAAAACCAATCGTAGTCCGGATCGCAGTCTGCAACTCGACTGCGTGAAGTCGGAATCGCTAGTAATCGTGGATCAGAATGCCGCGGTGAATACGTTCCCGGGCCTTGTACACACCGCCCGTCACACCATGGGAGTGGGTTGCACCAGAAGTAGCTAGTCTAACCTTCGGGAGGACGGTTACCACGGTGTGATTCATGACTGGGGTGAAGTCGTAACAAGGTAGCCGTAGGGGAACCTGCGGCTGGATCACCTCCTTAATCGAAGACATCATCGTCTTCATAAGTATCCACACGAATTGCTTGATTCAATCTGTAGTAGCGATTGGGTTGTTAGGCCCTTGATAATTGGGTCTATGCTTGGCTTGGTTAAAGCGAACCCCCTGCCGTTGAGGTGGAAAGTAGGGTGAAGTTTGACCGACCGACTGACGGACCAAATGGTGGATTGACCTGTATGGGTCTGTAGCTCAGTTGGTTAGAGCGCACCCCTGATAAGGGTGAGGTCGGCAGTTCAACTCTGCCCAGACCCACCAATTTTGCGTAATGCTGCGTTATTTTATAACTCGCTTAGTTTGACTAAGCTTCGTCATAAAATGCCTTGCCTTACACAAAATTACTTTTTCTGAAAAGAAAAGACAATTATTAGGTGGTTTAAAGGTACCGTTTCATTTGGCTTGTAGCTTTTAAGTTATGAGTTAGGTTTAACGAGTTATTTTTTGCTTAGATCGAGGAAGCTGCCGGAGCGAACGAAGGAGCATACTTCTGTATGTGACTGAGTAAGTGACAAGGCTGACGAAGATATAATCAAAAAAGAGCCGTTAAAAATGGGGCCATAGCTCAGCTGGGAGAGCGCCTGCCTTGCACGCAGGAGGTCAGCGGTTCGATCCCGCTTGGCTCCACCATTATCCAATCGTTCGAAGCTCAGACATGAGCATTTAGTCAGCCGCAGGCTGTTTGAATGTTGATGTCTGGTCTTTACCAGAACTGTTCTTTAAAAATTTAGACATGTGATAGAAGTAAAAAAGACTAGATAATTACTTTCACTGGTAATTGTTTAGGCTAAGGTAAAATTTGTGAGTTTTTTAATTGCGAATTTTCGGCGTAATATCGATCTTCACGTTATAGATATATAACCAAATTGCTTGGGGTTATATGGTCAAGTGAAGAAGCGCATACGGTGGATGCCTTGGCAGTCAGAGGCGATGAAAGACGTTGTAGCCTGCGATAAGCTTTGGGGAGTCGGCAAACAGACTGTGATCCAGAGATCTCTGAATGGGGAAACCCACCCGATGTAAGTCGGGTATCTTATAGTGAATACATAGCTATAAGAGGCGAACGCGGGGAACTGAAACATCTAAGTACCCGTAGGAAAAGAAATCAACCGAGATTCCCTTAGTAGTGGCGAGCGAACGGGGACTAGCCCTTAAGTGGCTTAGAGATTAGTAGAAGGCTCTGGAAAGTGCCGCCATAGTGGGTGATAGCCCTGTATACGAAAATCTCTTAGTCATGAAATCGAGTAGGACGGAGCACGAGAAACTTTGTCTGAATATGGGGGGACCATCCTCCAAGGCTAAATACTACTGACTGACCGATAGTGAACCAGTACCGTGAGGGAAAGGCGAAAAGAACCCCGGAGAGGGGAGTGAAATAGAACCTGAAACCGTATGCGTACAAGCAGTGGGAGCCCGATCACTCAATAACATTGAGTGGCACAATTTTGATGACACACATGGGTTGTTTAGGTAACAATATTTGCTTGCAAATGTTGGTCAACACACTAAACAAGCAGTGTTATTGAGGATCGGGTGACTGCGTACCTTTTGTATAATGGGTCAGCGACTTATTTTCAGTGGCAAGCTTAACCGAATAGGGGAGGCGTAGCGAAAGCGAGTCTTAATAGGGCGACAGTCGCTGGGAATAGACCCGAAACCGGGCGATCTATCCATGGGCAGGTTGAAGGTTGGGTAACACTAACTGGAGGACCGAACCGACTATCGTTGAAAAGCTAGCGGATGACCTGTGGATCGGAGTGAAAGGCTAATCAAGCCCGGAGATAGCTGGTTCTCCTCGAAAGCTATTTAGGTAGCGCCTCGTGTATCACTGCTGGGGGTAGAGCACTGTTTTGGCTAGGGGGTCATCCCGACTTACCAACCCAATGCAAACTCCGAATACCAGCAAGTGCGAGCACGGGAGACACACGGCGGGTGCTAACGTCCGTCGTGGAAAGGGAAACAACCCAGACCGTCAGCTAAGGTCCCAAAGTTATGGTTAAGTGGGAAACGATGTGGGAAGGCTTAGACAGCTAGGAAGTTGGCTTAGAAGCAGCCATCTTTTAAAGAAAGCGTAATAGCTCACTAGTCGAGTCGGCCTGCGCGGAAGATGTAACGGGGCTCAAACCATACACCGAAGCTACGGACATAGACATTCCACTTAAAATCATTCAATTGTTTACGCTTGCGAGCCGTTAGGCGAGCAAAGCACACCCTCACGTTGAGGGAAGTAAAAGTAAAATAAACAGTGGTTTTAAGGGAATGTCTATGTGGTAGAGGAGCGTTGTGTAAGCCGTTGAAGGTGAGTTGAGAAGCTTGCTGGAGGTATCACAAGTGCGAATGCTGACATGAGTAACGATAATGAGTGTGAAAAACACTCACGCCGAAAGACCAAGGTTTCCTGCGCAACGTTAATCGACGCAGGGTGAGTCGGCCCCTAAGGCGAGACTGAAAAGTGTAGTCGATGGGAAACAGGTTAATATTCCTGTACTTCTAATTATTGCGATGGAGAGACGGAGAAGGCTAGGCCATCAGGGCGTTGGTTGTCCCTGTTTAAGGTGGTAGGCAGAGATCTTAGGAAAATCCGGGATTTTGTTAATGCCGAGAGCTGATGACGAGCGTTCTTTAGAATGCGAAGTGGTTGATGCCATGCTTCCAAGAAAAACTTCTAAGCTTCAGATAATTAGGAACCGTACCCCAAACCGACACAGGTGGTTGGGTAGAGAATACCAAGGCGCTTGAGAGAACTCGGGTGAAGGAACTAGGCAAAATGGCACCGTAACTTCGGGAGAAGGTGCGCTGGTGAGGGTGAAGTATTTACTACGTAAGCCTTTGCTAGTCGAAGATACCAGGCCGCTGCGACTGTTTATTAAAAACACAGGACTCTGCAAACTCGAAAGAGGACGTATAGGGTCTGACGCCTGCCCGGTGCTGGAAGGTTAATTGATGGGGTTAGCGTAAGCGAAGCTCTTGATCGAAGCCCCAGTAAACGGCGGCCGTAACTATAACGGTCCTAAGGTAGCGAAATTCCTTGTCGGGTAAGTTCCGACCTGCACGAATGGCGTAACGATGGCGGCGCTGTCTCCACCCGAGACTCAGTGAAATTGAAATCGCTGTGAAGATGCAGTGTATCCGCGGCAAGACGGAAAGACCCCGTGAACCTTTACTATAGCTTTGCACTGGACTTTGAAGTTGTTTGTGTAGGATAGGTGGGAGGCTTTGAAACTGCGACGCTAGTTGCAGTGGAGCCAACCTTGAAATACCACCCTGGCAACTTTGAGGTTCTAACTCTGGTCCGTTATCCGGATCGAGGACAGTGTATGGTGGGTAGTTTGACTGGGGCGGTCTCCTCCTAAAGAGTAACGGAGGAGTACGAAGGTGCGCTCAGACCGGTCGGAAATCGGTCGTAGAGTATAAAGGCAAAAGCGCGCTTAACTGCGAGACCAACAAGTCGAGCAGGTACGAAAGTAGGTCTTAGTGATCCGGTGGTTCTGTATGGAAGGGCCATCGCTCAACGGATAAAAGGTACTCCGGGGATAACAGGCTGATACCGCCCAAGAGTTCATATCGACGGCGGTGTTTGGCACCTCGATGTCGGCTCATCACATCCTGGGGCTGAAGCCGGTCCCAAGGGTATGGCTGTTCGCCATTTAAAGTGGTACGCGAGCTGGGTTTAGAACGTCGTGAGACAGTTCGGTCCCTATCTGTCGTGGACGTTTGAGATTTGAGAGGGGCTGCTCCTAGTACGAGAGGACCGGAGTGGACGAACCTCTGGTGTTCCGGTTGTCACGCCAGTGGCATTGCCGGGTAGCTATGTTCGGAAGAGATAACCGCTGAAAGCATCTAAGCGGGAAGCTTGCCTCAAGATGAGATCTCACTGGAGCTTTAAGCTCCCTGAAGGGCCCTTGAAGACTACAAGGTTGATAGGTTGGGTGTGTAAGTGCTGTGAGGCATTGAGCTAACCAATACTAATTGCCCGTGAGGCTTGACCATATAACACCCAAACAATTTGGGAAGACGAATTGTGACCGAAAGTTCGCAAAGCGCACAAATAAACTGATACTATTGCATGCCTAATTAGAGAAGACGATGATCACGAAAGTGAGAAACGGCTCCTCAAAAAGAATTGCTTGACGACCATAGAGCATTGGAACCACCTGATCCCATCCCGAACTCAGAAGTGAAACGATGCATCGCCGATGGTAGTGTGGGGTTTCCCCATGTGAGAGTAGGTCATTGTCAAGCTTAAACACAAAACCCTAGATCAGAAATGGTCTGGGGTTTTTTTATGCCTGCAATACGATAAATTAACTTGTTCATGCAGACGGTACCAGTTCAGAAGCAAACAAGGCGCCCAGGTCCGTAGAAGGCTACATCGATGTGTTTGTAATAGTTAATTCACCGCTCAGCAATAAAGAGATGTTTCGGTGGCGACCAGCTTGCCTCAGGCTAGCTACGGGAGAAAAATAAGCTAGACCGATAAAAGTGTCTAAAAGGACATTAGTCGATTGAGTGCTTTCAGTACCACCAGCTAATATTAAATAATCGAATCGACAACCTTTAATATTTTCATTTCTTGTTTTTTTGTGAATTTCATCACGCAACTATATTTAAAAATAAGTGAGTATGACCACGTAGTCACGGACGACTGGTGAAATATGATTTCAAAAGCAAATGGATTTGCTACCCTAATTTTTCTTTATCTATCGAGTGCTGATGCGTATGCACAGCTTCCTATAGACATAGAGCTGTCGCGCGAGCGTCAAGAACGTTTGCTGCAAGAGCAGCAGCGTCGCTTCGACGAGCTACAGTCCCTCCCAAGCCGAGAGGTGAGCGTACCAAGTCTGCCAGCAGACGACAGCAGCGCTTGCCTTCAAGTCGATAGCATTGAGCTTAACGGTGCAGATGTTCTATCGCAGCGTCAGCGTACACGACTGCTTCAGCCTTTTGTTGAGCAATGTTTAACGGCTAACGATCTGAATCGCTTGCTCAATGACATCACCAATGCGTACCTCAAACGTGGCTATGTCACTACCCGTGCTTATTTGCCGCCGCAAGATTTACAAGATGGCGTGTTACAAATTCAGGTGATTGAAGGGCGCTTAGAAAGTATCAATGGTGGTGATTTAAGCAGCGCTTTAGAAATCTCGATGAGTTCTCCGGCAAAGGTTGGTGAGCGTTTAAATCTTCGCGAGCTTGAGCAGCTGATTGATCAGCTCTCTCGCTTACCGTCACGGCAAGTCAGTCTGGAGTTGGCTCCCGGAGACGAAGTTGGTGGCAGTAACGTCGTCTTACAGGGGCAGAAATTAAAACCTTGGCGTGTGGCATTGAATCGGCATAACGATGGCCAGCGCAGTACTGGTGAGCAGCAGTGGGGGCTTAGCTTTGTTTGGGATAGTCCGCTGGGTTTGGCTGATCAACTGAGCGTGCGCGGCAGTGGCGATACAGTTAGTGATAAGTACAAACATTCTGCGACTCATGGCTTAAGTTACAGTCTGCCTTATGGCTGGTGGACTTTTAATTACGTTTACAACCACAGCTATTACCGCACTAAAACCCATGCACAGGGTTTCTCATTTGTGCTGGATGGCGTAAGCACCACGCACGCTTTGAGTGCCGAGCGTGTTGTGCACCGTGATGCGCTGAGTAAAACGGCTTTTAGTGTCGGCTTAAACCATCTACGCAGTCGCAACTATCTCGATAATCAACGCTTAGATGTTTCCAGTCAGCGCCTGACAGAGCAGCAAATCAGTTTCAGTCATGGGCGGCGCATAGGTTCAGCTTTTATTAACGTTGATCTGGGTTATCAGCGCGGAATTGGTGCCTTGGATGCGCAGCGGGCAGGGCGCCCGCAGGGATGGGAGCCGGTGGCGCGTTATAACAAATACACGCTCACGGCCAGTTATTTGCATCCGTTCCAATTGTTTGGTGAGCGTTTTAGTTTTGATAGCGTGTTTAGTGCGCAACGTAGCGAAGATGTGCTGTTTAGTCCGCAGCGCTTTAGCCTGGGTGGGCTGTATTCGATTCGTGGCTTTAAAGAGCAAACAGTTACCGGCGACAGCGGCTTTTACTTGCGCAATCAATTGCGCTGGACGCGACCTGTAACACTGGAGTGGCTGCGCCCTGTTGTGCAGGAATACAGTCTTACCGCAGCCTACGATATGGGCGCAATTCGTGGTGACACATACAACGATGAACAAAGCGGTCGCTTAGCCAGTCACGCTTTTGAGCTGAGCGCACGCGGTCAGCATCTAGCCGCTTCAATTACAGCTGCCCAAACTTTGTCTCGCCCGAACGCTATCAAGCGCAAAGAGCGTCCCATTTATTTCCGAGTTGAAGTGTTTTTCTGAAAAGGATTTCAGTATGAATACCCAAAGCCGTTTATTTAAGATTATTGCTCAGCTGTTAATTGCTGTGATGTGTGGACAGCCTTTACTTGCTGCTGCTGCAGATTTACGTGTTGATACGAGTGCTGGGGGAAACACGCACATCAGCCAAGCCGGCAATGGTGTGCCTGTGGTTAATATCAACACACCAAACAGTAAAGGGCTGTCGCATAATAAGTTCACTGATTATAACGTGGGCCAGCAGGGGCTGATTTTAAACAACAGCACGGATAAATTCACCCAAACCCAATTAGGCGGCATTATTGTAGGAAACAGCCAGCTCAACGGCAGGGCTGCGGGACTGATTCTTAATGAGGTGACTGGTGGCCAAGCCAGTCAGCTTAAAGGTTATACCGAAGTGGCGGGTAAACAAGCGCATGTCGTGGTGGCTAACCCGCACGGGATCACTTGTGATGGCTGCGGCTTTATCAATACACCGCATGCCACGCTAACCACGGGTAAGCCGATTATTGAGCAAGGCCAGCTTAAACGTTATGACGTCGAAGGTGGACAGATTGAAATTTCAGGTGCGGGACTGAATGCCTCTAATATCAGCCAATTTGATCTGATCACGCGTAGCGCCAAAATTAACGCTGAACTGCACGCCAATCAACTCAATATCATTACCGGTCGTAACAATGTCGATGCGCAAACCCTCACCGCCACTGCAAAAGCAGATCGTCCAAATGATAAACCCAGCCTTGCCATCGATAGCTCTGCTTTAGGTGGAATGTATGCCGGAGCCATTCGCTTAGTCGGCACCGAAGCAGGTGTTGGGGTAAAATTGGCCGGCGATATGGCCGCCAGTGCCGGTGATATCCAGATTGATGCTAATGGACGCCTGAGTCTGGCAAGAACAGCGGCTAAAGGTGATATCAAACTCAATGCAGCCCAGATCGATTTAACGCAAGATATTTACAGCGAGCAGTCTGCTCAAGTCACCACCAAACACGGCGCGATTAATGTGAGTAATAGTTTAGCTGCTGCCGGTGATCTAGATCTAGATGCTGCATTGA
Source organism: Pseudomonas sp. C27(2019) (assembly GCF_008807395.1). GTDB lineage: Bacteria > Pseudomonadota > Gammaproteobacteria > Pseudomonadales > Pseudomonadaceae > Denitrificimonas. Next base: position 796,648 of record NZ_CP043320.1, read on the forward strand.
TTGATAACCACGGCGTGATTGAGTCGGGTGCCAACGCTGATGGCAGCAGCAATACTGCCAGTACTTTAACGGTGCAAGGTGGCGAGTTTAAAAACCAAGGCACAGTGGTTGCGCAAGGTGCTTTGAATACTGATTTAAATGTATTGAATAATCAGGGAGGACAGATTGTTGCGGTCGGTGCAGCGCAGATTGATGCCAATCATCTTGATAACAGTGGTGGGAAGCTGATTGGCCAGCAAACCTTAGACCTTACAGTGCAAACGTTAGATAACACACAAGCCATTCTGGCGAGCAATCAAGATTTAACCATTCAAGCGTCTGCTCAGATCAATAACACGAACGATGGGCTGATCTTGAGTCAGGGCGGTGATCTGAACATATCCAGCTCCACGATTAATGACCAAGATGCTGTGCTGCAAGCCAATACCGGCGTTGTTAACATCACCGCCAATCGCTCGCTGAATAATAAAAGCGGAAAAATACTGGCAAATAGCAACGCGCTCCAGCTCAATGCACAGCAACTGAATAACCAAAAAGGTGTTATCCAAGCCCACAGTGTTTATGTGGGTGGAGGCGATGCCATAGACAATCGTCAAGGGCAGATTATTGCCACAGCGGGAGATTTACAACTCTCACAAGCGGCGATTAACAACGATGACGGCAAGCTTATTAGCCAGCAAAACCTAACAGTTGATGCGACGAGTTTAACCAACCAAAGTGGTTTGATCGGTGGGCAAGAGGTTGCAGTCAGTTTGACGGGGCACTTGAACAACAATTCAGGGCTGATTGAGGCCACTGATACGCTATTGCTAAATACCGGCTCGATCAGTAATGATGCTGGACGGCTGCGTGCTTTAGGAGAAACGGGCAATAGTGCTTTTACTATCAAGACGCTGTTTAATAACGATAAAGGTTTGCTTGAAGTTGGTAACCAAAGCTTTTTATTAAACAGCCAAGCCTTAAGCAACCAAAAAGGCATTGTGCGTCATTTGGGCGAACAGTTTGCTTTAAATCTAAGTGATGCCGGTCAAGCAGGCGGTAGCTTTTTCACCAATGGCATCCTCAAGCTGGATCTAGACCGTTGGCTTAATAGCAGTGAGTTGCAAGCGGAGCAAATAGAGCTCAACGTAAACCATTTCACCAACACCGCAAGTGGTGTGTTGCGCTCAATTGATGATTTACATGCCAGTGGCACTACTTGGGTGAATGACGGGCAGATTGAAACCGATGGTGCTTTGCATCTGTCATTGAGCGATAGCTATACAGGCAAAGGTGCGCTACACAGCCAAGGCAGCTTGTATATAAATAGCCAGAACGTCGATCTGCAACAAGGTGCCAGTGTGCGCAGTGCTCAAAATGTTGTATTTGAACTCGGTGGTCGTTTGCTCAATGCCGGAGCCTTGAGTGCGGCGGGTGATGTACAGATACGTGCCAACGATGTAGACAACCAAGCAACCCTCGGAGCTGGTCAAAAGCTGCGCATTGAAATAAACGATCTCTTAAATCAAGGTTTGCTCTTTAGTGGCGCAGACATGGCTTTGCGCAGTAATACACTGACCAATTTATATGGTGATATCTATAGTTTAGGCGCTTTAACTGCTGCCAAAGATGATGCTTATACCGCGATGACCGCGCTGGAAAATCGCTCAGGCAGTATTGGGTCCAGTGGTGATATGCGTTTACATGCGGCTACTTTGAATAACCGCAAAGAACAGTTTCGTCTGGGTAAGACATTGACCTCTGGCCATATTGGAGTGGTCTGTTATGACTGCAGTGGCGATCATCATAATGTGGATTATATAGCCACAGAACGCTTTGAGTTTGCCGTAGAAGAAGATTCAGCTGCTGCGCGCATCCACTCCGGTGGCAATTTAACTGCACAGGGCGATTGGATTGCTAATCGCTATAGCAATCTCAGTGCCTCAGGTAATATCAGTATTATTGCCGATACATTAGAAAACCTTGCGGCAAGTACCGGCACCGCGCAACGGGTGCAGCGCTTTAACACGGGGCGCGTCACCGATGGTACGGATGAGCGTTTTCGTTGGAATTATATTTATCCTTATAATAGACAGCCATTACCAAAAGAATTGCCCAGCGCATTACGGCAGTGGCGCTTAGTCAGCGATATTGAAACGCAAACGCCGACTGGAATAGCAGCGCCCGCTATTATTCAAGCCGGAGGCAATGTTCATATTCAGGCTAGAGAAACCATAAATAATGCGTCACTCCTGGCCAATCAAGCGCCTACAGCAGGCGCTGCGCAAACATTAAATACGCATGTTGGCTCTGGCTCGCAACCTCTAGTGGTGCAGTTGAATGCGCAATTGCCAGCCGACCTGACTCAGCAGGTTGTTGACCCAACAGTGCTACCTGGATTTAGTTTGCCGCAGAGCTCCAATGGCTTATTTGCTGTTAACTCGAACGTCAATCATCCCTATTTGATTGAAACCAATCCGCTGTTTGCCAGTATGAGCGGTTTTCTCAATTCCAGTTATCTTCTGCAAGGCCTGGGCTATGACCCTGAGCAAGCACAAAAGCGCTTAGGTGATGGTTTATACGAGCAGCGTTTAATTGAGCAGGCCGTCATTGCCCGCACCGGCAAGCGTTTTCTTGATGGCCTCACCTCGAATGACGATCAGTTTCGTTACCTCATGGACAACGGCATTGCCAGTAAAGAGTCACTAAACTTGTCACTGGGAATCTCTCTGACTGGAGAGCAAGTTGCCGCGTTAACCCATGACATTGTTTGGCTGGAAGAGCGTGAAGTACAGGGTGAAAAAGTACTGGTGCCGATTCTGTACTTAGCGCAAGCAACAGACCGTGTCGCCCCTACAGGTGCATTAATCCAAGGGCGTGATGTGGCGTTGATTTCCGGTGCAGAGCTTAATAACAGCGGCATGTTACGTGCTAGACAGAACCTCTCTATTAATGCTGAAAACATCAGCAACAGCGGCTTGATACAAGCAGATGAACGGTTGCAGTTATTAGCGCAAGACAGTATTCACAATCAGCGTGGTGGCTTAATTAAGGGGCGAGATGTAAGTCTGTTGGCAGTAACAGGCGATATCAGCAATGAGCGCACCATTACTCAAGAAGCCCGCAGCGGCAAAGGTTTTAGCCAAACGACCAGTACTGTTGATCAGGCGGCGGGCATTGAAGCCGCTCATGATCTGTCATTGATGGCAGGGCGCGACATTATTAATCAGGGTGCCAATCTCAAAGCTGGTGCAGCCATGGAGCTGAATGCAGGCCGTAATGTGCTGCTGGTATCTGCTGAAGAAAATAACGGACAAATGCGCCAAGACAAGCGCCACTTTTGGAGCAACAGCAGCGCCACTCAGCACGCCAGTGAAATCCAGGCAGGCACGCAGCTAAATGTAAGTGCAGAGCAAGGTGTAGCAGTCGTGGCCAGCCGTTTGAAAGCGGGTGGTGATATGAGTCTGCAGGCGGTTGGTGATGTGTTGATCAGTTCAGCAGCCAATACCCAGAATAGCGAATACCGTTACCGCCGTAGCGATAAGAAAGTAAATCAAGAGAGCGCTCGAATCCGCCAGCAAGCATCGGTGCTTGAGGCGGGCGGTCAGTTTGAGAGTATATCTGGGGCTGATACGCAGGTGGTTTCTAGTCAAATTAATGCAGGTAAAGAAGCCTATCTTGTTGCAGGCGGTAAGGTGCAGTTAGTGGCTGAGCAGGACTATGACTACTCATTCTATGAGGAAAAGAAGAAAGGTAGTTTTGGGCGTAAGAGCTTTAAAAGTGACGAGCGCACGCAAATCACCAATATAGGTAGTGACATCCGCACAGGTAGTGATTTGCTGGTTGCGAGTGGCGGCGAGCAGTTTTACCAAGCTGCAAAACTAAAGAGTGCTGCTGATCTAATCTTGGATAGTGAAGCAGGAATTGTGTTTGAGGGAGTCAAAGACCTCGAACAAAAAAGCCGTATCCGCAGCAAAAGCAGTTGGGTTTGGCAAAGCGCTAAAGGCAAAGGCAGTACCGATGAAAGCTTGATACAAAGCCAGTTACAAGCGCAGGGTGAAATCGCCATTCGAGCGGCTGAAAATATTAAAATCGACATCAAAGAAGTTAATCAACAAAGCGTTAGCCAAACCATTGATGCCATGGTGCAAGCCGATCCGCAATTAGCATGGCTCAAAGAAGTGGAGCAACGTGGTGATGTAGATTGGCGTCAGGTCAGGGAGTTGCACGACAGTTTTAAATACAGCAGTTCAGGCTTAGGTGGCCCTGTAGCGATGGTGGTTGCTATTGTGGTGGCATATTTTACTGCAGGTGCGGCTAGTGGTTTGATTGGTGGTGCAGCAGGTGCGACAGCGGGCTCAGGCACTGCAATGGCAGCAACTGGTACTGCTACCGCTTCAGCAGTGGCTAGCGGTGCAACCGCAGGCTCTGTTGTTACAGCCGGCTGGGCTAACGCAACGATTTCTGGAGTGGTTGCTGGAGCAGCAGGAGGTGCGGCTAGTGCTGTCAGTCAGGGTCAGGATTGGCGCGATGCAGCATTGGTTGGAGGTGTCACAGGAGGCTTAGCTAGCTATTTATCTGCCGGCACTTATTATAATAATACGATTAATACTGCGAGTAATATTAAGCACCACATAGGCAGTAGCGAGTGGATGAGTTTAGCAAAGGAAGTTTATAAAGTAGGAATGAATCAAGCATTTGGCTATGCGCAGTCTAAATTTGCTAAAGAAATAGGCTTGAAGCCACACGAGCTAAGTTGGCTGCTGATGACAGGCTCTAGTTTTGGGAATCAGTGGGGGAGTGTTGGTACGAGGCTCGGTGAGCAGGAGGGCGAGCTCTCTAAAAGTGATGGAACTGTAGTCTTAGGTGTTGGTAACCGAAAAAATGTGGTTGTGGGTCTGCCTTTTGATGCTGCAGATATTTTATTGGGTTATCAGGGGTTGCCCGATGCATCAGTTCGAGACTATTTGTCAGAGTTTGGTGTAGGTAATGGACTTTCAAGCGGTCACTCGTTAGGCACTTTAAGTAATATATATTTGGCTAGCAATGGTTTGGCTGAGCGAGTTTATTTGTACTCTATTCCATTTGGAGCAGTTGCTCCATCCAATGCAGAGGTGATGATTGGCACTGGAGATTTGGTAAATGGTGGCTGGTTGGGTAAGTTATTTAACTGGGATGCTCAAGTTGTCCCGTTAAAACCTTGGGAGCATAGCTTTGATAACTATAAAAAATATATTAAAGAGTAGTTTTTTTCTATACCTGTTAGTTATGCAGGGTTGTGTCCCAGAATCTGCCTATCACGCGCATGAGGCTGGTGGTGATAGCTTTGCTATGAATGATAAGTATCTACGCATTGAATCATTGGATTACCCTGTTTTCTCTATGAGGGAGGATAGAGAGGCTCCTATTAATTTAAATTCAAGAGCAATGAAAGCTGGCCGTTACCGTCATCCAGCTTTACTTAAAAAGTATAAGTGGGAAATTACACATGCTTTCAATGGTCGCTACCTTGCTTACTCAAAAGGTTATGATTATCAATATTGCTCGGCTCGTATGTTGCTAGATAAAAACTCACCTAAGAGATGCGCAGATAACTACCCTGGAGCATCCTATAATATATATTTATATATTAATGGTGGCGGTGAAGCCTACGGTTTTCAATTTTTAAGAAACCCCAAGCGTTGGCTGTTTCCTTCAGATAAAGTATCTTTTTTTTATGTTCAGAATTACGGCGATTGGTCTGGCCAGCCTTGGTTTGAGTGTGTGGATCGATGTGAGAAGCTGGATAACATGAAGAAAAATACAGAACAACCGCGTCCTTCAACTCATTAGGGTAGCTTTTATATCTTAAATACTAACCTTGAGTGCTAACTAAACTAGCTGAGTTTTTAAGGAAAGCCAGCTATCAACATAGCATCTCGAGTTGGAGTTCGGCTCACACAAACAAGCCAGCATGACTGCGAGCAATACAGTGAAATATTAGCTCTCTGAAATAGCCACAGCACCTGATGGATTAAGAAACGAGCAGTGCAAGAGGCTGTAATTTAACTTTATTGGCAGTACTGACAAACAGGCATCCAGCATACACTCACAGTTCGAGCATCATATTGTGTTGGTGCCCGCCCAATGCAGTGGCATAGTACTCGGACAGGATTTTATTCCAGACCCTGCTCAGAGGAGGCGGCGAGTGGTAATGCGCAAACCTGAAGCTACAAGCGGTGACACCCCTAAAGATAACCCGCTGCTACCTGGAGGGCTGATTCCTATTGATAAATGGGTGCTGCCTGGCGCTTCGGTGAGCCGCACGTTAGTGGGTACAGCCCGTTATTGGTTGGAGCAATTAAGAGCAGAAATCACCCGTGGGGATGAATCCTTTGAGAGCCTAGATGGGCTCCCAGAGCTCAGCGCAGAGCAGCTACAAAAAATCGCGCCTGAGCCAGATTACGCTGCCCATGCTAAAACGGTTGCTGAAGCGATACAACGGCTTAGGGATGAAGATCGGTGCCATCGGTCGGTGCTGATGCTTGTGGCGCCGCCGTTTACTGGTGTTGCGCAGGCGTTACGATGCTTTCCAAACTATAAAACGACACGAGCGGACCAAAAGTCTTCTGAGCAAACGGCAGGCAAAGGTTATCGATTGATCTTGCCGCCAGCTACTCTTTTGATGGGCGAAGAAGCCGCCAGGCAATGGTGGCAAAGCCAGCCTATGGATCAACCTTGGGTGATCAGTGAGCTGGCGGCCTTCTGGCGTCGTCATCACGATGGTTTAGCGCTAGTGCAAGAGCTGCTGCGTTTGCTGGCTGCCGATCAAGCAGGTGAAGGAGTGATTGGTTGCAGCAGTTGGTGTTGGCAATTCTGGTCAAGTTATTACCCAGACGCTCAATTGACGCCTTGGGTACCAGCGCCACTGACAGACGAACGCTTGGGTGTATGGCTGCAACAGTTGGCGGGTCGTAATAACCAGCAGGTACCGGTTGTGCGCACGACTACGGATGGCCTCTATGTTTTGCCGTTGGAACAGCCCGGTGATTGTGCTAGCGATAAGAAAAAGCGCAAGCACGCAAACCTATTCCGTAATTTAGCTGCTGACTCGCGTGGTATTCCTGGTGTTGCGCTGGCAATCTGGCAGCGGGCGTTACGGGCTCGACCGGAAGTTGATGCTGCAGCGGATCAAAACAAGAAGGCAGGCGAAGAGAAAAGCGAACTAAGTGGTAACAATGCTCACAGTTGGGTGGCGCCGTTAGGCCAGCTTAGGCTGCCTGTGATGCCGGCCAGCCCTGAGCGCAACCTTGGCTTGGTGTTACACGCTTTGCTACTGCATGATGGCTTGACCACAGAGGATCTGAGCTTGGTTACAGCGATACAGGAGCCTGACCTCAGTTTAGCGCTGTCACGGTTAATGCGGGCGGACATCATCAGCGCCAATACGTCAGTCATTGGTGCGATTGAGCACAGGCCAAGCGCTGATCTAGAAACACCTGCTGGCGAAATGGATAGCGAGTCTAATGTCTGGCGTGTAACGCCTTTGGGATACCCGACGACTCGCCGACACCTGCAGAGCTGGGGGTTTCCGGTAGACGTCTTTTGAAATGACGTAGCAAGACGTTAATAGAGGATGATGACGATGGAAGAGCTTGGCCTTAAAAGTGCGTTAGACAGCATCACTATGCAAGCATTGCTACAGGCGCTGATGCTGATTATTGTCGCATCGTTGATTAATTTGGCTGTACAGAAAATTCTGCCGCGCATTGCTAGCAAGTTGGGCGGTAAGCCGCGTCTTTATTTGCTGGCTTCGGTGCCGTTGTTGCGACTGGTGATTATTGTATCCACTATTATTTTAGTGGTGCCTACCCTAGTTAAGCCGTCCTTCGAAAATATGGTGGCCATTTTTGGTGCCTTGGCTTTGGCCTTGGGTTTTGCATTTAAGGACTACGCTAATAGTTTGATTGCTGGCATCGTGGTTCTCTACGAAATGCCTTATCGACCGGGTGATTGGGTTGAAATTGATGGGCGTTACGGTGAGGTGCGCGCCATCGGTACCCGTGCCGCTAAGCTGGTCACGCCGGATGATACGGTTATTGTTGTCCCGCATGGCAAGCTTTGGGATGCGCTGATCGCCAATGCAAATGATGGCACTGATCACTTGATGTGCGTTGCTGAGTTTCATCTGCAACCGCATCACGACATGGCAAAAATTATGACGCTGTTACGCTCTGTGGCGTTTACACACCCGCTGGTGAAAACCTGGAAGCCAGTGCAGGTTGTGGTCTCCAACCAGCCGTGGGGCATGGTCTATCGGTTGAAAGCCTATCCTATTGAGCCCAACGCTCAGTTTCGTTTTATCAGTGAGTTAACAGCCGTAGGTGCGAAGCTCATGGAGCGGGAAGGCGTCCATTTTGTTTCGGCGCCTGTCATCGGCAACTGATACCAAAAGTTGTGAACGCTGTGCTTAGCTGTTTCTTAGGCCGCTTTTCAGTCTGCACTGGCTAGAAACTGGTGGTAGATGTGAAACAAAGGCTATTTTAAAAGATACCAAGCGAAGCGTATTTGCGCGATAGCAGCCAACATAAGTGTTGTATGTCTAGTGTTTACTCCTTGGATTAAACTAACTGTGCGTTTGTGCCCCGACATCGCTATAATTGCTGCCTATTTAATTTTTGACTTTGGTTTGATGCTATGACCGAACTTGTTGTTGACTACATGCAGCGCCTTGGCGAGTCTGCGCGTGAGGCTTCGCGTGTGTTGGCAAGAGCCAGTACAGCTCAAAAAAATCAGGCGTTATTGGCCACTGCTGATGCACTTGATCAATCGCGCAGTGCTTTGCTTGAGGCTAATGCGCTAGATATGCAAGCAGGCCGCGCCAGTGGTTTAGATGATGCGATGCTTGATCGTTTAGCGCTCAGCTCAACGCGCATCGATGAAATGATTGAAGGCCTAAAGCAGGTAGCTGCACTGCCTGATCCGATTGGTGAAATTCGTGATATGCACTTTGTCCCCTCGGGTATTCAGGTGGGTAAAATGCGTGTGCCGCTGGGCGTGATCGGTATCATTTATGAGTCGCGCCCCAATGTAACAGTGGAAGCGGCTAGCTTATGCATTAAGTCCGGTAACGCAACTATTTTGCGTGGTGGTTCAGAAGCCATTCATTCCAATCAAGCGATTGCTCAATGTCTGAATCAAGGCTTGGCTGTGGCAGGCTTTCCTGCTTCTGCAGTGCAAGTGGTTGAGACCACTGATCGCGCTGCGGTAGGTGAGCTGATCACCATGCCTAAGTATGTCGATGTGATTGTCCCGCGCGGCGGTAAGGGGTTGATTGAGCGCATCAGTCGTGACGCTAAAGTGCCGGTGATTAAACATTTAGATGGCGTGTGCCATGTCTATGTTGATCAGGCTGCTGACGCAGAAAAAGCAATCCGTATTGCTGATAATTCGAAAACTCAGCGCTATGCGCCTTGTAATGCGATGGAAACCTTATTGGTGCATGAGTCGCAAGTGGATGCTGTATTGCGCCCACTGTTGGATATCTATGATGCCAAACAGGTAGAACTGCGTGGTTGTGAGCAAACCTGTGCGTTGTTTGCAGGACGGGTGAAGCCTGTTACTGCAGACGATTGGGCGGCAGAGTACAATGCGCCGATTCTTGCGATTCGCATCGTTGCCTCGCTTGAAGAAGCCATTGAGCATATCAATACCTACGGCTCACAGCATACTGACAGTATAGTGACGGAAAACTTCACTGATGCTCGACGTTTCTTGACCGAAGTGGACTCCAGCTCGGTGATGATCAATGCTTCAACACGTTTTGCTGACGGTTTTGAGTACGGTTTGGGTGCGGAAATCGGTATCTCTACTGATAAACTGCATGCACGTGGCCCGGTTGGCTTGCTTGGCTTGACCAGTGAGAAATATGTCGTATTCGGTGACGGACACGTGCGTGGCTAAGCGAATTGGAATGTTAGGTGGTACCTTTGATCCTGTGCACATTGGCCATTTGCGCAGTGCGCTAGAGGTTGCCGAAAATTATGCATTAGATCAGTTGCTATTAATTCCTAACGCGCAGCCGCCGCACCGTGATACTCCGCAAGTCAGTGCGCAGCAGCGTTTAGAAATGGTGCGGTTGGCGGTTGAAGATGTAGATGTACTTAGCGTTGACGATCGTGAATTACGTCGCGATAAACCCTCCTGGAGCATTGATACCTTGTTATCATTGCGTGCTGAGTTGGATGAGCAGGATCAATTGCTACTTATCTTAGGTTGGGATGCGTTTTGTGGCCTGCCAAGCTGGCACCGCTGGGATGAGTTGTTAGAGTATTGCCATATTTTAGTGCTGCAGCGCCCAGACGCAGATATTGAAGCGCCACAGGTTCTGCGTGATTTAGTGGCAGCAAAAAGCGTGAGTGATCCGCAAACTTTACTGGGGCCCAGTGGTCAAATTACTTTTGTGTGGCAAACACCGTTGGCTATTTCAGCAACACAAATTAGACACTTATTAGCAACACAACGTTGCGTGCGGTATTTGGTACCAGATACTGTTTTTAAATATATTTATGCACATCGACTCTATCAAGAGTCATGAGCTTTTGAGGCTAGATACCCAATGCAAAATGAACAACTTGTTAACTTAGTGACTGCTGCTTTAGAAGAAGTTAAAGCAAAAGATATTGTCACTATTGATGTACGCGGTAAAACCAGTATTACTGATTTCATGGTCATCGCTTCAGGTGCCTCGGCGCGCCAAGTTAAAGCATTGGCGGAAAACGTTATAGAAAAAGCTAAAGAGCAGGGTGCACGACCTCTGGGGAGCGAGGGTTTAGATGGTGGCGAATGGGCTTTAATCGACTTGAATGATGTTGTGGTTCATGTGATGCAGACTGAAACCCGTGAGCATTATGACTTAGAGCGTCTCTGGCAGGGTGCTGAACAAAGCCGCGCACAACACGATGAGCAAGGCGCTGAGTAAGTGCGTATTCGCTTAATTGCTGTTGGCTCTAAAATGCCACGCTGGGTGGAAGAGGGTTGGCAAGAGTATGCTAAACGTCTGCCCAGTGAGCTGCCGCTAGAGTTGGTCGAGATACCTCTGAGCACGCGCGGTAAAAACGCGGATGTGCAGCGGCTGATCCGCCAAGAGGGCGATGCCATGCTAGCTAAAGTACAGCCAGGAGAGCGTATTGTAACCTTAGAGGTGAATGGTAAAGCTTGGAGTACCGAACAGCTGGCGCAGGAGCTTGAGCGCTGGCGTTTAGAAGCACGCAATGTCAACTTGATGGTGGGTGGCCCTGAGGGGCTTGCGCCGCAGGTGTGCGAGCGTAGCGAGCAACGCTGGTCATTGTCGCCATTAACACTACCGCATCCGTTGGTGCGTATTCTTTTGGGTGAGCAAATTTACCGCGCATGGACTGTGCTGAACGGTCACCCCTATCATAAATAGTGAGCGGTTATGCCACCTCCTATTCGGCTAAAAGATCATGAGCGCGATACGCGGCTGATTCGCGGGCGCGTGTTATTTGCTGGCATCGTGCTGCTTTTTTTAACCATGATGCTGATGCTTAGAATGTATTACTTACAAGTTGTACAGTTTGAGCATCATTCCACATTAGCTGAAAATAATCGTATCCATGTGCAGTCACTGCCACCCACGCGCGGCATGATTTATGACCGTAATGGAGTGGTGATTGCAGATAATAGAGCCAGCTTTAGCTTAACGCTCACCCGCGAGCGTGCTGGCGATTGGGAGCAGGTGCTCGACTCCATTATTGAGATCCTTGAGTTGGATGCTGACAGCCGTGAGCTGTTTGAAAAACGTATCCGCCAGGGCCGTCGTCCTTTCGAGCCGGTGCCGGTGATGTTTGAGCTCAGTGAAGAGCAAATTGCCCGCATCGCGATTAATCAGTTTCGCCTGCCCGGTGTCGAGGTGGCAGCCAGCTTAGTGCGTTACTATCCACAAAAAGAGCATTTTGCGCATTCGGTGGGTTATGTGGGGCGCATCAACGAAAAAGAGCTGGAAAAGCTCGATCCAGTTAACTACAGCGGCACGCACCATATTGGTAAGACGGGTATAGAACGTTTTTATGAAGATGAATTGCACGGCCAGGTAGGCTACGAGGAAGTTGAAACCAATGCTCGTGGTCGCGTATTGCGTGTACTCAATCGTGTTGAGCCGGTATCGGGGCGTGATATTTACCTGACCCTTGATAGCCAGTTACAGGAGGCCGCTGAGCTTGCTTTAGATGGGCGGCGCGGCGCGATAGTAGCGATTGATCCGAATAACGGTGAAGTTTTAGCGATGGTCAGTCAGCCAAGTTTTGACCCTAACCCGTTTGTGACTGGAATCAGCTTTAAAGCCTATGGATTGCTGCGTGACTCGCTCGATCAGCCGTTGTTTAATCGCGTGTTAAGAGGCTTGTACCCACCTGGCTCAACCATCAAACCGATGATGGCGGTGGCTGGACTCGATGCAGAGGTGATTACACCAAGCTCTAGAGTGTTTGATCCAGGCTTTTATCAGCTGCCCAATCATAAACACAGATACCGTAACTGGAACCGCTATGGTGATGGCTGGGTTGAGCTTGATTTAGCCATCGCACGATCCAATGATACGTACTTTTACGATTTAGCCCATAAATTGGGTATTGATCGTATGCATGATTATATGACCCGCTTTGGTTTTGGTCAGCGGGTGGCTTTGGATATGTTTGAAGAAACGGCCGGACTGATGCCATCTAAAGACTGGAAGCGTGAGCGTTATAGACAGCCTTGGTATCCTGGGGAAACTTTGATTCTTGGCATCGGCCAAGGCTATATGCAATCGACTCCTTTGCAGTTAGCTCATGCCACAGCGTTAATGGCGTCTAAAGGTAAATGGCACAGTCCGCATTTAGCGCGCAGTGTTGGCGGTATGCCGCCCATTGCTGAAGCGCAAGAGCCCGCTGATATTATTTTACGCAATGACACCAGTTGGACAGCCGCGCAGCAAGGCATGGAGAATGTATTGCATGGCACACGAGGAACAGCACGCAAAGTAGGTGAGTCAGCACAATATCGCATCGCCGGTAAAAGCGGCACCGCGCAAGTAGTGGCGATCAAACAAGGCGAACGCTATGACCGTGATAAGGTCCAAGAGCGTCATCGTGATCATGCTTTATTTGTTGCCTATGCACCGGCTGAAAAACCTGCTATCGCTGTGGCGGTGATGGTTGAGAACGGTGAATCTGGTTCGGCTGTAGCGGCACCGGTGGCTAAGCAGGTGTTAGATGGCTGGTTGCTCGATAATGAAGGTGTGCTAAAAGGACAATACCAGACCGCAGAGCAGCGTGCGCAAGCAGAGGTGAAACCATGAGTCGTGGCTTTGATCGCGTTCTTTCCGAGGGTGACGTCTTACGCCGCCGAGCATCATTTTTACAGCGTATTCATATTGATGGCTGGCTTTTATTCCTCTTGCTGGTGTTGGCGACCATCGGTCTGTTTGTTTTATATTCAGCGGGTGGTAAGGACCAAGGCTTGTTGATTAAGCAAGCGACGTCGTTTGGCATTGGGCTGGCGGTGATGATTGTAGTGGCGCAATTTGAGCCACGATTTATGGCCAGCTGGTCAGCGCTCGTCTATTTGATTGGGGTTGCATTATTGGTGGTGGTTGATGTGGTCGGCCACAATGCGATGGGGGCTACACGTTGGATCAATATACCAGGCGTGGTGCGTTTCCAGCCTGCCGAGCTGATGAAGGTGTTTGTACCCATGACTTTGGCGTGGTACCTGGCTCGGCATAACTTGCCACCAACGTTTAAACATATTTTTATCAGCGGGTTGTTGATCGTCATACCTTTTGTGCTGATTGCTCGTCAGCCTGACCTGGGTACAGCGTTGCTGGTGTTGGTGTCAGGTGTCTTTGTTTTATTTCTTGCTGGTCTGCGCTGGCGCTGGATTGCGGGTGCTATTGCTGCAGTGGTGCCTGTTGCCGTTGGTATGTGGATGTTTGTCATGCATCAGTACCAAAAGCAGCGTGTATTAACCTTTCTAAACCCTGAAAGTGACCCCCTTGGCAGCGGCTGGAATATTATTCAGTCAAAGGCGGCGATTGGCTCTGGTGGTGTCTTTGGCAAAGGTTGGTTGCTCGGTACGCAATCGCATTTGGATTTTTTACCTGAAAGCCACACCGACTTTGTTATCGCGGTTTTAGGCGAAGAGTTTGGCCTGGTCGGCATTGGTATGTTGCTACTTGTGTATCTACTCTTGATTGCACGCGCATTGGTGATTACTCTGCAAGCACAAACAGTGTTTGGCAAGTTGTTGGCAGGATCAATTACCCTGACTTTTTTTATTTATGTCTTTGTTAATGTCGGCATGGTCAGCGGCTTATTGCCTATTGTGGGTGTGCCGCTGCCATTTATAAGCTACGGCGGAACTTCTCTGGTGACGCTATTGTCTGGATTTGGTGTTTTAATGGCGATTCATACGCACCGTAAATGGATCGCTCAATCTTAAGGGTTATACATGCACACTGTGTTATTTCGAATGAAAGGTTTGATTGCTTGTCTCGGATTTACGCTGGTTGCAGCGCATGCGTCTGCACAAGAAAATAACTATGCCCAGCACCCGCTAGCCAGCACGCTTATTGAAGAAATGAACGCAGAATACGGCTTTGTCAGTGAACCGCTGCGGGAGCTTTTTGCGCAAGCACAGCGCAAGCAGTTTATTCTAGATGCGATTTCCCGGCCGGCAGAGCGGGTCAAGCCGTGGAAGGATTATCGACCCATTTTTATCACTCAGTCACGTGTTGATAAAGGCATAGAGTTTTGGGCGAAAAACCAAGACGCCTTACAGCGTGCAGAGCAAGAATACGGTGTACCGGCTGAGATCATTGTCGCCATTATTGGCGTCGAGACGATTTATGGTGGCAACACCGGTGGCCATCGCGTGATTGATGCGTTATCCACGCTGGCTTTTGATTACCCTCCACGTGCGCCGTTTTTTCGTCAGCAGTTGAAAGAGTATTTGTTGTTGACCCGTGAAGAGCAGGTTGACCCACTGAGCCTGACCGGTTCCTATGCGGGCGCGATGGGTTTGCCGCAATTTATGCCAGGCAGTTTTCGCGCTTATGCGGTTGATTTTGATGCGGATGGGCGTATTGATATATGGAATAATCCAACCGATGCAGTGGGCAGTGTGGCCAATTACTTCATCGAACATGGCTGGCAGCCAGGGCAGCAAGTTGTGGTGCGTGCTGATATCAAAGATGCCGGCTTAGCAGAGCAAGGGCTGTCCGATAACTTAGATCCTAAAATCAATGTGCAGCAGTTGCAAAAGCTGGGCTGGACACCACGCTCACCTCTGGATAAACAGCGTAAGGTGACAGCGTTCCGATTAGAAGCTGAGCAAGGCAATGAATATTGGATTGGGTTAGCGAATTTTCATGCCATAACACGCTATAATCGTAGTGTAATGTATGCCATGGCAGTTTATGAGTTGGCTGAATTATTGTCAGCCGCACGTAAGGAATAACAATGTTAAAGCACAGTATGCAGGTTTTGACTGCAGCTGCTCTTGGTGTGGTGCTAATCAGTTGCTCATCGAGCAGCCCAAAAATGCCGCAACCGCAGCCAGTGATTCGCGATGGCTCCATCAGCGGCCCAGCTAATTTTAAACGGCCGGGCAGTGATGGTGCACCGTGGTGGACTGTTGATGTTTCGCGTATTCCAGATGCTGTGCCGATGCCACACCAGGGCAACTTTAAAGCAGCCCCTTATACTGTGATGGGCAGTCGCTATTTTCCCATTCAAAATTCACATAATTACAGAGCAACGGGGACAGCCTCGTGGTATGGCACCAAGTTTCATGGCCGCGATACTGCCAATGGTGAAACCTTTGACCTGTACGGCATGACTGCCGCGCATAAAACCTTACCACTGCCCAGCTATGTCAAAGTCACCAATTTAGAGAACGGTCGCACTGTTACGCTACGCGTTAATGATCGCGGGCCATTTTATTCGGATCGTATTATTGATTTATCCTTTGCTGCCGCGAAAAAGCTTGGCTTTGCTGACAAAGGTGTTGCACGCGTGTCGGTTGAAGGCATTGATCCGCACGCATGGTGGGCTGAGCGTGGACAAAGAGTACCTATGGCGGGCGCATCGTATACGCTGGCGAATACAAAGCCTTTGAGTTTGCCATCTTTACCCGAAGAGCCTGAAGAGTATTATCCACCTGCTGAACAGCACGCTGGTGCGGTGTCGCCTGTGCAAATTGACTCAAAAAAAAACGCTTCACTATCAGTCGCTGGCCTTTATCTCCAAGTCGGAGCATTCGCCAATCCCGACGCAGCGCAACTGCTGAGGGATAAACTGAGTACTCTGACCAGTGCTCCAGTGTTTATTAATTCAGTGGTGCGTAATCAGCAAGTGCTGCATCGGGTACGCATGGGTCCAGTCCCAGATCACAACGAAGCCGAGCATTTGCAAGAGCGCGTGCGTTTAGCGAATTTAGGTCGCCCAGCACTTGTTTCGGCTGACTAATCACTGAACATGCTGCATGTGTGAGTTTTCAATATGCAGACAGATGATACTGAGTATCTTTATAAATTTGAGAGTTGTATGAAAATCAGTCATTTTTTACAAAAATTTTGCTTAAGTGCCGTTGTAGTTTGCGCAGCTAGCGCAGTCAGCGCTGCCCCAACTGTTATTCCGGCGATGCCAGAGCTGGCCGCTAAGTCATACGTATTAATGGATGCTATCAGCGGTAAAGTGCTGGTTGAAAATAATGGCGATGAGCGCTTGCCGCCCGCTAGCTTAACTAAGCTGATGACCGCCTATATTGCCACCAAAGAGATTCAAAACGGACAAATTGCTGAGCAAGACATGGTCACTATCAGTGAAAAGGCTTGGCGCACTGGTGGCTCACGCATGTTTATTGATGTGGGTAAGCAGGTATCGGTTGATGACCTGTTGCACGGCATTATTATTCAGTCAGGCAATGATGCCAGTGTGGCTTTGGCGGAGCATATTGCCGGTAGTGAAGAAGCCTTTTCTAGCATGATGAACACTGCAGCGACACGTTTGCAGCTGGACAATACGCACTTTTTAAATGCAACAGGCTGGCCTGCTGAGGGGCATTATTCGTCTGCGCATGATATGGCGAAATTGGCGCGTGCTATCATTTATGAAGACCCAGCGCACTATGCGATTTATGCGCAGAAAGAGTTTCTCTGGAATGGTATTAAGCAGCCCAACCGTAACTTATTACTGTGGCGTGACAAAACCGTCGATGGTTTAAAAACGGGGCATACGGATGAAGCCGGCTACTGTTTAGTGGCCTCTGCAGTACGTGATGACATGCGTTTGATTTCCGTGGTCTTTGGAGCTTCCAGCGAGGCTTCGCGCGCTGCAGAGACACAAAAATTATTGACCTATGGCTTTCGTTTCTTTGAAACTAAAACCTTCTACAAAAAAGGTGCAGAGCTGGCGCAAAGCAAAGTTTGGAAAGGTGAGGACTCACAAGTAAAAGTAGGCTTGGCTGATGATTTGACTCTAACCTTGCCACGTGGCCAAGTCAGTAAAATGGCGGCAACCATGGTGCTCAATGAAAGCGTTGTTGCACCGGTTAACAAAGGTGACCGTTTAGGCGTGGTTGAAGTGCGTCTAGGCGATGAGGTTTTACACACTGCTGACTTGGTTGCGCTACAAGATGTCGAAGAAGGTGGCTTTTTTAGCCGCATGCTTGATGCAATTCGTATGTTTTTTTACAGCTTATTTAACTAAAGCTTGGGCACCTAGCGCAGGGCTTTATGAGCATTCTTGTGTTTGCTTAGTGCATCTCAAGAGCGCTATTAGGTATATGTTTAGAGGGTTTTTACCCAAACCCTCTGCCGAAAAGAGCCAAAAGCTCGGAGTTGAGATGACCGAAGAAACAGTACAACAACCACCTAAGATTGAGTTTCCTTGCGCTGATTACCCAATCAAAATTATTGGCGACAATTGCGATAATTTTATTGAAGTCATTCTTGAAGTGATACAGCGCCATGCACCTGATCTTGATCCAGAGTCAGTTCGACGCCGTGACAGCAGTAAAGGCCGCTATTTATCAGTGCAAATCTGCATTGATGCACAGAGTGTAGAGCAGCTGGAAAATATTAATCGTGACTTGCGTGAGACCGGTATTGTGCGCATGGTGTTGTAATGCCTAGACCCATTGTTGTGCGCAATTTAGGCTGTATTGCCTACGAGCCGACGTGGCGCGCTATGCAGCATTTTACCCAGACACGCGATACTGACAGTGCTGATGAAATATGGCTATTAGAGCATCCGCGTGTCTTTACTCAGGGGCAAGCCGGTAAAGCTGAGCATGTTCTGGCAGCGGGCGATATTCCTATCGTACAGGTCGATCGTGGTGGTCAAGTGACGTACCATGGGCCGGGTCAGCTTGTTGCTTATATTTTGATTGATGTTCGTCGCTCAAAACAGAGCGTGCGCGACTTAGTCAGTGCTATGGAAGGCAGCCTAGTTGAGCTGCTGAGCCATTACGCCGTTGATGCGCAAGCACGAGTCGGTGCGCCAGGCGTTTATGTGGCTGATAAAAAAATCGCCTCCTTAGGCTTGCGCATTAGTCGCGGTTGTTCCTTTCACGGCTTAGCGCTCAATGTTGATATGGACTTGCAGCCCTTTTTGCGCATTAATCCGTGTGGCTATGCCGGGCTGCAGATGACCCAGTTGCGTGATGAAACGCAGCACCCCGTAGATATGACTGAAGTGAGTGCCCGCTTGCGTGATGCGCTCGTTTCAAACCTTAAATTCAGTGAATACACCACCCTTACCGATGGGATTGAATGCTATGAGTAATCAAGAGGTTCCAGTGAGCGCTAAACCTGCAAAAGTTGAAGCGGGCGTTAAATTGCGCGGTGCAGAAAAATTAGCACGTATCCCAGTAAAAGTGATTCCAAGCGTTGATGTTCTACGCAAACCTGATTGGATTCGTGTGCGTGTGCCGGTATCACCGCAAGTCGAAGGCATTAAACAAACCCTGCGTAAACATAAATTACACAGTGTCTGTGAAGAAGCATCGTGTCCAAACCTAGGCGAGTGTTTTTCAGCGGGTACTGCAACCTTTATGATTATGGGTGATATTTGTACCCGTCGTTGTCCCTTCTGTGATGTTGGACATGGTCGACCAAATCCTTTAGACGTTAATGAGCCGCATAACCTAGCAAAAGCGATTGCCGATATGAAGTTAAAGTACGTGGTGATTACCTCGGTCGACCGTGATGATTTGCGCGATGGCGGCGCTCAGCACTTTGCTGATTGTTTGCGTGAGATTCGGGCATTGTCGCCCACCGTACAGTTAGAAACATTAGTGCCTGATTACCGTGGCCGTATGGATATTGCCTTGGATATCACCGCCACTGAGCCACCGGATGTGTTCAATCATAACCTTGAAACAGTACCGCGTTTATATAAAGCGGCGCGCCCAGGTTCTGACTTTGAATGGTCTTTGGATTTGCTTGAGCGCTTTAAACAGCGTGTTCCGGGGGTACCAACCAAGTCTGGCTTGATGTTGGGCTTAGGTGAAACTGATCAAGAAGTGATTGAAGTGATGCAGCGCATGCGTGAGCATGACATTGATATGCTGACTTTAGGTCAGTACTTACAGCCGTCACGTGACCACATGGCGGTAGAGCGCTTTGTCCATCCCGATATCTTTGCTTGGTTTGCCGAAGAAGGGGCGAAGATGGGCTTTAAAAATGTAGCATCTGGGCCTTTGGTGCGCTCGTCGTATCATGCTGACCAGCAGGCGCATGAGCAATTAAAGTAAGTTTCAGTTGTCAAAAACCCGTATTGGTCGGTTAGGCCAATACGGGTTTTTTATTCAGCGCGAGCAGCAGATGTGTGCAGGTTTGAAATGCAGTTTAGCGCTCTAAGTATTGCAGTTTATCAGGAACACCGTCCCACTCTTCTGCATCTGGTAATGGGTCTTTCTTTTCGCTGATATTTGGCCAGATGTCAGCTAACTCTTGGTTTATTTCTATATATTCTTGCATATCTTCAGGCACTTCATCCTCTGCGAAAATAGCGCCAGCTGGGCACTCTGGCTCGCACAGCGCACAGTCAATGCACTCGTCAGGGTGAATAACCAAAAAGTTTGGTCCTTCATAGAAGCAGTCTACTGGGCAGACTTCCACGCAATCGGTGTACTTGCATTTAACGCAGTTATCAGTGACAACGAAGGTCATAACGAGTCATCTCCTAGGGCTGGTGACTTGCGCCCTATCTGCGTAGGGCTACAAGTAAAAAATAAGGCACTGTGTTGAAACAGTGCAATCAGTTAAAAAGTCAGTAATTCTAACAGTTTGCGCTAAGCAGCGTTAGATTTGCGTCTTCCAAGTATATAACAGATCAAGCGCCTGCTTTGGCGAGAGCTCATCTGGATTAATATCTTCTAATTCTAGCAGCAGGGGGTGCGGCTGCGTAGCAAATAAGTCACTTTGTATCGGTCGTTGTGTATCGCTAGGCGTCTTTTGTGCTTGCATCAAGCTAGTTTCCTCCAGTTGCTTGAGATGCTCACGGGCTCGATTAATCACCGCAGTCGGCACGCCGGCCAACTGGGCGACAGCTAAACCATAGCTTTGATTGGCTGGCCCACTGCGTACGTGATGCAAAAACACGATACGATCTTGGTGCTCTGTGGCCGTCAGGTGCACATTGGCAACGCTGCTTAAACGTTCGGGCAAAGAGGTCAGCTCAAAATAGTGCGTAGCAAATAATGTCCATGCTCTGAGTTCGGCCAATTGCTCGGCGGCGGCCCAAGCTAAAGATAAACCGTCAAAGGTGCTGGTGCCGCGTCCCACTTCATCCATGAGGACCAAGCTGTTGGCGCTGGCGTTGTGCAAGATGTTCGCTGTTTCGCTCATCTCCACCATAAAGGTTGAGCGCCCGCCGGCCAGATCATCACTAGAGCCGATGCGGGTGAAGATGCGATCGACCAGCGACAAAGCGCAATGCTGTGCCGGAACAAAGCTACCAATATGAGCCAGTAGCACAATCAGCGCTGTTTGCCGCATGTAGGTCGACTTACCTCCCATGTTTGGACCAGTAATGATCAGCATGCGGGTTTCATCATCCATTTCCACATCGTTGGCTACAAATGGCGTGGTCAATACATGCTCAACCACAAGGTGACGGCCTTGCTTGATATCCAGCAAGGGTTGTTCAGTAAACTCTGGACGGCATAAATCAAGGGTGAGCGCGCGTTCCGACAAATTACTGATCACATCCAGTTCAGCCAGTGCCGCTGCACTGTTTTGCAGGGGAGCGATTTGAGCGATGAGGATATCCAGCAGTTCATCATAGAGCTGCTTTTCACGGGCTAAGGCACGGCTTTTTGCTGACAGCGCTTTATCTTCAAAGGCTTTTAGCTCGGGAATAATAAAGCGTTCTGCGCCCTTGAGCGTTTGCCGGCGAATATATTCAGGTGGTGCATGCTCAGCCTGGCGGGTAGGAATCTCAATAAAATAGCCGTGCACACGGTTGTAACCCACTTTTAGGTTGGCCAGCCCAGTACGTTCTTTCTCACGGGTTTCTAGGTCAATTAAGAACTGACCCGCATTTTCACTGATAGTCAGTAGCTCATCCAGCTCAGAGTCGTAACCCAGCTTGAGGACACCGCCTTCACGAATCACTGCAGGTGGGTTGTCGATAATGGCACGGTTTAAGGTGTCAGACAGCTGCGGATAAACGCCGATAGCCTTGGCCAGCTCTTGAATGCGCTTAATATCAAGACTTGCCAGTACCTCTTGTAACGCAGGCAGGGCGTTTAGTGCATCGCGCAGGCGTGCTAAGTCTCGCGGTCGTGCACTGCGTAAACTGATTCGCGCTAAGATCCGTTCAATATCACCGATGTCTTTCAGTGCTGGCTGTACGCTTTCAAAGTGGTAATCATTGAGCAGGTAAGCAATCGCATCTTGGCGCGCTTCGAGCACCTTACGCTGACGTAGCGGGCGGTTGAGCCAGCGGCTGAGTAAGCGACTACCCATGCTGGTTTGGCAGCGATCAATCACTGATTGCAGAGTATTGTCACGCCCGCCGGAGAGATTTTTATCCAGCTCCAGATTGCGCCGAGTTGCGGCATCCAATACCACGGTTTCACTGATACGCTCATGAAACAGGCTGCGAATATGCGGCAGAGCGGTACGCTGTGTTTCTTTGGCGTAATTCAATAAACAACCGGCAGCACCAATGGCAAAGGACAGCTGATCACAGCCAAAGCCTTTCAGGTCTTGGGTGGCAAACTGCTGGCACAAGGCTTTAAAACCGCTGTCGTAATCAAAATCCCAGGGTGCACGGCGTTGCGTGCCGCGGCGTTTTTCCAGTGCGGCAGGTGCTGACCAGTCATCAGGAATTAACAGCTCGGCAGGATTGATGCGCTCAAGTTCAGCGAGCACGTTCTCTTCAGTGTGCAGTTCTTGCACGCTAAAACGTCCGCTGCTGATATCTAAAACAGCTAAGCCAAACAGGTTGTCTCTGCCCAGTAAAGCAGCGACAAGGTTATCGCGACGGTCATCCATTAAGGCTTCATCACTGACCGTGCCCGGTGTCAGGATGCGCACCACTTGCCGCTCAACAGGGCCTTTAAGCGTGGTGGCCGGATCACCGGTCTGTTCGCAAATGACTACCGATTCACCAAGGCTGACTAAACGCGCGAGGTAGCCTTCTGCTGCGTGGAAAGGAATACCCGCCATAGGGATAACGCTGCCGCCAGACTGCACGCGCGAGGTGAGGGTGATATCCAGCAATTGCGAGGCTTTTTTTGCATCGTCATAAAACAGTTCATAAAAATCACCCATGCGATAAAACATGATTTGATCAGGGTGTTGGTTTTTTAACCGCCAATACTGCTGCATCATCGGCGTATGCTGACTTAAATCTTTGGCACTCATAATGAACTGACTCAATAGCGTTGCAAAAAGCCTAGTCTAACGGATTGCGCAAAAAATTTATGCAGTGCACAGTGCCGCAGCAATAAAGCGTTGGTTAAGCATGGTAAATTTAAATCAATACAGATATACAACCACGCTGTACTGGTAGATAGGGGGTTGATATGAAAGATGAAGTTGATCCAGAGCTAGAGCAGGCAGGCGAGTTAGCCGATGACAGCTTGGCGTATGCCAAAGCTCAAGGCACCCAGCCTGTAGTGGATCCGCTGGCTGCTATCAAGGCTCTGCGTTTAGAGCAGTTGGCGGTGTGTCGCTTAAAATCAGAAGATGAAATGCAGGCGATGCGCGATGCGCTGCAGAAAAAATGAACACAGATGCAATACAGCCGTTTCTCAGAGCTCGTATGAAAGGGCGTAGTACTGAGTCGGCGTAAAAAAGCCCGCAACCTTAAACGGTCGCGGGCTTGATCAGGGTAGTAGCTTAACCTGCTTGTTTATTCGCCTTATTTAGACGTATAAAAGCGCTTAGGGCTTCTCCACGCTGCGACAAGGTCGGTGATACCTGCTTTTTCTATAATCTGCTTTGACGCTTGTATGGCATCTGCCACAACTTTATCTTGATCAACCTTGGTTGAGCGTCCATCAGCAACAATATGTTCGCCATCAACGACAACATGACACACATCCGAGCCACGTACTGAGCTGGTGAGGCTGCAAACTGCACGTGTCGCTGGCTGGTTGTGAGCACCGCGTAAATCGACAGATATAAAGTCGGCCAGCGCACCAGTTTTTAACACGCCGACATTTTTTCTTAGCATCTGACCACCGTTTCTACAGGCTAAATGCAGCATCAGTTCGGCACTGGTTGACTCTGCATCGTATTCACGCAAATGTTGCAGCATCTGGGCCGACTTCATCGCCTCAAACATATCGCTGCCAGCCACCGCAACACCGTCAGTGCCTAATGCAATATTGGCACCCGCTTCTAACAGCGGCCCTAGCTTTATGATGCCTGATGCCAAATATTGATTGGAAACGGGGTTGTGAATAATCGTTGACTTGGCGTTACCTAGCAGCTTGATTTCTTCGTCGTCGAGCCAAATACCATGGGCAAAGGTTGTTCTATCCGTTAAAAGGCCATTGTCATGCAACCAATTCACTGGGCGCTGACCGTACACAGACTCGTGAATTTCGACTTCAAACTGCGACTCACTCATATGCGCATGCCAACTGACATCATGCTTTACCGCTAATTCAAGGCTGGCTTGCATCAGTTCTTTATCGATATAAACAGTGTTGACAGGTGCGGGCCAGATCTGGACTAAGCTGTTTGCTGGCTGCTGTTGTAAACAATGCTCAGTGATTTCAAGCTCTTCTTTTGCTGAGTATTTAAAGAGGCGTTCATCACAATTCATGCGCACCCCGCCTTCAACCATAGGGCCGAAAATGCCGCGCGCAACTGCACCACGGATGCCGACGCGCTGCATGCTGTGGGCTACGGCAAGTGTTGTTTCAGCGTCCACTGGCGCATAGTGATTATCAACAACCGCAGTGGTGCCGGAGAGTGCTGAGTTCAGCGCTGCTAACTCAACAGCAGCCAACGCATGTTTAGAATCCACGGACGCTGCGAGTGGCAACATAAAGTTTGCCAGCCATGGCAGTAAAGACATGCCATCGCCTAAGGTGCGGCCTAACAGTTGAAACTGATGCGTATGGGCGTCAATCAGCCCTGGCATAATCACAGTGCCTGAGCAATCCACGGTGCGTTTTATATTTTGGCAGCGTGCGGCAACGTCAGAAGCAGGGCCGATAGCAGCAATTGTGTTGCCCACCACCGCAATTGCACCGTTGTAAATAACGGGTTCATCTTCATTTAATGTATACAGGTCTGCACCAGTAAAGAGTAAATCGACATTTTCTATTTTAGTCATCATATGTATATATCCTTTTAAAGCGTGACTTCTTCTCTATCTTTAGCGTTTTTTTCTGACGGGTAAGATTCTTTAGTCAGTAGGCCAGCAATCACCCCGATACCCACTGCATACACAAGCAGCATCATGGCTGACTGGTAATGCGCCAAAGAGGGTGCATCAGCATCGATACCTGTTGTGCCTGCGAGCACAGCCCAGATACCAACACCCGACAGTGCTAAGCCGGGGATCGCCATTAACACGCCCGACCAAAAAAACTGCATGGTATTTACAAATGCACTTGAGGTTCCGACCAGAGAATTGGGGACCAAGCTGCCGGCGATTGGGTAGTTCATTGCTGTACTGGCTGAGAATAGGCCGATAAAGAAGAATGAGGTTTTGTTGGCCATCGACGGGTCAAGAATGACATAAGCCAGTAGTGCTGCATGAAAAATAGCCGGAATGACAGCGAGTGGCTTGTTCATCTTAATTTTTTCAGACACCCATACCCACAGCGGACAACCGATCAGCATCCCTAAAAAAGTAAAGCTGGAAATGGCGACTGCTTCAAAAACAGACATGCCTGTAGCCGTTAAAAAGATAGGCCCCCAAACAAGTGACAAACTGAGGTGTGTGCCAAAAGTCATGCCGCCGTGTAGCGAGTTGATCCACAGATGAGGACGCACCGCAACATGCTTAAGGGAGTTTAATGAGCTGCTTAAAAAGTCTTTTGTGCCTGTCCATTTTGGTTTTACCAAATCAGGAAGACGTGGCTCACGCACAAAAAATAACATCAAAATAGAGATAATAAGAATGATGGCTGCAATCGCATTTAAGCTAAACGACCAACCGTAGTCTTCAACAATATAGCGTGTTACGTTTTGATTAAAGTATGAGCCCAGCGCACCCACACCCTGCACCAAACCAAACATAAAGCCAAAGCGTCCCCAGCCGAACCATTTACCACCTACCATTCCCGCGCCAACAAAGGCGAAGGCGTGACCGACTGCGATTAGCATATTTGAAAATATAAGTATTTCAAAAGAGCCTGCGTTAGCGTAAGCAAAACCACCAACAACAGAGAACAAGCTGACCCACGCTAAAATTCTGATACCAACTCTGTCTAGCACAGAGCCTGAGAATAATTGCAGTAGTGCAACGGCCCAAGTGTATGTGGTTCCCAAAATGCCGACTTGTGCTAAGGTGAGTGATAAATCATTTGCTATTGCAGTGCTGGTAACACCGTAAGCGGTTTGAAATGCAAATCCTGCAATCACAAAAAGCGTAGCTAATATCCAGACAAACCAAGCTCTTGGCCCACCTAAGCGATCGAAATTAGTCACATTAGATCTCCTTTGAGTTACTTATCCTGCAAATAAAACGAAAAACACAAACTGGTTTTGTTTTATTTGGTGTATATAAATTGAATGCGTTAGAACGTGGTAGGGTCAAAGTCGCCATACCAATAACAACTGAGGTACATTTTCAGTCGTGTTGGGGTCACCTTGCTTGTTGCGCCAATACTGATGCTCTATACCTACAAAAACTTTATCTGCATTGCCCCACAAGTGGCCAATATCAAAGCGTAGTTGTATTTGTGAGAGCCACCAAGCTTTGCGGTCATCAATACTCACACCTCGAATGCTTTGTTTGGCTCTATGCATGTATTCAATATGGCCTTCTAAGCTCCAACGGGTGTTGTCTATAGCAAACGGATAGGCCCAGCTAAAATCCAGCATGTAGGTGTCTTTTTCTTTAATAGATTGTTTTGTGCTGCTGTCTTGGATTCGCCCTGTAATGTCTAGCTGGGCAAAGTTAAAGCCAGGCAGATCAAACGCTAAGCGAACACCGGGCATGTAATACAGTGTTTCTATTTCTGGTGCGAAGTTAAACCCTGCAACTAAGCCTATATCATTGATTGGACCAAATTTTATGTCTTTACCAGTGATTTTGCCGAGGCTGAAATTCGAATAAAACTCGCCATATATTTCATCACCGGCTGAGTCGCCATTTAGAGAATCCACATCTGTTTTGCCATAATTTGAATGATCAAAGAAGAAAAAGTTATCGCCATACTTCCAGCCACTGTTGTGCTGGAGGGTGAGTACGGATGTACCGCCTGTTTCTGATGCGCTACCACCGCCTTGGTAGGCCTTTCTTAGGTTGCCGTACTGGTAGTGAAGTTCTGTCGTACTCCAGTCTGTAGAAAAAACTGTAGGTGTCGACAAAATAGAGGTGAGCATTATAGGTAAGACCATGAAAAGTTTTGACTGCATAAACTTAAACATTTTCATTGTTCCTGTGTTTGTTTAATATGTATTATATTTTTAAATATAAAGTCGTGTGGTGTGGTTTAAAGGATAACTGTTGTGCTTAATATTAAATTAGACTGTTATCTATATGATAAGTTCAGTATTTTATATGCTGCTTAATTTTAACATGCTTCACGCGTACTATCGGTAATAATTAATAGTGCTGATAAGTTTTATGATTTAAATCAGTTGAGTTGCGAAATTTTAATGATTTATAGACGGGACTATTAAGATAATGAGTATTAACTTGTAAAATATGTATGGCTTTATACGCATGGGCATATTAATTACCAATAGGGTGTGGACTGCTTATTTGTGGCCACTGGCAGGACGCGGCCGAACTGTTTACAGTGCGCAACTGTTAATGATGCGTTTATGGTATTGAAAATGAAGCAGCTGGTAAGGCTAAGTCTCGAAGATATGCATGAAATATGCTGTAGCGCTTTACGGGCTTGCGGGGCAAGCCAATTAAACACTGAGTCTATTGCCCGTGCTTTTGTGGCAGCAGAAGCAGACGGTATTGAAAATGTTGGCTTGAGCTACTTTCTGGATTATTTGCAGTGCCTGTGCAGCGGCAAAATCAACGCTAAAGCAGTACCTACAATGAGTCAAACAGGTGCCGGCAGCTTGATCGTAGACGGTGATGCTGGGGTGACCATGAGCGCCTTTGATTTGGCGTTCGAGGATTTCATAGATGCGGCTAAGACTAGCGGCATAGCGGCGCTGTCAGTGAAGAATGTGCATGCTTGCGGTGTGCTGGGTTACTTTGTAGAGCGCATAGCTGAGCGAGGTTTAGTGGGGCAGGCCTATGCCAATGCGCCGGCGATGGTTGCGCCTTTTGGCGGGATGTTGCCGTTTTTTGGTACCAATCCGCTGGCATTTGCAGTGCCCATCGCTGGGCGCGCACCTCTGGTGATAGATCAATCCACCTCGACAACGGCTTACGTCAATATCAGGGCGGCCGCCAATCGCAACGAGCCTATTCCAGAGCACTGGGCATTGAATGAATACGGGCAGCCCACAACTGACGCTAATGCTGCTTTGGCTGGAACTATCACCCCGTCGGGCGGCTATAAGGGCTCAAACTTAGCGATGATGGTTGATGTGATGTCAGCAGGATTAACCGGTTCAACCTGGTCGCATGCTGCGGGTTCTTTAACTGAAGGCAGTGAGCACTTGAATCTAGGTCAGTTCTTTGTTGCTATCGATCCGCTGCATTTTGCAGGTGAGGATTTTAGTTTACGCATGCAAGACTATATTCGCACTCTCGAGGAACAATACGGTGGATATATACCGGGTAGTTATCGCCTTGAGCAGCGGCGTATAAGTAAAAAACATGGTGTTGAGGTGGACCGAGAAATAGTCAAAAAAATTAATGACTATATTTCTCATCCTGTTTGTCGATAGTACAGCAGCTCACATTAGCTCGGTATAGATGCATTTATTAGGCGGGTTAAAAGCTTGGAGGGGTTTCGGGGTGGGTTGTCTAAGGTGCTTGGCTAGGCTGGTTAGAGGCTTGCAAAGCACAGGCTGTTCTTATTTGCTTGGCTCTATTTGTCGCTGCAAATAGACCAAAGCGGACTGGGTATGGACCGTGGGGAAGGGTTGGGTCGTCATTACTGAGAACCTATTTAGCTTGCAAATATCAAGCACTACAAAGAGTCGATTAGGCTGTAAGCCGCATAAACCCTCGATAATAGGCATAAAAAAGCCCCTAAATCCGAAAACTTAAGGGCTAAATAACTTGGTGCCTCGGGGGAGAATCGAACTCCCACGTTGTTACCAACGGCGGATTTTGAATCCGCTGCGTCTACCAATTCCGCCACCGAGGCATGGCGCGGAATTATAGAGATGCTTTGTACATCGGTCAAATGCTTTCGCATGGTCAGATGCAATTATTTCCGTTAAGCTTTGCGCCTTCTTATTAATGATCACGATTATGCGCGTTGCACATTTCCAATTTGATTTACCTGACGAGCTGATTGCTCGCTATCCGCTGGCTGAGCGTCGCGCCAGCCGCCTGCTCGTACTCGATGGCCCCAGCGGCGCTATTGCTCACCAGCAATTTACTGATTTGCTCGACTATTTACGCCCTGGCGATTTAATGGTGTTTAACAATACGCGAGTGATTCCTGCGCGCTTGTTTGCCAAAAAACGAACTGGCGGCAAGCTGGAGGTGCTGGTTGAGCGTGTGCTTGATACGGATCGCGTGCTGGCGCATGTGCGAGCCAGTAAAGCGCCGAAGGTGGGCAGCACAATTGAGTTAGACGGTGGCGCGCAAGCCACTTTATTAGCGCGCCACGACAGTTTGTTTGAATGGCAATTTTCTGAGCCGGTATTGCCGTTGCTTGAGCGTATTGGTCATATGCCGTTACCGCCGTATATGGAGCGTGCTGATGAGCAGGGTGATCGTGAGCGCTACCAAACTGTTTATTCTGAGCATGCAGGTGCAGTTGCCGCGCCGACCGCAGGGTTGCATTTTGATGATCAATTAATGGCAAGTATTCGTGATATAGGCGTAGAGACAGCCTTTGTTACTCTGCATGTGGGGGCGGGCACCTTTCAGCCCGTGCGCGTAGATAAGCTCGAAGATCACAAAATGCACCATGAGTGGCTTGAAGTCTCGCAAGAGGTAGTTAATGCGGTGGCGGCCTGTAAAGCGCGCGGTGGTCGTGTGATTGCGGTGGGTACCACCAGCGTGCGCTCTTTAGAAAGCGCTGCGCAAGCAACCGGTGAGTTGCAGGCTTTTGCTGGCGACACGGATATCTTTTTATACCCAGGACGTCCGTTTCATGTGGTGGATGCACTGGTGACCAATTTTCACTTATCCGAATCAACCTTATTAATGTTGGTGGCTGCCTTTGCTGGTTATCCAGAAATTATGGATGCCTATCGCAGCGCTGTGGAACACAAATATCGGTTTTTCAGTTATGGCGATGCCATGTTTATTACGCGCAATCCACAGCCGCGCAGTCCTGAGGAGTGATGCATGTCTTTTATGCAGTTTGATTTGTTAGCGAGTGATGGTCGTGCACGGCGTGGTCGGCTGACGTTTCCGCGTGGCGTAGTAGAAACACCCGCATTTATGCCAGTAGGCACCTACGGTACGGTTAAAGGGATGTTGCCGCGCGACATTGAAGCCATTGGCGCGCATATGATTTTAGGTAATACCTTTCATCTCTGGCTGCGCCCTGGCACCAAGGTGATTCAAGAGCATGGCGACTTGCACAACTTTATGCAGTGGCAAGGTCCAATTTTGACGGATTCCGGTGGTTTCCAAGTGTTTAGTTTGGGTGCGATGCGAAAAATTAAGGAGGAAGGCGTGTACTTCTCTTCTCCGGTTGATGGTGCCAAGGTGTTTATGGGGCCAGAAGAGTCCATGCAAGTGCAGCGTGAGCTGGGCTCGGATGTGGTGATGATTTTTGATGAATGCACACCCTATCCTGCGGATCTTGAAACCGCAGAGAAATCCATGGAGTTGTCGCTGCGCTGGGCTAAGCGTTCGAAAATTGCCCACGGTGATAATCCGTCAGCCTTGTTTGGTATTGTTCAGGGTGGCATGCACGAAGAGCTACGCTTGCGCTCTTTAGAAGGCTTATGCGAGATCGGCTTTGATGGTTTAGCCATTGGTGGTTTATCGGTGGGTGAACCTAAAGAAGATATGATTCGTATCTTGGATTTCTTACCACCGCACATGCCGCCAGAGAAACCGCGCTATTTAATGGGTGTGGGCAAGCCTGAAGACTTAGTAGAAGGCGTGCGTCGCGGTATTGATATGTTTGACTGTGTAATGCCGACGCGTAATGCACGCAATGGTCATTTGTTTATCGAGACTGGGGTGATTAAGATTCGTAATGCCGTGCACCGTCACGATACCGGCCCCTTGGATGCGGATTGTGACTGCTATACGTGCCAGCACTTTTCTCGTGCCTATTTGCATCATTTAGATAAGTGTGGAGAAATGCTAGGCAGTATGCTCAATACCATACATAATTTGCATCATTATCAACGCTTAATGGCGGGTTTACGAGAGGCTATCCAACAAGGTACATTGGGTGACTTTGTTGATGGGTTTTACGCGCGACGTGGCTTACCTACGCCGCCACTTAATTAAATAACGGACACTAATGTCTTTTTGTAATGGGAGTTGTTCATGAATTTCTTTATATCTGCTGCTTATGCTGATACCGCTGCTGGTGCGCCTCCAGGTGGCGAGTACATGCAGTTTATTTTGCTGGCTGGTTTTTTGGTCATTTTCTACATGATGATCTGGCGTCCACAAGCCAAGCGTGCCAAAGAGCACCGCAATTTGGTCAGTGGTTTGCAAAAAGGTGATGAAGTTGTGACCAGTGGTGGTATTGCTGGACGTGTAACCAAAGTTAGCGATGACTTTTTAGTGCTTGAAGCTTCAGATACTGTTGAGTTGAAAATTCAAAAAAGTGCAGTGGTTGCAGCATTACCTAAAGGCACGATAAAAGCGATCTAAGTTCGTCGTGTGCTGGGCAGTTGTATTGCAGGGTCGCTGATTAATAGCACCTCGTGATGCGCTGCCCTATTTGCGTTATATTCGATTAGTTTTGGCTGAGTCATTTCGGCCACATAAGCGGGCGGTGTCATGCTCAACAAGTATCCATTGTGGAAGTATCTGCTGATCGTAGCGATTCTATCCATCAGTTTTATTTACTCTGCGCCAAACCTTTTTCCGGATGATCCAGCGATTCAGGTGACGGGCGCCAGTAGCGCATTACAAATTGAACAAACAGATCTTGATCGCGCCACAGCAGCGTTAACCGCGGCAGGTATTGGTGTGAAAAGTGCTGCTCTGGAAGCGCGAGGCGGCCTTGTGCGGTTGCTGCATCGCGATGATCAGCTGCCTGCCAAAGATGTGGTGCGTAAGGCTCTAGGTGATGAGTACGTCGTTGCATTGAACCTGGCCGCGACAACACCTGAATGGTTACGCAGCCTAGCGGCCAGCCCAATGAAGCTGGGTCTGGACTTGTCCGGTGGTGTGCACTTCTTGCTTGAAGTGGATATGGAAAAAGCCATTACTGCTCGCCTGAAAATGCATGAAGGCGAAGTGAAAACCCTTTTACGCAAAGAACGTGTACGCTACCGCAGCTTGCCGGGTATCGATAATGGTTTTCAGTTGGGCTTTGATGATGCAGCCACTTTAAATCAGGCGCGCGCGTTGGTGCGTAAAGATTTTACTGATTTTGAGATGACCACCGCCGAGCGCAATGACAAGCCAGTCTTGCTGTTAACCTTGCTGCCAAACAAGATCAGTGAAATACGCGAGTACTCAATCAAGCAAAACTTAACCACGGTTCGTAATCGAGTCAATGAGTTGGGTGTGGCTGAGCCACTGGTGCAGCGCCAAGGTGCTAACCGCATCGTAGTTGAGTTACCCGGTGTGCAAGATACGGCTGAAGCCAAGCGTATTTTGGGTAAAACCGCCAACCTTGAGTTTCGCTTAGCAGCCGCTGCTGATGCGCCGCGCGCCACCACAGAAATGTATGAGTTCCGTGAGGAAGGCCGCCCGCCGGTCGCCTTGGAGCGCAGCATCATCATTACTGGTGATCAGGTGACTGATGCGCAGGCCAGCTTTGATGAGAATGGCCGTCAACAGGTTAATATCCGTCTTGATGGTCATGGTGGCGAGTTAATGAACCGTGCCACCCGTAATGATATTGGTCGCAGTATGGCGGTGATCTTTATCGAGCAGCGTCCGACCACGCGTTATGTGCGTGAGATGGTGGACGGTGTCGAAACAGAAGTGCCGGTGCAAACCTTTAAAGAAGAAAAGCGTGTGATCAGTCTGGCGACGATTCAATCAGCTTTGGGCAGTCAGTTCCGTATTACCGGGTTGGATGGTCAGGGTGAGTCGTCTGAGCTGGCGCTGCTGTTGCGTGCGGGTGGTCTTGCCGCGCCGATGTACTTTGTTGAAGAACGTACCATTGGCCCAAGTTTAGGTGCTGAGAATATTGAGCTGGGTGTGCAGGCGGCCTTATGGGGCTTCTTGTTTGTGGCAATCTTTATTGTCTTGATTTACAGGCTTTTTGGTGTCCTGGCTGTCGTGGCGTTAAGTCTGAACATGGTCAATTTGCTCGCAATGATGTCATTACTAGGGGCGACGCTAACTCTGCCAGGTATTGCCGGTATCGTCTTGACCATGGGTATGGCGGTGGATGCTAACGTGCTGATTTTCTCACGTATTCGCGAGGAAATAGCCAATGGTATGTCGCCACAGCGTGCCATCCATGAAGGCTTTGATAAAGCTTACTCGGCGATTATTGACGGTAACCTGACTACGTTATTAGTGGGTGCCATCCTCTTTGCGATGGGCACTGGGCCCATTAAAGGCTTTGCGGTGACCTTATCGCTGGGCATCATTACCTCAATGTTCACTGCAATTATGGTGACACGTGCCATGGTTAACCTGATGTATGGTGGCCGTGACGTCAAGAAGCTGTGGATTTAAGGATATGGCAAGCATGAAACGAGTAATTAACTTTATGAGCGTGCGCCATCTGGCGTTCGTCTTAAGCTTGATAATGATCCTTGCGTCGCTGGGCAGTTTGGCTGTTAAGGGTCTTAACTTTGGTTTGGACTTTACTGGCGGTACGCTGATCGAGCTCAATTATGAGCAAGCAGCGGATTTAAATAAGATTCGCAACCAGCTACAAGAGGGTGGTTACCCAGATGCTGTAGTGCAGAGCTTTGGTGCCGTCAATGATGTATTGGTGCGCATGCCAGGTGATGATCCTGAGTTGGGCAATAAGGTTGCTGATGTATTGCGCCAAGATGCGGCTAGCCAAATGACAATTAAGCGTGTTGAGTTTGTCGGCCCTGCGGTCGGTGAAGAACTGCGTGATCAGGGTGGCTTGGGCATGCTGTTGGCGCTGGCAGGAATCTTGGTGTACCTAGGCTTTCGCTTTCAGTGGAAGTTTGGTATCGGCGCAATCGTCGGTTTATTCCACGATGTTATTATCACTTTGGGGGTGTTCTCTTACTTTCAGCTCACTTTTGATCTGACTGTATTGGCTGCAATTTTGGCGATTATTGGTTACTCGCTCAACGATACCATTGTGGTATTTGACCGTATTCGTGAGAACTTTCGTTTTTTACGTAATACTTCATTGATCGATAATATCAATATTTCGACGACACAGACGCTGCTGCGAACCTTAGCGACCTCGATTTCGACTTTATTGGCTGTTGGATCATTGCTCGCATTTGGAGGTGATAATCTCTGGGGCTTTGCTTTTGCGCTGTTTATCGGTATCACTGCAGGTACCTATTCGTCAGTGTATATTGCCAGCATTTTCTTGATCTGGTTAAAACTGACCGTAGAGGATTTGATCCCGCCTGTGAGTACTGAAGAAGTTGATGAGACGCCTTAAAGTAACAAGGTAAGTAGAACGCTTCAATTCTGAGAGGTGCGTCTAAGTATTACAATTAAGCCGTGCAGGTGGGAACTTGCATGGCTTAATTGTTTCCAAGAAACGGTAAACAATCGTTACTTGAGAGAATGATAATGAACAAATCGATGTTGATTGGTGGCGTGTTGGGTGCAGTCGCTGTAACTGCGGGTGGTGCTTTTGCAACCTATAACCTAATGAGTGGGCCCAGCTATGCAGAGGTCGTGGCTGTTAAAGCGGTTAAAGAAACTGTAAAAACACCGCGCCAAGAATGCCGTGATGTAACGGTAACTAAACGTAAGCCGATTAAAGATAACAATCGTATTGTTGGAACTGCAGTGGGTGCTGTCGTTGGTGGTTTATTAGGTAATCAAGTTGGCGGTGGCAGCGGCAAAAAAGTGGCGACAGTGGCAGGTGCGGTAGGTGGCGGTTATGCGGGTAATAAAACCCAGGAGCATCTCCAGCAAAACAATACTTACACCACCACGGAGCGTCGTTGTAATACGGAATATGATATCAGCGAGAAAATTGCTGGTTACGACGTCAGTTATGAATTGGATGGTAAAGTGCGCACGATCCGTATGGATGAAGATCCAGGCCGTCGTTTGCAGCTTGATGAGCAAGGTCGAGTGATCTTGGAGCGAGTCGCTTTGTAGTCCGTACGCAGCTGAGTTGAGTTCAATAAAAAAGCGCTCCTAAATTTAGGGGCGCTTTTTTATGGTCGTTTGATTAAAAGGTTTATTTAAAGCTTTGCGGTACAAAAGGCTGAATGGTTGTCAGCACTGCTTTAAAACACTTAGGACCGCCAGCAACAATGTGGCCACTATCTAAAAAGTTATGGTCGCCATTAAAATCGCTGACTAAACCGCCGGCCTCTTGAATTAAGAGTACGCCTGCAGCCATATCCCATTCAGATAAGCCGTACTCCCAAAAAGCATCGTAGCGACCTGCAGCAACATAAGCGAGATCTAGGCTTGCAGCACCTGCGCGACGAATGCCGGCCGACTGCACAGCGAGGTCTTTAAACATCGACATGTAGTTGTCCATATGTGCAATCTGACCTTCACGGAATGGAAAACCAGTTGCCAGTAGCGCATTGTCTAAGGTTTTACGCTTGCTAACGCGTATGCGACGTCCATTGAAGGCAGCGCCACGGCCGCGGCTGGCGGTAAACTCTTCTTGACGAATAGGGTCGATAATGACTGCGTGCTCAAGACGGCCACGGTATTTGCATGCAATGCTGACAGCAAAGTGGGGTACGCCGTGAATAAAGTTAGTGGTGCCGTCAAGTGGGTCAATGATCCACTCGTAATCAGCGCCTTCGCCTTTTCCGGCGATGCGACCACTTTCTTCGGCATTGATGCCGTGATCTGGGTGAGCTTTATGAATGGCGCTAATAATCGCCTGCTCAGCGGAGCGATCAATCTCGGTGACGTAATCTTTTGCGTCTTTCTCACTGACCGAGATCGTATCTAAGCGCTCAATTGAACGCACAATTAATTCACCCGCACTGCGAGCAGCGCGCAGCGCGATATTCAGCATAGGCTGCATGGAAAGTCACCGGAGGTTGTTAAAGAAGATTGCAAATTCTACCAGAAACAAAGTGCTATGTGTTCGCTTGCAAGGTTCTTTTTCATAGCGTGACTGCGCGCTGTTCGGTAAGCTTGTGCCTTGGACTGTATTAACTTGAATTCAATCAAATGTTGGAGAGCCTTGTGCTGGAAAAAATTCGCGTGGTTTTAGTCAACACCAGTCACCCAGGTAATATCGGTGGGGCTGCCCGAGCGATGAAAAACATGGGGCTCAAGTCCTTGGTGCTGGTTGATCCGATCAAGTACCCGCACCCTGATGCCAATTCGCGTGCGGCGGGTGCTGATGATATTCTCGAAAATACACGGGTGGTGGCAACGCTAGAGGAGGCACTAGAGGGCTGTAGCGTAGTGCTAGGTACCAGTGCGCGTGATCGACGCATTCCTTGGCCATTACTTGATCCGCGCGAAGCTGCTGACACTTGTTTGCACACATGGCAGGCTGATCATGATGCTGAGGTGGCTTTGGTCTTTGGCCGTGAGTATGCTGGCCTGACGAATGAAGAGTTGCAGCGTTGTCAGTACCATATTCATATTCCTGCTGACCCTGAGTTCAGTTCTTTAAACTTGGCTGCTGCGGTGCAGGTATTGACCTATGAGGTGCGCATGGCGTGGTTAAAAGAAACCCATCAGCCGACCCATATGCCGGAAGTTGAAGCAACGGGAATGCTAGGTGCGGCGCCGGCCACACATGATTCTTTAGAGTTGTTCTATCAGCATTTGCAGGACACTTTGGTTGAGATTGATTTTCTTGACCCTGCCAAGCCAAGGCATTTAATGGCACGGTTGCGCCGTATTTTTGCGCGCAGCCAATTGAAAAAATCTGAAGTGAATATTTTGCGTGGTATTTTGACCGAAACTCAGAAAGCTGCGCGCGGTGAAATTGCACAACGTCGAGGTGAGCATGTTTAAAGGTATGCGTGAAGATATCCAGAGTGTATTCCACCGTGATCCGGCGGCGCGTAATGCCTTTGAAGTATTGACCTGCTACCCGGGCTTGCATGCTGTTTGGTTGCACCGTTTGGCGCATGCGTTGTGGGTGCGTAATTGGAAATGGCTGGCGCGTATGGTGTCAAACTTGGGCCGCTGGTTAACCGGTATTGAAATTCACCCAGGCGCTAAAATTGGCCGTCGTTTTTTTATTGACCATGGTTTGGGGATTGTAATTGGTGAAACGGCCGAATTAGGTGATGACGTAACCCTGTATCAAGGTGTGACCTTGGGGGGACCAGTTGGAATAAAGGTAAACGTCACCCAACCCTTGAGGATGGTGTGGTTGTTGGAGCCGGCGCCAAAGTGTTAGGCCCATTTACTGTAGGTGCGGGTGCTAAAATCGGCTCAAATGCTGTGGTCACTAAAGCGGTGCCAGCTGGTGC
Source organism: Pseudomonas sp. C27(2019) (assembly GCF_008807395.1). Taxonomy (GTDB): domain Bacteria; phylum Pseudomonadota; class Gammaproteobacteria; order Pseudomonadales; family Pseudomonadaceae; genus Denitrificimonas. The sequence goes on from NZ_CP043320.1 coordinate 834,143, forward strand.
TACGGCTGTTGGTATCCCAGGGCGTATCATTGTGAAAACCACTGATGAGCAAGAGGCCAAGCGTCAGGCTATTGCTGAACGCTTTGGTTTTGATGCTTATGGTATGAGTGAGGATATGCCTGATCCGGTGGCGCGCTCGATTGGGCAGATACTTGACCACTTAGAAGCGGTTGAGGAGCGTCTTGAGGATATGTGTGCTGCAATGCATGCATTGGGCAGTGATTTCAAGGGTAAGAAGTTGCCTGAGTTGCCAGATGCTGCGTTTCCATGCTCTGAGCCTGATGAAGACCTGCCAGTAGCCGATTCGATTGACGCTCAAGACCCAGAAAGCAAGCAGTAAAACAGCGGGTGCGGTGGGCATCGAGGGTATGGGCTGTTAGAATGCGTGGCTGGTCAATCTTGAGTGATTTGATCGGGATTAATAGTTGACCAAGTTGCTGGGTTATTGCATAATCGAACTTGAAATTTACTTCCACCGGTATTTATTTTATGCGACTGACAACCAAAGGCCGCTATGCCGTGACAGCGATGCTTGATTTGGCATTGAATGCACAGGACGGGCCAGTGCCTCTTGCAGATATATCTGAAAGACAAGGAATATCCCTATCCTATCTTGAGCAGTTGTTTGCAAAATTGCGCCGCGGTGCGCTCGTCAATAGTGTTCGAGGGCCTGGTGGTGGCTACCGGTTGGCGTATGCGCCTGCTGATATTCAGATTGTTCAGGTTATAGATGCAGTGGATGAGTCTGTTGACGCTACTCGCTGCCAGGGTTTAGGTGACTGCCAGGACGGTGATGAGTGCTTAACTCATCGTTTATGGTGTGATTTAAGTAAACAAATACACAGTTTTTTAAGTGGTATCAGCTTGGCGGATCTGGTTGCGCGCCAAGACATTCAAAAAGTTGCATTGCGTCAGAATCAGCGCGCAGCAAATAAAATTCAGGCGTCCACCTTAGAGTGAAGGCGCAGACCGTGAGGAGAGTTACAATGAAACTGCCGATTTATCTAGACTATTCAGCGACCACACCTGTTGATCCAAGGGTTGCTGAAAAAATGTGTGAATGCCTGACCTTAGACGGCAATTTTGGTAATGCGGCGTCACGCTCCCATGTGTATGGCTGGCGTGCTGAAGAAGCAATTGAAAACGCACGCCGTCAGGTTGCTGATCTGATTAAAGCAGACCCGCGTGAAATTGTTTGGACCTCAGGTGCTACGGAATCAAACAACTTAGCAATTAAAGGTGTTGCTCACTTTTATGTAAGCAAGGGTAAGCATATTGTTACCTCTAAGCTTGAGCACAAAGCGGTGCTTGATACCACGCGTCAACTTGAGCGTGAAGGCTATGAGGTCACCTATTTAGATCCAACTGAAGACGGTCTAGTGACTGCAGATATGGTTGCTGCTGCGATGCGTGAAGATACAGTTTTGGTGTCGATCATGCATGTCAATAACGAGATCGGTACTATTAATGACATTGCTGCAATTGGTGAGTTGACTCGCTCAAAAGGCGTGTTGTTCCATGTTGATGCAGCTCAGTCAGCCGGTAAAATTGAAATTGATCTTGAGAAGCTCAAAGTTGATTTGATGTCATTCTCTGCGCACAAGGCCTATGGACCTAAAGGTATGGGTGCGCTGTATGTGCGCCGTAAACCACGCGTACGCTTAGAAGCACAAATGCACGGCGGTGGACATGAGCGCGGTATGCGTTCGGGTACGCTAGCGACCCACCAGATCGTTGGTATGGGTGAGGCTTTTGAGTTGGCTCGCCTAGAAATGGCAGAAGAAAACAAGCGTATCGCAGAACTGAATAAGCGTTTTTATGACAAAGTGCGTGACATGGATGAGCTGTACTTAAATGGCAGTGCAACTCAGCGCGTGCCGCACAATTTAAACCTCAGCTTCAACTATGTTGAAGGTGAGTCATTGATTATGGCTTTAAAAGACATGGCTGTTTCCTCAGGTTCAGCCTGTACTTCGGCTTCGCTTGAGCCTTCCTATGTGCTGCGCGCGTTAGGCCGCAGTGATGAATTAGCGCACAGTTCAATTCGCTTCACCTTCGGCCGCTTTACTACCGAAGAAGAAGTTGATCACGCTGCCGGACAAATTCGCGAAGCAGTGCAGCGTCTACGTGATTTATCCCCGTTGTGGGATATGCATAATGACGGCGTTGATCTCTCTAAAGTTGAGTGGCAAGCACATTAATGCTTGCCCATTAAGTAAGGAATATCATCATGGCATACAGTGATAAGGTCTTAGACCACTACGAGAATCCCCGTAACGTTGGCAAAATGGATGCTGATGCAGCTGATGTAGGTACCGGCATGGTCGGCGCTCCGGCGTGTGGCGATGTGATGCGCCTGCAAATTCAAGTCAGTGATGACGGTGTGATTCAAGATGCAAAATTTAAAACGTACGGCTGTGGGTCTGCGATTGCATCCAGCTCACTTGCTACAGAATGGATGAAAGGTAAAACCATTGATGAGGCTGAGTTGATTAAAAACACCACTATTGCTGAAGAGTTGGCGTTGCCACCCGTGAAAATTCACTGCTCAGTTTTAGCGGAAGATGCGATCAAAGCTGCGGTACGTGATTACAAGCAGAAAAAAGGCTTAATCAAAGAGGTTTGATATGGCAATCAGCTTAACAGAAGCCGCAGCAGATCATGTGCGGCGCTCACTTGAAAAGCGTGGTAGCGGCCAAGGTATTCGCCTTGGTGTGCGCACCACGGGTTGTTCGGGTATGGCGTATGTGCTTGAGTTTGTTGATGAGCTAGAAGCCGATGACGAAGTGTTTGAAAGCTTTGGCATGAAGGTCATTATTGACCCAAAAAGCCTTGCGTACATTGATGGCACCGAGCTTGATTTTGTCCGTGAAGGAATTAATGAAGGCTTCAAATTTAATAACCCCAACGTGCGTGGCGAATGCGGCTGCGGCGAAAGCTTCAGTGTGTAATATGGCAGACACCGAGCGCGTTGATTACTTTGCACTGTTTGATTTGCAGCCGACGTTTGTTATTGACAGCCAAGCGTTGGCTGCGAAATATCGTGAGCTGGCCAAAGAGGTGCATCCCGACCGGTTTAGTAGCGCGCCGGCTGCTGAGCAGCGTCTAGCAGTCGAGCGTGCTGCGCAGCTCAATGATGCATTTCAAACACTGAAGTCAGCGACCCTGCGTGCGCTGTATTTGTTGCGTCAGCATGCCGATTTGCCTGATGAAACAACCATCGAAGACGGTGAGTTTTTATTCCAGCAAATGGAGTGGCGCGAACAGCTTGAAACCTTGCAGGAGCACGCTGACCTTGAAGGCTTGGCGAGTTTTGAGCAAGAACTCAGACGGGCGCGCGTTGCAATAGACAGTGCTTTTGACGATTGCATCAATGATCCGCAGCAGCGTGAACAAGCTGAGCGCTTGGCGCGTCGTATGCAATTTTTGGATAAGATGTTTTATGAAGTGCGTCAGTTAGAAGAGCGCTTAGACGATTAACCCAAAGCCTGCGTTGCAGGCTGTCAGATTAAAGATCCGTATGGCCTTACTACAGATTGCCGAACCTGGACAAAGCCCCCAGCCTCATCAACAGCGCCTCGCCGTTGGGATTGACTTAGGTACTACCAACTCATTAGTGGCGACCGTGCGTGATGGTATAGCGCAAGCATTACCTGATGCCCAAGGGCGCGTCGCACTCTCATCTGCTGTGCGTTATCACGCTGATCGAATCGAAGTCGGACGTAGTGCGCGTGAAGCTGCAGCCAGTGATCCGTATAATTGTATTTTGTCAGTAAAGCGTCTGATGGGGCGCGGACTTGCTGATGTGCAGCAATTGGGTGAGCAGTTGCCTTACCGCTTTCAGGCTGGCAAATCACACATGCCGTTTATTGAGACGGTGCAGGGGCCTAAGAGCCCGGTCGAAGTATCAGCCAGTATTTTACAAGCACTGCGTGAGCGCGGTGAGGCTGCGCTAGGCGGAGAGCTGGTGGGTGTGGTAATCACTGTGCCGGCTTACTTTGATGATGCGCAGCGCCAAGCCACCAAAGATGCGGCACGTTTAGCGGGTCTAAATGTTTTACGTTTGCTCAATGAGCCGACAGCGGCTGCCGTTGCCTATGGCTTGGATCAGCAGGCGGAAGGTGTGGTTGCTATTTATGATTTGGGCGGCGGCACCTTTGATGTGTCCATTTTACGTTTGAGTCGTGGCGTGTTTGAAGTGTTGGCAACCGGCGGTGATAGTGCGCTCGGTGGTGATGACTTTGATCATGCGATTGCGCATTGGGTGATTGAACAAGCAGGCTTATCCAGTGATCTGGCGCCGAGCGCGCAACGCGATTTGTTGGAGCTGGCCTGTGCTGCAAAAGAAACTTTAACCACACAAGAGCATGTTGCTGTTGAGTATGCCGGTTGGCAGGGCAGTTTAACCCGTGATGTATTTGATGCGTTGATTGAACCTTTGGTTGCGCGCAGCCTCAGGGCCTGCCGGCGCGCACTGCGCGATTCTGAAGTTGAGCTTGATGAAATTGAGTCGGTGGTTATGGTGGGGGGCTCAACCCGTGTACCTCTGGTGCGAGCGCGCGTTGGTGAGCTGTTTAATTGCGCGCCAAAGATTGATATCGATCCTGATCAAGTGGTTGCCATTGGTGCTGCGATTCAAGCCGATACTTTAGTTGGGAATAAACGTGAAGGCGATGAGTTACTGCTGCTTGATGTCACGCCATTGTCGCTCGGCCTAGAAACCATGGGTGATTTAGTCGAGAAAATTATTCCACGTAACACCACCATACCTGTGACCCGCGCGCAAGACTTTACCACTGCACGCGACGGACAAACGGCAATGGCTGTGCACGTGCTGCAGGGTGAGCGAGAGTTGGTCAGTGATTGCCGCTCATTGGCGCGTTTTGAGCTGCGCGGTATACCACCGATGGTTGCCGGTGCTGCAAAAATACGTGTGACCTTTCAGGTCGATGCGGATGGCCTGCTTGGGGTAACTGCGCGTGAGCTGGGTAGTGGTGTTGAGGCGAGTATTCAGGTGAAGCCTTCTTATGGTTTAACCGACACAGAAATTAGCAGCATGCTCAAAGAGTCATTTGAGAATGCTGAGCTGGATAAACAAGCCCGCGCGTTACAAGAGCAGCGTGTTGATGCCGAGCGTTTGTTAGAAACTGTTCGTGCCGCGCTGCACGCTGACGCCGATGCGTTATTGACAGCGCAGGAGCGTGTTGCAATCGAAGAGCGTATGAGTGCGCTGGATGAGGTGCGTAAAGCTGAGGATATCAACGCTATCGCACGCCATGTCCAGCAGCTTAATCATGCAACGAACGTGTTCGCTGCACGCCGCCTTGATGCCACTGTGAAATCCGCTTTGGCTGGGCGACAACTTAATGAAATGGAGGGTTAACCCCAATGCCGCAAATTATATTTTTGCCTCATGCTGAGCATTGCCCAGAAGGTGCGGTAATTGAAGCAATCCCTGGTGAAACTATTATGGACGCTGCGCTGCGCAATGGTATTGAAATTGAGCACGCCTGCGAAATGTCCTGCGCTTGTACAACCTGCCATGTGATTGTTCGTGAAGGCCTTGAGTCAATGGAAGAGTCAGATGAGTTAGAGGATGACATGCTGGATAAAGCATGGGGCTTGAGCCAGATTCACGCTTGTCATGCCAAGCAGTGGTCAAAGATACTGATCTGACGGTAGAAATTCCAAAATACACTATCAACCAAGTATCAGAACGTCAGTGACTGAGGGGTGTCTAAAATGAAATTAAAATGGATAGATGTGCTTGAAATTGCTATTTCGCTCAGTGAAAAGCATGAAGATATTGATCCGCGCACGATTAATTTTGTGAATTTACGCCGCTTAGTAACCGAGCTGCCTGAGTTTGATGATGACCCTGAGCGCAGTGGTGAGAAAATTCTTGAAGCTATACAAGCAGCTTGGATTGAAGAAATAGAGTAGTTCTAAGCTCAACTATTTGAGCTTAGTCTAATAAAACAATGAGTGGCTGCTAAGTACCTTTGTGATTGGCTACGCATTTCTTACAAACCCGCGTATAATTCGCGGGTTTGGTCCTTTTAAAAACTTAATTTACCTGGAGTTCTACATGACTGTTCAACGTACATTCTCAATCATCAAGCCTGACGCTGTTGCAAAAAACGTTGTTGGTGAAATCACTTCACGTTTTGAAAAAGCAGGTTTACGCGTTGTTGCTTCAAAAATGCTGCAATTGTCAGAGCGCGAAGCAGGCGGTTTTTACGCTGAGCACAAAGAGCGTCCTTTCTACAATGATCTCGTTAGTTTTATGACCTCAGGCCCTGTTATCGTTCAGGTTTTAGAAGGCGAGAACGCAATTGCTGCCAACCGTGAACTGATGGGCGCAACCAACCCTAAAGAAGCTGCTGCAGGCACGATCCGCGCAGATTTCGCAGTATCTATTGATGAAAACGCTGTGCATGGTTCTGACTCAGAAGCAGCTGCTGCACGTGAAATTTCATACTTCTTCGCAGCAACTGAAGTATGTGACCGCATCCGTTAATAACGGATAGGCAACAAGGTGAATCCATGACAACTGTAACTGAAAAAGTGAATCTGCTTGGCTTAACGCGTGAGCAGTTGATTGCGTTTTTTGCCTCCATTGGTGAAAAAAAGTTTCGCGCTGATCAGGTTATGAAGTGGATTCACCATTTTGCTGTAGATGATTTTGCAGCCATGACCAATCTCAGTAAGGCGTTGCAAGAAAAGCTCAGTGCCTGTGCTGAAATTCGTGGGCCAGAAATCGTCAGTGAAGATATTTCCAGCGATGGCACCCGCAAATGGGTGGTGCGTGTTGCTTCAGGCAGCTGTGTTGAAACAGTGTATATACCGCAAGGTGCACGTGGTACTTTGTGTGTCTCCTCGCAAGCAGGTTGCGCGCTCGATTGCAGCTTCTGCTCAACAGGCAAGCAAGGTTTTAATAGTGATTTAACCAGTGCTGAAATTATTGGCCAAGTATGGATCGCGTCCAAGTCATTTGGCTCCGTTCCGGCTAGCGCTGAGCGTGCAATCACCAATGTGGTGATGATGGGTATGGGTGAGCCGCTGCTCAATTTTGATAATGTTGTCAGTGCTATGAGTATCATGCTGGATGATTTTGGCTATGGTATTTCTAAGCGCAAAGTGACCTTATCGACTGCTGGTGTGGCGCCGATGGTTGATAAACTCGGCGAGCATATTGATGTGTCTTTGGCTTTATCTTTGCATGCGCCAAATGATGAATTGCGCAATACTTTAGTTCCGGTCAATAAAAAGTATCCGCTGCATGTGGTGTTAGCGGCGTGTAAGCGTTACATCGCAAAGCTCGGTGAAAAACGTTTTTTAACCATTGAATATACCCTGCTTAAAGATATTAACGATCAGCCAGAGCACGCTGAACAATTGGTTGAATTGTTGAAAGATGTTCCTTGTAAGGTTAACTTAATCCCGTTTAACCCATTTCCGCATTCAGGTTACGAGCGTCCCAGCAATAATGCGATTCGTCGTTTCCAAGACACCTTGCACCATGGTGGTTATAGTGTGACAGTGCGCATGCCGCGTGGTGAAGATATTGATGCGGCCTGTGGGCAGTTGGTCGGGCAAGTACAAGACCGCACACGTCGTAGTGAGCGTTATATTGCCGTGCGCCAAGTTAATAGCTAAATGAATATTGTTGCTGATCATTTAGACAGCGTGTCGAATTTAAGGAAGTGGATATGAATGTTCGAACGGGACTCTTGCTGGCTTTATGTGTTGTGCTCAGTGCATGCGTGTCAAGCGGTAACAAGCCGCCATTACGTACTGAAGAGGGTCGCAATCAGGCACGTGATGCGTACATTCAGTTAGGCATTGGTTATTTGCAGCAAGGCAGTTCTGAACAAGCAAAGATGCCATTACAAAAAGCCTTGGATATTGACTCTAACAGTGCAGATGCGCATGCTGCTTTAGCTTTAGTGTTTCAAAATGAACTAGAGCCTGAGCTGGCTGATCAGCATTTTCGTAAAGCACTGTCGCAAGGTGTCAATCCCCGCATTCAAAACAACTACGGTAGTTTTTTGTACGAACAGGGTGAGTATCAGAAAGCCTTTGAGCAATTTACTGCAGCTTCAAAAGACACCATGTATGGTGGGCGCTCACGGGTTTTTGAAAACATGGGACTAACTGCTTTGCGCTTAGATAATAAGCCTTTGGCGATGAAGCATTTTGAGCGATCGTTGCGCTTAAACCCGCAGCAGCCGCGAGCATTGTTAGAGATGGCGTTGTTATTGTATGAGCGACAAGACTACGTTCCTGCACAGCGCTATTATCAATCTTTTACACAGCTGAGCGAGCATTCTGCGCGCAGCTTATTACTCGGTTCACGTTTGGCTAAAATATTCCAAGACCGAAATCAAGCCGCTAGTTTAGGGCTGCAACTTAAGCGTTTGTATCCTGCGAGTGCTGAGTACAAACAGTATCAATCGGAGCAGTGATGAGCGATGCATCTTTAGAGACAGACGTGCAAACTGTTGCGGTAGGCGACGTTCTACGCAACGCGCGGCTAGCCGCCGACTGGACCATAGCGGAAGTGGCTAACAAGCTAAATCTGACTGCTAATGCAGTAGAGTCTATAGAAGCAAGCCAGTTTGAGCGCCTGCCGGGTGTTACTTTTGCGCGTGGTTATATCCGCAGCTATGCAAAAGTGCTGGGCTTGAATGCTGATCAGCTGGTTGAGCAGTTTGACAAGCAGGTTGGTAGCAGCACTATAGACAGTGCGGTGCACAGTATTGATCGAGTCGGTGAGGCACGTCGCGTTTCGCGCGGCATGCTGCAGTTCAGTGCCTTTGCGGTTTTTGTGATTGCCGCAGGTGCTGCCTACTATGCTTGGCAAACATTTAATGCAGCAAAACCACAAGACAGTAGCCAGTCAGCCGTTTTTGATCGTGTTGAAGTTGAGCGTGCCGATGGTTCTGTACATGTGCAGACCCTAGATGAGCTGGAAGAGCAAGCGGGTGATATTGCTTTAGAATCTGATCCGGCGGACAGTACAGAGTTGACAGAACAATCATTGCTCGATAACGAAGAAGAGCAACCTGTGCAAACGGAGCAAGCGATTGAGCTTAATGAGGCGAGCAGCGATGCACAATTACAGCTTGAACCTGGAATGGGTGTTTTGCAGCTGAGTTTTGCTAATGACAGCTGGGTGCGTGTACAGGATGCCGATGGTACAGAAATAAGCAGTGGTTTAAATCGTGCGGGTCAGCAGTTGAATGTTACCGGTAAAGCGCCGCTCAATATCCATTTAGGTTATGCCAAAGGTGTAAGCATTATTTATAATGGTGAGCCTGTCGACTTTAGTGCGTCGATTAGTGGCGAAACCGCCAGAATTACACTGGGCCAATAGTCATGCATGAACAATCTTTAATTAAACGTCGTGTTTCACGAAAAATCTATGTCGGCTCAGTTGCTGTCGGTGGTGATGCGCCAATCAGTGTGCAAAGCATGACCAATACTGACACCTGTGATGTTGCTGCTACTGTTGCGCAGGTTTTACGTTTAGAGCAGGCCGGTGCTGATATTGTGCGCATTTCTGTACCGGATATGGAAGCAGCTGAAGCCTTTGGCAAAATCAAAAAGCAAGTGCATGTCCCATTGGTGGCTGATATTCATTTCGATCATCGTATTGCCCTGCGCGTAGCAGAGTTGGGTGTTGATTGCTTGCGGATTAACCCAGGCAATATTGGCAATGAAGCACGAGTCAAAGCCGTGGTTGATGCGGCACGTGATCGTGGTATTCCGATCCGTATTGGTGTCAACGCGGGTTCCTTAGAAAAAGATTTACAAAAAAAATATGGCGAGCCAACGGCAGAAGCTTTGGTTGAGTCAGCCTTGCGCCATGTTGAGCATCTGGATCGTTTGAACTATCCAGACTTTAAAGTCAGCGTTAAAGCCTCAGGTGTTTTTATGGCAGTTGAGGCCTACCGGCAACTGGCGAAAGTTATTGAGCAGCCCTTGCACTTGGGTATTACAGAGGCGGGTGGCTTACGCTCGGGTACGGTTAAGTCTGCGGTTGGTTTAGGGATGCTGCTCAATGATGGTATTGGCGATACCATTCGCGTATCGCTGGCGGCAGACCCTGTAGAAGAAATTAAAGTTGGCTTTGATATTTTGAAGTCGCTCAAACTGCGCTCACGAGGGATTAACTTTATTGCTTGTCCTAGCTGCTCCAGACAAAACTTTGACGTGGTTAAAACCATGAATGAGCTAGAGGTGCGCTTAGAAGATTTGTTAGTGCCGCTGGATGTTGCCATCATTGGTTGCGTGGTCAATGGCCCAGGTGAAGCAAAAGAAGTGGATGTTGGCTTGACCGGCGGCTCACCTAACTTGCTCTATATCGATGGCAAGCCGGTACAAAAATTAGATAATGAGCATTTGGTGGACAAGCTTGAAGCGCTGATTCGCCAGCGAGCCAGTGAAAAAGTTGCAGCTGAGGCTGCCATGATTGCGCGCAGTTAATTGCTAAGGGAATTTTGTGAGTAAACCATTACAAGCCATTCGCGGCATGAATGATATTTTGCCAGACCAAACACCACTGTGGCGCTATTTTGAAAAAACTGTTGCCGAGTTGCTTGACAGCTATTGCTATCGGCAGATACGCATGCCCATTGTTGAATTTACTGAGTTGTTTAAACGCTCTATTGGTGAAGTCACCGATATTGTCGAAAAAGAAATGTACACCTTTGCCGATCGTAATGGTGATTCTCTGACATTGCGCCCAGAAGGCACTGCCAGTTGTGTGCGGGCGGTGCTGGAGCATAGCCTAGCCGGTGGCGGACAAGTGCAAAAGCTTTGGTATCAAGGCCCAATGTTTCGTCATGAGCGTCCGCAAAAAGGTCGCTATCGCCAGTTTCAGCAAGTGGGCGTTGAAGCCTTTAATTTGCCCGGTCCTGATGTGGATGCGGAACTCATTGTTTTAACTTGGCGCTTATGGAAAAAACTGGGTATCAGTCAGTACGTCACTTTAGAGCTTAATAGCTTAGGTACAGCTGCTGCGCGTGGTGTTTATCGTGAAGCATTGGTTGAGTATTTAAATGCACGTCACGATCAGCTTGATGAAGACAGTCAGCGTCGCGTATTAACCAATCCATTGCGTGTCTTAGACAGCAAAAATCCAGATACCCAAGCGTTATTAGGCGTTGCGCCGCAGCTTGAGGACTATTTAGATGAAGCATCGAAGGCGCATTTTGCCGGTTTACGTGCGCGTCTTGATGCTGCCGGTGTGCCCTATGTGATTAATCCTCGTCTAGTGCGCGGCTTAGATTATTATTGTGAGACGGTGTTTGAGTGGGTCACCGATCAGCTGGGTGCGCAAGGTACTGTGTGTGCCGGTGGTCGTTATGATGGACTGATTGAGCAAATGGGCGGTCGGGCAACCCCAGGCGTGGGTTTTGCCATGGGTGTTGAACGCCTGATTTTAATGCTAGAAACATTAGGCCAAACCCCAGAAGAGTTATCACGGCAAGTGGATATCTATTTTTGTGCATTTGGCGAGAGCAGTGAACTGGCTGCGTTAACCTTAGCCGAGCAGTTGCGTGATGCGATACCAAATCTGCGTTTACAGGTCAATGCAGGTGCTGGCAGCTTTAAAAGTCAGTTTAAAAAAGCTGACAAAAGTGGTGCATTGTATGCCTTAATACTGGGCGAGGATGAGCTGCAATCTGAGACGGTTGCGATTAAACCTTTGCGTACCGATGCTGAGCAACAATCTGTCGCTTGGGCTGGTTTAGCTGAGCACTTAAAGTGTTTTTTCCAGTACGATTCATCATTAACTAATTAGGAGTATCAGCGTGAGCGATCATACTGAAGAAGAACAAATTGCGCTGATTAAAGAGTGGTGGCAGCGCAACGGCAAACCGTTATTGATGGGTGGTGTGTTAGCGCTAGTGATTGTATTTGGTTGGCAGACCTGGCAAAAGCATCAGGCTAACCAGGCGCACACCTCATCTGTTTTGTATCAGCAATTGCTAGAAGCCGCTTTAGTACCGAGCGAGCAGATTGATGCTCAGCATGTAGCCAAATTGTTAGCAGAGATTAAAAAAGTTAATCCTGATAATGCTTATGCACAGTATGCGGGTTTATTAGCTGTTAAAGTTGCAGTGGATAAGAATCAACTGGATGATGCCGCGCTTGAACTCAATGAGATTCTTGCAAAACCTGCTAATGACACCTTGCAAGAATTGGCTCGTCAGCGCTTAGCGCGTGTGCTTATCGCGCAAGAACAAGCGGAGCAGGCATTGAAGTTGCTGGATGCTAAAGTTCAACCTGCTTTTATTGCGACACGTGAAGAGTTGCGCGGTGACGCTTTGGTTGTTTTAGAGCGACCTGTTGAAGCTAAAGCAGCTTATTTAAACGCTCAGAAAGCCTTGTCGCCTGAAGCGGCGGCAGGTAACTTATTGATGAAACTCGACAACCTAAGTGATAAGGATGCCTAACTTGAAACGATACAAGTATATGGCTGTGCTTGCTTTGGCACTGCTAGCCGTGGGCTGCAGCAGCACAAGCAAAAAAGAGCTAAAGCCACAAGCGCTAGAAAAAATCACCAGCGAGATACAGCTTAAAAAAGAATGGAGTACATCCGTAGGTGCTGGCCAAGGCAAACTTTGGAATACTTTGACGCCTGCGGTTGATGGCGACCATATATTTGCGACTGACGTGAATGGTCGTGTGTCTGCGTTAAATCGTTTCACCGGTAAAACAGTCTGGACGCGTAAGCTTAAACAGAATATTTCCGGCGGTGTCGGTGTAGGCTCCGGCATGTTATTGCTAGGCACACTCAGTGGTGATGTGATTGCTTTAAATGCCAGTAGCGGTGAAGATCTGTGGCGCAGCAAAGTGACCAGTGAGGTGTTAGCTGCGCCAGTCAGTAATGGTGATGTGGTCGTCGTACAGACGCAAGATGATCGCTTGATTGCTTTAGAAGCGACAACGGGACAACAGCGTTGGATTTATGAAAGCACGCCAGCGGTATTGACCTTGCGCGGCACGGGTGCGCCTTTACTGACTGACTATGTTGCCTATGCAGGTTTGTCGACAGGCAAAGTCATTGCCATTGATACGCAGCGTGGTTTGCCAATTTGGGAGCAGCGTGTGGCAGTTCCATCTGGGCGTACAGAGCTTGAGCGTATGGTCGATATTGATGGCGGTTTATTACTGTCTGGAAATACCTTATATGTTGCCAGCTATCAAGGCCGTGTCGCTGGTCTTGATGCGCAAAGTGGCCAAGTCCTTTGGCAGCGCGAGGCATCCAGTTATGTTGGTGTTGCCGAAGGTTTTGGTAATGCCTATGTCAGTTTAGCTGATGGCACAATCGAGAGTGTTGATGAGCGTTCAGCAACCGCGATGTGGAGTAACAGTGCATTGCTGCGTCGGCAGTTGTCTGCACCTGCAGTATTCTCAAGCTATATCGCTGTAGGTGATCTTGAAGGTTACCTGCATATTCTGAGTCAAGTTGATGGGCGTTTTATCGCTCGTACACGAATTGATAGCAAAGGATTGCGTGTACAACCCTTAGTGGTTGGTGGCTGGCTGTATGTTTACGGTAATGGTGGCAAGTTAGTTGCCCTAACCATTAAGTAAGCTGTTAGGTAGGAAACACCTATTTAGCAAAGAGTTTGGCCGCTGTCGTTAGATCGACAGCGGCTTTTGTGTTTTTTGAATTATCGCTGGAGGAGCCAATGGTTCCCGTAATTGCTCTGGTGGGCCGACCTAATGTCGGCAAATCGACGTTGTTTAACCGCCTGACTAGATCCCGCGATGCGATTGTAGGCGATATTCCTGGGCTGACGCGTGATCGCCAATACGGTGAAGCGAAGTGGCAGGATCGCAGTTATATTTTGATCGACACCGGTGGTATTAGCGGTGATGAAGATGGTATTGATGCGAAAATGGCCGAACAGTCGCTGCTCGCGATTGAAGAAGCAGATGTGGTGCTGTTTTTAGTTGATGCGCGTGATGGCATGTGTCCCTCTGATCTAATGATTGCTGAGCATCTGCGCAAGCGTAATAAAACCACTTTGGTGGTGGTCAATAAAGTTGATCATCTCGATGAAAATATTGCTTTGGCTGAGTTTAGTCCGTTGGGCTTAGGTCACTCTGTAGCAATCGCTGCGGCGCATGGCCGTGGTATCACGCAAATGCTTGAGTTAACTCTCGGCAGCTTTGCTAAAGATGTAATTGATGAAATTGATTTAGATAGCATTGTTGAAGGTGAAGATCTCAAACGTATCCCCGGACCTGATGCTAAAGACGGCATTAAAATCGCAATTATTGGTCGACCTAACGTTGGTAAATCAACATTGGTGAATCGCATGCTCGGTGAGCAGCGCGTAGTGGTGTATGACCAGCCGGGAACGACACGTGACAGCATCTATATCCCATTTGAGCGCGATGATGAAAAGTACACCCTGATTGATACTGCGGGTGTGCGCCGTCGTGGCAGAATTTCAGAAGAAGTTGAAAAGTTCTCAGTGGTGAAAACCCTGCAGGCGATTAAAGACGCCAACGTGGTGATCTTTGTGATGGATGCGCGTGAAGGTGTGGTTGACCACGATCTGAACTTGTTAGGTTTTGCTTTAGAGTCGGGCCGCGCAATTGTGATCGCACTGAATAAATGGGACGGCATGCAGCCGAGTGAGCGCGAGTATGCAAAAAAAGAGTTGGAGCGGCGTCTTTATTTTGTCGACTTTGCTGATATTCACTTTATTTCTGCGTTGCACGGTACGGGCGTCGGGCATTTGTATAAGTCTGTGCAAAATGCCTTTACCTCGGCCATAACCCGCTGGCCAACCAATCGTTTGACGCAAATTCTTGAGGATGCCGTGCGTGAACATCAGCCGCCAATTGTCGGCGGGCATCGTATTAAATTGCGTTATGCGCACTTAGGTGGCGCGAATCCACCGCTGATTATCATTCATGGTAATCAGGTTGATGCTGTGCCTAAAAGCTATGTGCGTTATTTAGAAAATACCTATCGACGCGTTTTGAAACTGGTGGGTACACCGATTCGTATTGAGTTTAAAGGTGGCTCAAACCCCTTTGAAGGCAAGAAGAACAAACTCAGCGAGCGCCAGGTGAATAAAAAACGCCGCCTAATGGCCAATAAAAAAGAAAGAGATCTGCGCAAGAAGAAAAAGTAAGCGGTGTCGCCAAGCACTTATAGCAGCGCTTGGCTTTCGCGGTGACCTCATTTTAGAGATGATAAAATGCAGCTGCAGAGTAAATTACCTCAGGTCGGGTTGACCATTTTTTCGCAGATGTCACAGCTAGCTGATGCACATGGTGCGTTAAATTTATCACAGGGTTTTCCTGACTTTGATGCACCAGAGGCATTAAAAGAAGCGCTGCAGCGCCATGTGCAAGCTGGGCATAACCAGTACGGTGCAATGACAGGCGTGGCAGCTTTGCGCGAGCACGTTGCCAGCAAAATTGCTCGTTTATACCGAAACCCAGTGTGCGCAGATAAAGAAGTCACTATTACGCCCGGTGCGACACAGGCGCTGTTTTGCGCCATTCAAACCTTAGTGCGTGCCGGTGATGAGGTGATTGTCTTTGATCCCTGCTACGACAGTTATGCGCCAGCAGTCACCTTAGCCGGTGGTCGTTGTGTGCATATTGCACTTAATAGTGTGGATTTCTCTGTCGATTGGCAAAAATTTGCTGACGCCTTAACTGAGCGCACGCGCTTAGTGATTATCAACAGTCCGCATAACCCCAGTGGCGCTGTGCTACAACGCAGCGATTTGCAGCAATTGGCTGATTTGATTCGTGAGCGCGATGTTTACCTGCTCAGTGATGAAGTCTATGAGCACTTGGTTTTTGATGATCAGTCGCACTGCAGTGTTTTAACCCATGAAGAGCTGTATCAACGCGCTTGTGTGGTCAGTTCCTTTGGCAAAACCTACCATGTCACTGGCTGGAAAACCGGTTATATGGTGGCGCCGGCAAAGCTCACTGCCGAGTTACGTAAAGTGCATCAGTATGTGAGTTTTTGTGCGGTGACACCGATACAGCATGCCTTAGCGGACTTTATGCAGGCTCAGCCTGAGCATGTCGATCAGTTACCGGCTTTTTATCAGCGCAAACGTGATCAGTTGTGCTTGGCGATAGAAAACTCGCGGTTTACCTTTGTGCCAACAGCCAGTACTTATTTTCAATTGCTTGATTATCGCGCTATTCGGGATGATTTAAACGATGTGCAAATGGCACATTGGCTGACGACAGAGCATGGCGTAGCCAGTATTCCATTATCGGTATTCTATCAGCAAGCGCCTGTTGATCAGCATCTGTTGCGGGTGTGTTTTGCTAAACAAGAAGATACTTTGAGCTTGGCTGGAGAAAAATTATGTGCGATTTAAATGCACTGCCTGATTTACGCTTAGCTTTAGTGCAGGGGCCGTCAGTAAGACACGACGTGGCTGCAAACTTAGCTTATTTTTCCCAGGCGTTAGATGATATAGAAGTACAGCAAGAGCCTGTTGATTTGGTGCTATTGCCGGAAATGTTTAACAGTGCTTTTACCATGGATTCAGCTGCGCAGGCTGAGCCAGAGATGGGGCCGACCACGCAGTGGCTGCTACAACAAGCCAAGCGCTTAAATGCAGTGGTGTGTGGCAGTTTAATCACCGAAGTGGCGATGGGGGATTATCGTAATCGCCTGATTTGGGCGCGGCCCGATGGCAGCTTTGCGCACTATGACAAGCGTCATTTGTTTCGTATGGCTGGCGAGCACAATCATTTCACTGCCGGTCAACAACAACTGCAGGTTGAGCTAAAAGGTTGGCGTATTCGTCCATTGATTTGTTATGACTTGCGCTTTCCGGTGTGGAGTCGCGATGCACAGCATACAGATCTACTGCTGTACGTGGCGAGTTGGCCTGCTGTACGCCGCGCGGCTTGGAATCGCCTGCTGCCCGCGCGTGCGATTGAAAATTTATGCTATGTTGCTGCGGTTAACCGTACCGGTGATGACCATCAAGGGCATGCCCATAGCGGTGATAGCCAAGTACTTGATTTTATGGGTGAAACGCTATTACATGCGGGTGCGCAAGCGGGAGTTTATTATGCAATGCTACAAGCGGCTGCATTGGTTCAGTTCAAACAGCGTTTTCCTGCATATTTAGATGCCGATGCCTTTAGTTGGCAATGACTTGAGTACAGATGCCTGAGTGCATGGCGGTTGGTTTTTTGTAATAGGCTGGGTCCAGCTGTTTTATTGGTTTGTTGGGTCTGCTAAATGGATCGTTTATAATTTTATTGCGCTTAATAGTCGCTAATAAGATTAGTTTTACTATGAACTTTGCTAATATAGATGTTAGGAAGCACTGAATAATGTTGGCGAGGCAGTCAGGGCTGGGCGCAACGAACAACGGGAGTAACAGCCAAAGGCTGGCCCGAAGGGCGAGCGCTAGCGAGTCAAATCGGCGAGAAAGTGCAGTTTACAGGTGGTAAATGAGCATTTTATTCGCTTCGCTCCCCTTCGGGGCCGTGCTAAAGCACGTTCAATCTAAAGATTGTGAGCCGTTTTTTAACACCGCCCTGACAATACAGGTAATTATTCAGCATTTGCGTAAGTTATGGAACACCAGCGCAGTTTGTAGCTCTAAATGTTAATGATATAAGCTGGTTGCTCAATATATTGGATTTAGTTTAAATTTTTGGTGTGATGTATTCTGAATGCGTATGCAGGCATCACCCGTGTAGGGTTGCGAGGCCCTTTTTTATTTATTGGTCATAGGAGTTAACGTATCTCATGGATATCGGTTTGCGAGAGTGGATAATTGTTATCGGTGTTATCGTTATCGCTGCTATTTTGTTTGATGCTTGGCGTCGTATGAGTGGTAATAGAAATACATTAAAGTTTCGTTTGGATCGTAACTTGGCTGACCTGCCAGAAGAAGATAATCCAGAGATCATGGGCCCTGCGCGCGTCGTGAGCAAACAAGAGCCCTCATTGGGTGATGATGATAATGATGCAAGCGTTACTTTGCGTGCCGATAGCACAGCTCGTAAACAGCCTCCAATTGATACAAGTGTTGATGCTTTGTCGCTAGATGATCAGCAGGTGCCGACTCTGCTTAACCCATTTGACGATGATATCGATGAGCCGTTGCCTGAGAGTTCCGACAGTGATGGCACTGAGTATGACGAGATTCTCATTATTCATGTGGTCGCACGCAATGAACAGGGCTTTAAAGGCCCAGCTTTGCTGCAAAGCATTTTAGAAAGCGGTTTGCGCTTTGGCGCGATGGATATCTTCCACCGCCATGAAAGCATGACTGGCAATGGCGATAAATTATTTTCTATGGCCAATGCGCTAAATCCAGGCACATTTGATTTAGATGATATGGAGCTATTTAGTACTCGCGCTGTGTGTTTCTTCATGGGATTACCTGGACCGCGCAATAGCCGCCAGGCGTTTGATTTAATGATTGCTGCAGCGCGTAAGTTAGCAAAAGAGCTGGATGGTGATCTTAAAGATGATCACCGCAGTGTATTAACTGCGCAGACCATTGAGCATTATCGTGAACGCATCGCTGACTTTGAACGTCAGCGGTTGACGCAGAAGTTGTAGCTTTTGTCATTTTGACACTACGCAATAGGGCAGCTGAGGCTGCTCTTTTTGTTTGAGTATTAGGCCATGAATTCAAAACAGACTATTTCTACACGCATCGCACAGTTGCGCCAAACGATTGAAGCGCATGATTACAGTTATTATGTTTTAGATGCACCCACTGTGCCGGACAGTGAGTACGATCGCTTATTTTCACAGTTACGTGAGCTGGAGCAGCAACACCCAGAGCTGATCACTGCAGACTCACCAACCCAGCGCGTGTCAGGCCAGCCCCTCGATACTTTTATTCAAGTGCAGCATGGCGTGCCGATGTTAAGTTTGGGTAATGCCTTTGCTGAGGAGCAGGTTCTGGAGTTTGCTCAGCGTGCAGAGCAGGCACTGGGCGCAAGCCAAGGGCAGAGTGATTTATTTTCTGCTGCGCCCGTTTCTATTGAGTATTGCTGTGAGCCTAAGCTGGATGGTCTTGCCGTAAGTATCAGTTATGAACAGGGCGTGTTGGTACGTGCGGCAACCCGCGGTGATGGGCAAACCGGCGAAGATATTACTGCTAATGTGCGCACCATTCGCAATGTTCCGCTGAAGCTACAGGGTGAGGGTTGGCCTGAGAATTTAGAGGTGCGTGGTGAAGTTTATATGCCAAAAGCGGGCTTCGAATTACTCAATCAGCGTGCCCTCGCAGCGGATCAAAAGCCCTTTGCCAATCCACGTAATGCTGCGGCTGGAAGCTTACGTCAGCTTGATGCGAAAATTAGCGCCAGTCGGCCACTGGAGTTTTGTTGCTACGGCAGCAGCACTGAAGATTTAGCGCAGACCCATGCGGGTACGCTGCAGCGATTACGCGAGTGGGGTATTAGCATCAGTCCTGAACTGAAAGTGGTCAACAGTATTGAAGGTTGCTTAGCCTACTATGCCGATATTGGTCAGCGTCGAGCGCAGCTGCCGTATGACATTGATGGGGTGGTATTTAAAATCAATGCCCTAGAGCAGCAGCACAGTTTAGGTTTTCGTGCGCGCGAGCCGCGCTGGGCATTAGCCTATAAGTTTGCTGCGCAAGAAGAAATTACTGAGTTATTAGATGTTGAGTTTCAGGTGGGGCGCACCGGTGCTGTTACGCCAGTGGCACGCTTAAAACCCGTGCATGTTGGCGGTGTGATGGTCTCGAATGCCACCTTGCATAATATGGATGAAGTGGCGCGTTTAGGTGTAATGATTGGTGACACTGTGATTGTGCGTCGCGCTGGCGACGTGATTCCGCAGATCACGCAAGTGCTGTTGGCGCGTCGTCCAAGTGATGCGCGCGCTATCGAAGCGCCCAGCCAGTGTCCGGTCTGTGGTTCGCAGGTTGAGCGCACACAACTGGTTCGTCGCAGCAAAAATAAACAGGTGGTCAGTGAGGGTGCAGTGTGGCGTTGTATGGGGCGTTTAAGCTGCCAAGCCCAGCTGCAACAAGCCCTTATCCACTTTGTCTCGCGCCGTGCGATGGACATTGACGGGTTGGGTGAGAAAATCATTGAGCAGCTGGTTACTCGCAAGCTGGTAGCCTCGCCTGCCGACTTGTATCGCTTGACCTATGAGCAAGTACTTGAGTTGGATGGCTTTGCCGATGTATCCGCACGTAACTTACTCAGTGCGATTGCAGGGAGTAAGCAGCCGCGTTTAGCGCGCTTGATTTTCGCCCTAGGTATTCCTGATGTGGGTGAAGAAACCGCCAAAGTGTTGGCGCGTGCTTTAGGTTCAATGCAGCGCTTACAACAGGCTTATCCGCAAACCCTGTTGTGGTTGCCTGAAATCGGCGCAGAAGTAGCGCACGAGATCACCAGTTTTTTTGCTGACAACCACAATCAAAGTGTGATTGCGCAGCTTGCCGAGTTGCAAGTGCAGGCGGTCGATGAAGGGCAGACTGATGTTGCGTTCCAAGCCTGTGCAACTTTGGCTGGCTTTATCGAGCAGTTTAATATTAGCGGTGTGGCGCACACCAATGCACTGCGTCTTGCACAACACTTTAAAAGTGTTGCGGCGCTGTTTGCGGCAGACTGGCTTGACCTGTGTAGTGTTGAGCGGTTGTCAAAAAACACTGCACTGGCGCTGCAAGACTTTATCAGCCAGGACGAGCAGCGAGAGCACGCACTGTGTCTAGAGCAACAACTGATTGAGTTTGGTATGCATTGGAATTGTCAGCGAACACAGATGCAGGCGGCGCCATTAGCTGGACAAACTTGGGTGTTGACTGGAACCTTAGAGCAGCTAACCCGTGAGCAAGCTAAAGTGCGATTGGAGCAGCTTGGCGCTAAAGTGGCCGGCTCGGTCTCGGCAAAAACCAGTTGTGTGGTGGCTGGTGCTAGTGCTGGCTCTAAGCTGGTGAGAGCGCAAGAGTTGGCTATTCCAGTTTTAGATGAGGCTGCGTTTATCGAACGAATGACACAATTAGAAAACCGGTAACGGTCAGTCATATGCTGACTGGTTAGACTTTTGTTTAATTGTTTGCGGCGTTTTTTTGACTAGTATGCATAGTGTCTACCTCCTGCGAGAAGACAGATTCATGCGTAAGAACATTCCTCCCCCGGGATGTTTATTTGGACGGCCTATTGGCCGTCTTTTTTTTTACTAAAATATGCTCAACCATGTCTCTTAACAGGTGTTTGCTCAGTGGTTGAAGATCTGCTCAGCAGCTGAAAAGTCATGTTCGTTACGAGCCTAGCTTTTGCTGAATACGGTTTTATAAAAACGGTGTATGCTGAAACTATTGGTCAGTTAACAACCTGGAGGTGCAAATGAGTGAGCAAATAGAGATTGTGCATAACCCAAAAAATCAGTGTTTTTCAGCGCAGGTGGATGGGTATCAGGCTATTTTAGAATATCGTACAGTGGATGCGCAGACGCTTGATTTTCACCACACTTATGTTCCTAATGAACTGCGGGGTAAAGGTATTGCTGCGCTATTGGCTAAAGCGGGCTTGGCTTTTGCAAAACAGCAAGGCTATACGGTGATACCTTCCTGTTCGTATATAGAAGTCTACCTGCAACGTCACCCACAATAATGTCAGACGATAAACAACAACGCCCTGCGCAGTGCAGGGCGTTGTTGTTTCGCTGCTTATTGATTTAGTTACGCTTGCGCGTCGGTAGTACGTCTTTTAGTTTCTCACGCATACTGCGTATGCTTTTTTCTGTAGTGTCCCAGTCAATACAAGCATCGGTAATAGACACACCGTACTTAAGCTGGCTCAAGTCATCACCGATTGATTGGTTACCCCAACCTAAATGACTTTCAATCATTAAGCTGCTAATGGATTGGTTACCATCTACAATTTGGTTGGTGATGTTATCCAGAACCAGCGGCTGCAGTGCTGGGTCTTTGTTGGAGTTGGCATGGCTGCAGTCAATCATGATGTTGGTAGAGATTTTAGCTTTTTTTAGCTCTTGCTCACATAGCGCAACACTGACCGAGTCATAGTTTGGTTTGCCGTTACCACCGCGTAACACCACGTGGCCATAATTATTGCCTTTAGTGGTTACAATAGATACGCCGCCTTGCTGGTTGATGCCTAAAAAGCGATGTGGGCTAGAGACCGATTGCAGAGCGTTAATAGCAACAGTTAAGCCACCATCAGTGCCGTTTTTAAAACCCACTGCAGAGGATAAACCTGATGCCATTTCGCGGTGTGTTTGTGACTCTGTGGTACGTGCGCCAATGGCCGACCAGCTAATTAAGTCTTGCAAATACTGTGGCGAAATGGGGTCTAAGGCTTCAGTGGCAGTAGGTAAGCCTTTTTCAGCCAGATCCAATAATAATTTACGGCCAATATGCAAGCCATCTTCAATTTTAAAAGAATCATCCAAGTACGGATCGTTGATTAAGCCTTTCCAGCCCACGGTCGTGCGCGGTTTTTCAAAATACACGCGCATGATTAAAAATAGAGTGTCAGACACTTCATCAGCCAGTGCCTTGAGGCGGTCTGCATATTCATGCGCTGCTTTTAAGTCATGGATAGAGCAGGGGCCAATAACAATAAATAAGCGGTGGTCTTTGCCGTCCAGAATGTCACGCACAACTTGACGGCCGTGCGATACGGTGTGCTGTGCTTTTTCGCTCAGCGGCATTTTATTTTTAAGTTGCTCTGGAGTGATTAGTGTCACGTTAGAAGCAATGTTTAAGTCATCGATTGGTAAATCAGCCATCGTCGTCGTTATCTCACTCGCAGGTTATAAAAAGAGGCTGAGTCATCCTGCTCAGCGCCATAATATGCATATAAAAGCTTTAAACCATACCGCCTTATCGGCAGTAACAAAAGTCTACTGTTGGTTATAGTATACGCCAGCATTGCTATAAATAGGCGGCTAGGGTGGATAAAGTGGCGGCAGTTGATCATCGCCACTGGCAGCTGAAGGCTCAGTAAAAGACAGCTGACCGATAGCCTGCCAGAGCGCTTGGCCTTGCCAGTTACTATAATTCTCACTGTATAGCGCGCTATTTAGAGCATCCAGAGCATCACTTAGACTGTCATCACGCATGGCTATATCAGCCAACGATTCTGGGTGTTGGCGTGCCCAGGCATCCAGGGCTTGGCGTGTACTCTGTGGGTCATTCGATAAACAGGCGCGCTTTAAATCGTCATGTAAATTACGCGAGCTTGGCCCGTTACTGGCAGGTACGATAACAGCTGGCTGGTGACGCGCACGCCACCACAAGCTAAAACCAACCAGAGTTAAAATAAAGAAAAGAGCGCTCAGTGCTTGCCAGAGCCACAATGGCTGGTTGTCCGGTGTTAGCGTTGCTGGATCGCTTGCTAGTGGTGTTAAGTCAGTCGAGTTGGCTGTAAGCGCTGCTGCAATCACCTGTAGTTTTTGTGCGGGTAGTTCAGCGTATTCAAGTTGGTCTGTACTGGTATTCCACCACGGTAATTTGATGGCGGCTAGGCTGTGCTGGCCAGCACTTTGAAAGACAAAGGCTTGGCGTTCATCACGATGACTGATGAGGCCTTGCTCAGTAAACTGGTGGCCGAATGAGGGTTGATCAACGTACACAGTGTAAGTACTTGCAGGCGGTGGCGTTAAAGCAGGCAACTGAGAGTCAGGTAAGCCTTGTGCATGTATTTTGAGCAGCCGAGTAACAGCTGTACCTGTGCTGATTGGTGTATCTAGGCTGGGAGCCCAGCTTTGTTCTAGGCTTACCTGTTGTGCTGGTAGCCAAGCGGCATGTTCAGGGTAGTCCTTGGGGATAGCTTTAACCTGCAGTGGAATACGTGCTGATCTGACCTCAATACGCTGCCCAGCTTGTGCACTAAAAGGCGTGAGAGAATGCGGATCATGGCCAGCTAAGGTCGCAGAAAAAATTTGTTCTGGGATTTCAATCAGTCCGCTTTGTTGCGGAAAAATAGCATAATTAATTTCAATAACACCATGGCGCACGCCATTAATGTGCTGTTCAAATGTGCGCGGCTTACCTAAGGGTTCAACGCGCGCATTGTCTAACAGAAGAGGTGTTAGATTGCTGTCAGCAAACAGTGGAATGGCATGATAAATACGCAAAGTGAGCAGTGTTTGTGCTTGCACATAAACCCATTCTTGATCGAGCTGGGTGTCAATATATACAGGTTCAAGTGGCGCTGTACTGACACTGGCAGACTCTTTTATATAAAGATTGATGGGGGCACTTTGTCGTTCACCTAAGCTGATTGGGGGGATAATTAAAAAGCCGGTTTGCTTAGGCAGTAAGGTCAAAATCCATTGTGTCACTGGCTCCTCAAAGCCCTGAGCTGTGCTAAAGCGATTAACTTGTTTGCTGTTGATAAGTTCAAAGAGTGGCTTTAGCGGGGTTAGGTCAGGCGCTAAAAACTGCGAGCTGTCATTTGACTCTAAGATAAGCTCGATACTTTCACCGGCATTGATTTGTGTTCTATCGACTGTTGCAGTAAAGGTTGCAGCTTGTACGTGACTGATGCACAGCAGCACTAGCGCGCCTAAATAATTAACAAAGTGACGCATATTCAAGGTGCGGCCTCCTGCATATTGTGTTCATACCAAAACTTTCGCTTTAATAATTCACTGGGATTATCAGGAATCTGCTCTAGCCAGCTTTCTAAGTGGATAGCTGGTTCGGCAAGGGTGGAGTCATGCCACGCTTGCTCTAATGGTGCCTGTTGTTGCTCGGCTAAATTTTGCTGGCCTTGCAGGGTGTTAGACACGGGTGCGCTTACTGTATCGATTACGGCTTGAGCTGGCTTACCTTGTGTTTTTGCGCTGTCCTCTGTCGTGGTTGTAGCGAGTGGATCGCTAGCGTCGCTGGTTGATGGCTCTGCTGTGCCGGCAGACTCTCCATTATTAGGAGTGGAGTCTTGCTTGTTTTGCAGAGCGTCCTCGATAACGGTCAGATTAAACTGTGCGGCGAGCATGTCTGGCGCTTGGTTTAATGCTTGCTGATAGGCTTCAGCTGCTTCTACTAGCAAACCAGCCAAGGCCAAAGCATTGCCGCGATTGTAGTGGGTTTCGGGGCTATCAAAGTGTGCAAATAACTGGGCTGCTGCTGTGTAGTCTTCGGCTAAATACAGTGCTGTTGCGCGCCACAGGGGGTCGGAAAATTGCTGTGCTGCCAGCTTAGGTTGTTGCTGCTGGAGAAGCTTCTGCCCTTGTTGATCAGGACGGAGCCACAGGTCATTAAACTCAAATGCAAAAGAAGGCATTGGCAGTATACAGGCCACTAACAGCAGCAGCCCGCCACGCCGTGCTGAAAACGCGACAAGTAGTAGCAAGGGTAAAATAAACCAATAGCCTTGGTCGTTATGTACGATGTTCTGTCTGCTCATCTCAGTGCTTAAATGAGTGTCTGAATGAGCCAATATATCGAGTGCGTTTAAGTCTTTGTCATCATTATTTAGACGTGTGTAAGGGCTGCTGCTGTGCTTGGCTAGCAATTGTAATGACACTTCGTTGAGGCGACTAATGACTATGGCACCTGAGGCATCGCTAATAAAATGACCGTGTGCAGGGTCAATAACGGGTGCGCCTGTTAGGGTGCCGACTCCGATGATTTTTAATTGCACAGGATGCTGTTTGAGTAGTGCTTGGATTGCTGTTTGCTCGGGCGCAGAGACACCTGTGCTGATCAATAAAATCTGCCCTTCGCCTTGTGCGCCCTGTTTTAATAAATGCACTGCGCGCTCAATGGCTAAATCAGCCCGCTGTCCAGCGACAGGCATCAGCTCAGGTTGCAGTGCTTTTAGAAGATTTTTGCTGGTCAGTAAATCATTGCTCAACGGCACCAGTGTGTGTGCGCTGCCGGCATACACAACGAGTGCGCTAAAGGCTGCGCCACGTTGTTCGAGTAGACTGAGTACTTTAGCGCGAACTCGATCTAAACGGTTGGGGGCTAAGTCATTGGCAAGCATGTCTGGGGTGAGCTGGATAGCAATGACCAATGGGGAAGCAAGCTGCTGGTTGTTGGACTGCTGTAGGGGTTTTTCCCAGCTTGGGCCCAGTAATGCCAAAATTGCACACAACCACGCACTGCCTAATAAAAGGTAGCGACTACGCCTCAGCCGGTGTGCGCCGCTACTTAATAAAATAGTGTGAAAGGCCTGAGGCAACCATGAGCGCCAGCTGTGTTGCTGCTTGTCCGCTTGGTATAGCCCCCAAAGCAAAAACAGCAGTGCAGGAACACATAGCAGCCAATACAGGCGTGTCCACTCCGGCCAGTGGTTGATGAAAGAGGGCATCAGCGAGACTCCTCAGCGCGTGTGCTGTTGCGCAAAGTAGGATAAAGGCGCAACGCTATTATGATCATACTTAGCAGCAGCGCAGCAGCTAAAGGCCAGCTGTAGAGTTCTTGAGCACTGCGTTTAGGTGGTTGATAACCTGATGCAGGCTCCAACTGACTTAAACTGTTATGCATATGTACTAAATCACTGCTGTTGGTCAGATGAAAATATTCGCCAGCGGTGGTTTTGGCAATGCTTTTTAAGCTGCGCTCGTCCAGCTCAAGGCTGGCAGGCTCTGCCTCTACAAGCAAAGAGGATTCTGCTTTGCGACTGCCAATGCCAACGGTATAAATTTTAATTTTATAGCGTGCCGCTAACTGCGCTGCTGCTAGTGGTGACATGACACCACTGTTGTTGGCACCGTCCGTGACTAAAATCAGTACGCGATGCTCGGCTGGGCGCACGCGCAAGCGCTTTATCGCCAAGCCAATTGCATCACCAATTGATGTGGTGTTCCCAGCGATACCTGGTTGTGCTTCTTGCACCCAAGTTCTTACGCTGTGATGGTCATAGGTCAGGGGAGCTTGCAGGTAGGCTTGGCTGCCAAATAAGATCAGGCCTAAACGATCGCCATGGCGTGCGGCAAGAAAACTATCCAGCCAGTGCTTAACAAAATCCATACGTGAAAGGCTGCTGCCTTGCAGTGTCATATCACTGTAGAGCATGGAGCTTGAGACATCTACTGCAATCAATAAGTCGCGGCCAGTGGTGGGACGCTCTTGTAAGTTGCCCTGCAGTTGTGGGCGCGCAGCAGCACACAACAGTAGCAGCCAAATCAGAATGTAAGCCGCTGTTTTACTACGCCAATAGGGTACAGCTTTGCTCTGGCTGCGTTGCAAGGCAGTAAGTTCAGTATAAAAAGGAATGCACAGTGCTGCATCATGCGGGGGCAGGGGCGGCACAAAAACTCGAACCAGCCAAGGTAAGGGTAATAATAAAAAAAGCCATGGCCAAGCAAATTCAAACATGCTTTCGGATCCAAGTATCAATGGCCTGCTGTAACTGGGCGATGGATTTGTTATCTAGGCGACAGTCAGGTTGATAGGCACCTTGCACTAAAATCATCCAGCGCGAAAGCCCAGCAGCCGGGCAGCGGCTGTCTAAAAAAGCTAACCATTCACGTCCGCTTAGGGTATGGCTGGCGCTTTCAGGGTAGCGTGTGGCACAGATGCGTTTGAGCAGCTGGTTGATTTGCTGCAGCCAAGGGCCGGCCTGGGCACCATCATAAGGTTTTGCTAGGGTGTGCAATTGCTGTAAAGCGCTGTCGCGTAAAGGGTCACTGCTGGCCGCTTGGCTTGTTGCTGCACGAATACGGCTGAGGTAGCGCCAAATGCCAAGCAAAACAATCAGCAGCACAGCAAGCAGCCACCAGCCTAAGGCTGGCGGCCACCAGCTAACTGGGCTGGGCAAGATAAGCGGCTGCAGTTGTTCGGGACTGATCATGACCCCGCCTGAGTGCCGAGCACCTGTTGCAAATTAATGGCTTGTAATTGCTCTAAGGCCCCAAATTGCGTGCTCAGCGGCAGCAATGCGGCACCCAGTTGCTGAGCTAAATTCTGCCAAGCAGCTTGATAAGCCGCTCCCTTTTCTTGCCATTGCTGGCGCAGGCGAGGGTTATGGGTGTCAATGCTGGTGCTGCTGTCAGCCAATGCAAACCGCGCCGGGCCTATAGTGGGTAAGCAATGTTCTAGTGGGTCAGAGACCGGCAGTAAAATTAGTTCGGCCTGTGCAGCGAGTCGGCGCAACAAATGGCTGCTTTCATCATTCAAGTGGCGCTCATTGCAAATTAAAATAATTAGGCTGCCCGTGCGTGTTAAGCGCAGGGCTTGTTGCAATGCTTCGATCAGAGGGTTTTTTAAGTCCTGAGACATCGTTTGTTGCAGGCGCTGGTTTGCATCGGCCAGCGCTTGGATAAAATGCAGCACGCTGTGTTGGCTGCGGTGTGCAGGGGTATGGGTCACGCCGTTGTCGTCAAATACGAGGCCGCCAACACGGTCATTGTGTTGCAAGCTGGCCCAAGCAAATATACTGGCGACTTGCGCAACTAAAACAGACTTGAAACAGCCGGTGCTGGCAAAAAATAGGTGCAAGCTTTGTTCAGCAACAATAAATGTTGGGCGTTCGCGTTCTTCATGAAAAACTTTTGTGTGTACTTCGCCAGTGCGTGCAGTCACTCGCCAGTCAATACTGCGTGAATCATCACCGATTTGATAGGCGCGCACTTGATCAAAATCCATCCCGCGGCCACGCAAGCGCGAACGGTGTAAACCAAGCAGGGTGCTACGTTGTAAGGGTGTGCTGAATAGTTCAATGTGTTGCACATAATGGCGCAGCCCCAGCAGCTCTTGCAGCTCAATGTGCGTGCGGCCTTGCATGTCCATTAGGCGACCGCAACAACATCAAGTAAATGCTGCAAAACCTGGTCTTGATCAATACCAGCGGCCTGCGCTTCAAAGGATAAAATAATACGGTGGCGTAAGGTATCAAACAAAACCGCTTGTATATCTTCAGGGCTGACAAAGTCGCGACCAGCCAGCCAAGCATGGGCGCGTGCGCAACGGTCAATGGCGATTGAGCCGCGCGGGCTGGCACCAAAGCGAATCCACTTGGCGAGCTCAGGGTCGAACTTGGCTGGGGTGCGTGTGGCGATGACCAGCTGGACTAAATACTCTTCCATTGCGTCCGCCATGTAGATATTTAATACCTCTTTACGTGCAGCAAAAATGGTCTGTTGGTTGAGTAAGTGCTCAGGCTTTTGCTCACCTTGCAAGGCAATTGAGCGGGCTTGTTGCAGAATTTTGCGTTCAATCTGCGCATCAGGAAAACCAATTTTCACATGCATTAGAAAACGGTCTAATTGTGCTTCCGGCAGCGGGTAAGTGCCTTCTTGCTCAATGGGATTCTGCGTGGCCATAACTAAGAATAAGTCGGGTAAGGCATAGGTACTATTACCGATACTGACTTGATGTTCAGCCATCGCCTCAAGCAGTGCTGACTGGACTTTAGCAGGTGCGCGATTGATTTCATCGGCTAAAATTAAATTGTGAAAAACAGGGCCACGTTGAAATTCAAAAACAGCACTTTCTGGGCGGTAAATGTCCGTGCCGGTGATGTCTGAAGGGAGCAGGTCAGGGGTAAACTGAATGCGCTGAAAGTTTGCTTCAAGGCCATCCGCCAGGTATTTAATCGCTTTGGTTTTTGCCAAGCCCGGCGCGCCTTCTACCAGTAAGTGGCCGTCGGCTAACAGGGCGATCAATAAGCGATCAATCAGCCGATCTTGGCCAAGGATTTGCTTCGTTAAATAATGGCGTAAAGCGAGTAAGGCTGCATGAGGTGACATAAAGTGCCTTTCTAATTCACGAATCTTTGTGGCAGTGTAATGCATGTGCTACGTGCATGGATATGCGCTACAGCGTTGCATATCGGTGTTATTTAATTAAAAGGGTGCAGGGCAGTTAAAAGCTAAAGGTTGTTTGGAGTGTGGGTGGGTAAACCTTAACTCAGTTGCGTGCAGGCATAAGCGTGGTGCTGCTTGCAGCGCTTGTTCATGGGCGTAGAGGCCGTCGCCTAATAATGGATGACCGATGGACAACATATGCACCCTGAGCTGGTGTGAGCGGCCTGTGTACGGGGTTAACTCGACACGGCAGTGGTCAGCACTGCGTTGCAGCAGAGTCCATAGCGTGAGGGCATGTTTGCCTTGTTCATGGTCAACAACATGACGCGGCTTGGTGGGAGGATCGTAGCGCAGCGGCAGTTCGATCTTGCCTTGTTCCTGCTCCAGCTGACCCCAGCATAGTGCTGTGTAGCGCTTCTCCACTTCACGGTCGTGAAATTGGCGTGATAATTCACGGTGACTGTTGGCATCGCGGGCAAGAATAATAAGACCTGACGTCTCCCAGTCGAGGCGGTGCACGATGCGTGCATCAGCGTAGCCATTTTCTTGTAGGCGAGTGACTAAGCAATCTTTATTGTCTTCAGCGCGCCCAGGCACTGACAATAATAAGGTTGGTTTGTTGACCACTAAGATGTATTGGTCTGCATAGATAATTTCAATACTTGATAGTGGCATAACGTACCCTATAAATAGATTTGGCGGCCGTTGGGCCGCCAAATAATGACTGTGGATTAAGTGCGCAAGGCTTAACGATCAGGCAGGGTGATATTCAGCTCAAGAATCGAGCAGCTGCCTTGATTTTCTAGGGCAACCTGCACTTGATCATGTTCAATATTGACGTACTTGCGAATCACCTCAACCAGCTCTTTTTGCAGTGCTGGCAAATAGTCAGGCTCTTCACGCTGGCCCCGTTCATGGGCGACAATGATTTGTAAGCGCTCTTTGGCAATGGATGCCGTGGGCTCTTTCTTACGACCCCTTAGAAAATCTAAAATACTCACTCTTTACCTCCGAACATGCGTTGGAGGAAGCCTTTCCTTTGTACTTCCAGAAACCGGTGCGGCACTTCTTTGCCAAGTAAACGCTCGACTGCATCGCTGTAAGCTTGGCCAGCGTCACTTTCCTCGTCAAGAATAACAGGTACACCTTGGTTAGAGGCTTTGAGAACTGCTTGTGATTCAGGGATGACGCCGATCATCTGAATCGAGAGTATTTCCTCAACATCTTCCACGCTGAGCATTTCACCGCGAGCAACGCGCTCAGGGTTGTAGCGTGTCAATAAGAGGTGTTCGGTGATGGGTTCACGGCCTTCTTCAGCGCGTTTTGATTTGCTTGACAGTAGGCCCAGCATGCGGTCTGAGTCACGTACTGAAGAGACTTCAGGGTTGGTCACAACAATGGCTGCATCAGCTAAGTACATGGCCAAGTGCGCGCCTTTTTCGATACCCGCAGGCGAATCGCAAATGACATACTCAAATTGCTCTGCAAGCTCGCTGATCACTTTTTCAACGCCTTCAATAGTCAGCGCATCTTTATCACGGGTTTGGCTGGCCGCTAAGATGTATAGGTTTTCTAAACGCTTGTCCTTAATCAGTGCTTGATTAAGCGTGGCGTCGCCATTAATGACGTTAACAAAATCGTAAACAACACGGCGCTCGCAGCCCATGATTAAATCAAGGTTACGCAGACCCACGTCAAAATCGACAATGACTGTTTTGTGCCCACGTAAGGCAAGGCCAGTGCCGATCGCAGCGCTGGTGGTCGTTTTACCAACACCGCCTTTCCCTGAAGTTACAACGATAATCTTAGACAAGCGAGTCACCTTATGAATTGTGTAAAGGGTGGTTGATGCGTTGATTATAAAGTGTTCACCGTGACAAAGGTATAGATCAGAGTGCAGAGATGTTTAACTGCTGCTCATTTAGATACGTTTGTGTAGCTTTTCCCCATAAAGGGTCACGGCGCAAATCTTCAGCGACTTTATATTGGCCGGCAATGGATAGCATTTCAGCACCCATTTGTTGGCAAAATATTCGAGCCTCTAGGTTGCCATTGATGCCAGCCAATGCTCGGCCACGCAATGGACCATAAACATGGATATTGCCATCAGCTAATAGTTCCGCGCCGGCACTGACTGCAGCCATAATAATTAAGTCAGTGTTCTTAGCATAAATTTGCTGGCCACTGCGAACCGGTTGCGTAATGATTTTAGCTGGAATGACGCTGGGTTCAACAGGTGCTTCAATGGTCAGTGGTCGTTCGCGTGCACCACTTGGCGGCATTACGGCAAGATCAAGCTGTTCAGCCGCAGATACCTGTGTAGGATTTTCAGTGCGCAATGCCAGCGGGTGTAAGCCATGACTACGGCAGATGCTGAGCAAGTGCGTCAAATCTATGGTGTCAGCGCCAACTGTACATTTGTCTAATGCTAAAATAATGGGTGCATCTTTAAAAAATTGAGGTGCCTGCTCAACTTTTTCAGCGAGCTGTTCATCTAGACTGTCTAGATCACTGGATGAAAGCTCTAGAATGGTTAAGGCGAGCATGCTGCCTTTAAGTTGAAAGACAGGTGCTTTCTCAAGAATATCGACTTGATTCATGGATAGCTCTACGGAATATAAAAATTAAAAGTGGTTTATATCGCTAAGCATGGCAGGCTGCAAATGAATAAGCCATGTAGAATAGCTACTTTACCCTGTTTGGTATGGTGAGTATGAAGCATTTGCGCTTTGATATCGCATTTTTGCACCCGCGCTATTGGTTGCTGTGGTGCGGATTGGCTCTTTTGTGGCTGATAACTCTATTGCCTTATGCTGTGCTGCTGCAGTTAGGTCGGGCGCTAGGTGCCTTAATGTTGCGTACGGCGAGCAGCCGACGGCATATTGTCACACGCAATATTGAGTTATGCTTTGCGCAGTTAAGTGACACTGAGCGAGAGCACTTAGTGCGTGAGAATTTCGCATCAATGGGCATTGCTTTTTTTGAAATGGCAATGAGCTGGTGGTGGCCAAAAAAACGTCTGAGACGGCTGGTGAAAATAGAAGGTTTAGACCACTTGCGCAAAGCTCAAGCACAAGAGCAGGGTGTTATTTTAATGGCTATCCACTTTACAACGCTAGAAATTGGTGCTGCTTTATTAGGGCAGCAGCACACCATTGACGGTATGTATCGCGCACACAAAAATCCTGTGTTTGATTATGTACAGCGTCGCGGTCGTGAGCGGCATAATGCTGATGCGCAGGCCATTGAGCGTGAAGATGTGCGCGGTATGCTTAAAGTATTGCGTCAAGGTCGTGCAATTTGGTACGCGCCAGACCAAGACTATGGTCCAAAACAAAGCCTTTTTGTGCCACTGTTTGGCGTGCCTGCTGCTACAGTAACGGCCACGAGTAAGTTTGCAAAGCTTGGTCGTGCACAGGTTGTGCCGATGCGCCAAACACGCTTGCCAAAGGGGCAAGGGTATTTGATTCAAATAGAGCCGCCGTTACAGGATTTTCCAGGTGACTCAGATGAGCACGACTGCTTGCGTATCAATCAATGGATTGAGCAGGCAATTGCACAACAGCCAGAGCAGTATTTGTGGGCGCACCGCCGTTTTAAAACGCGACCTGAAGGTGAGGCGACGTTGTATTGAAAACACAGGAACACACATCTGCGCTTCAGTTAGAGCTTGATGCTAAAAAAAAGCCAATCACCGGTTTGATTTTATCCGGTGGTGGTGCGCGAGCAGCTTACCAAGTGGGAGTGCTGTCAGCGATTGCTGATCTACTCCCAGAGTCAGCCGAGAATCCTTTTCCCGTCATTATTGGCACATCTGCAGGTGCTATTAATGCTGTCAGCCTAGCCTGTGGTGCGTTAGATTTTCAGCAGTCAGTGCGTAAACTAACGAGCATATGGCAAAGCTTTCGTACTGATTTGGTCTATCGCACGGATTGGTTTGGGGTGATACGGCAAGCAGGGCGTTTTGTTGGCAGGCATTTGCTCGGTATTGGTCGCGGCTCTGAGCCGGTAGCATTGCTAGATAATGCACCTTTACGTGACTTGCTTCTTAAAGAGTTGGACTTCTCAGGCATCAGCTTGGCTGTTGCTCGGCGCAAATTACGTGCGGTGGCTATCACTGCCTTTGCTTATCAGTCGGGTCAGGCTGTCACCTTTTATCAAGGGCGGGGTAATATTGATCCTTGGGTTCGTCATCGTCGCAACGGCTTGCCGACTCGACTGCGCATTGAGCATCTAATGGCCAGTTCTGCTATTCCGTTGCTGTTTGCGCCGGTGCGTTTAAATAAAGAGTATTTTGGTGATGGTGCGGTGCGCCAGGCCGCGCCGATTAGTCCAGCGTTGCACTTAGGTGCTGATCGTGTATTGGTGATTGGTGTGCGCAGCCAAACTCAAGAAGAACAAACAATACCTATGACTGCGCGTCCGCCGAGTCTTGCACAAATTGGCGGGCACTTATTAAACAGTACCTTTATTGATAATTTAGAGTCTGATCTTGAATTGCTTGGGCGCCTCAATATGCTTGGTGAAATGTTGCCCGAAACTGAGCGTAAGAAGCATTTAGGGCTTTCGCCTGTGGATGTTTTGGTTATTTCACCGAGTAAAAAAATTGATGAAATAGCTGCACGGCATCGACATCAGTTACCTGCCTCATTGCGTTTGTTTCTGCGCGGGCCCGGTGCTACGCGTGCCAGTGGCGGAGGGGTGCTGAGCTATTTGCTGTTTGAACGCAGTTATTGCAATGAGCTGATTGAGTTGGGTTATCAAGACGCCATGAGCAAGAAAGATGAACTGTTAACCTTCTTAGGCATCAGCCCACCTTAATTGCGTATTTCGAATCAGCTACCGTCAGCAGTAATGCTACTGTTGCTAGCCACTTGTTTGGTGCGGCAGTTTAAATAAATAGAGGTTTGCAGCCACTGCTGATCAGGATACCACGAGAACATAAACTGTCCGCCTTTTAGGTTGTCGACAACCATGCGGCCAATTTCTGGTCGAACAGCAGGGCAGCCTTGGCTGCGACCAATACGGCCTTGGGTTTGAATCCAATCCGGATTGACGTAATCAGCTGAGTGAATAACGATTGCGCGCTCACGGGCACGGTCATTAATGCCAGGCTCTAAACCGTCCATGCGTAGTGAGTAGCCATGCTTGCCATGATAACTTTCTGCGGTGCGAAATAAACCGATACTCGATTGGTGGCTGCCATTGATATTAGAAAAACTGGTGGCAAAATTATCGCCGGAGCGGTTACCGTGGGCGACAAAGTCATGCAAGACCAATTGCTTGCTGTCTAAATCAAAAATCCATAAACGCTTTTCACTAGAAGGCAGTGAGAAATCAATTACCGCTAAACGTTTGGCTGGATCGGCGCCGTTATTTAAAGCGCATTGCATCGCACTCAGCGCGGTAGATAGTACCTCGTTATTAAGGGAAGGGGCTGCTTTAATAAGTGAGTTAGAAAGCTGCTGAGGGGTAATGGAGGCTGTTGCTGAAAGGCTGTAAAAACTGGCTAGGGTGGCAAGTAAAGAATTAATAAGAAAAGGACGGAGCATATAAAAAACCTCATTGCAGCACTTTAACCAGCGCTCAATAAAACGATGACTTAAAAATTGGCGCGATGACGCCTGCGTTGCCGTTATAATTGTGTTAAAACAGGTTGTAAACGTCCACCTAAAGCCGTGTGCACGCCAGTCGCATACTTTAACAGCACATTGAATGGATCCAAACCCTTGCTTAAAAAACAGACATGGCTAGCAATCACTTTGATTGTTGCTACACACAGTGCATTGAGTATGGCGCAAACGAGCAACAGCCCGAATATGTTGGCGCAAACGCTTAATGCGCTTCCGCAGGCTTGCGCAATACCGGCCAGCTACCGTTTGTCGGAACAATCAATTCAACGTCTGCAATTATTCTATCAGACGATTAATTATATGCCGGTGTGGCAGGATGCCGCTCAGCGCCGGCAGTTGGCGGATTTGTTGCAGGACTTACGTTTTGACGGTTTAAAACCTGCCCAGTATCAACTGCAGCACATTGCTGCCTTGGCACAGCCGGCTTCATATGAGCAGCATCTTTGTGATGAGTTGCTGGTTAGTCATGGTTATTTACA
This sequence comes from Pseudomonas sp. C27(2019), assembly GCF_008807395.1. Taxonomy (GTDB): domain Bacteria; phylum Pseudomonadota; class Gammaproteobacteria; order Pseudomonadales; family Pseudomonadaceae; genus Denitrificimonas. The sequence goes on from NZ_CP043320.1 coordinate 870,010, forward strand.
AGCGCTACAGCATTTAAGTGATGGTGTGCTTGATCCTGATACTGTAGAGCCCTATTGGTATGAGGCCGCGGTGCAGCAGCCCAAGCAAACGCCGATTATACAAATGGCCGTTGCAGGTCTACACGATTTGCCGCAGATATTTGCCCAGGCGCGGCCTCAAACGAGCACTTATCAGGCGTTGCGTGAGGCCTTACAAAACAGTGCATTATTGCAGCAAACAGACTGGGGCAGTGTACCAACACAAGGGCGCTCATTACGCGTTGGAATGCTTGATGTGCGTGTTCCGCGCCTGCAGCAACGTTTGCAGTTGGCTGGATATATCCCTGAGCAAGCACTTGCTACTAATGATTTTGATGACGTTAAAGAAACAGAAGTAACGTCCGAAATTGATTCGTTGCTGTATACAGAAGCATTAGCAGCTGCTGTAAAAGACTTTCAGCATGATCACTATTTAGAGGCCGATGGTATTGTTGGCCCGGCAACGCTGCGTGAGCTCAATATCAGTCCTGAGCAGCGCTTGCAGCAAATTCGCGTCAATCTTGAACGCTTGCGCTGGCTGGATAAACACTTTGAACCGACCATGCTCGTTGTCGATATTGCTGGTGCGCGGCTACTGTTTTTTCGTGACGGCAACATAGTGTGGCGCACGCGAACGCAGGTGGGTACGGTGCGCCGGCAAACACCGCTGTTGAAGTCGCGTATCACGCATTTAACGATCAACCCAACATGGACAGTGCCGCCAACGATTTTGCGTGAGGATAAACTGCCAGACATCCGGCGTGATTTAGGCTATTTGGCGCGCAATAATATGAGTGTGCTCGACTATCAAGGTAATGTTTTAGACCCTGCCAGCATCAACTGGAATGCACCGTCCGGTATTATGTTGCGCCAAGGTCCGGGTCCAAGCAACGCGCTTGGCTTAGTCGCTATTCGTTTTGCAAATCCGTTTACTGTGTATTTGCACGATACACCGAGTCAGCACTTGTTTGGACGCGCAACACGGACTGTCAGTTCGGGCTGTGTGCGTGTCGAGGATGCGCAAAAGCTAGTTGAGCACTTATTAGTTGGTACGTCACAGCAGGAGCGTGAGCGCATTGAAGCAATTCAGGCCAGTGGCAAAACCCAGCAAGTGAATTTATCTAAGCCGGTTCCAGTGTTGTTAGCCTATTGGACGGTGGAAGTGGATATTGATAATCGCTTGCGTTTTCGCAGTGACAGCTATGGCTACGATGCCAAACTAGTAGAGGCTTTGCAGGCGGCACAGCGTTAGGGTGGTTGCTGCAGAAGATTACGAGACTGCAGTTGCTATGCAGACTTGCAGCTGCAACCCGCTCACTAGAGATATGAGCGGGTATTGCCGGAGAGGTTTAGTGTTCGTTGAGGGCAAACGCGGTTAAGGTAAAGGTTGGTACACCAATATCTTGCATCAGCTGTGAGCCTTCCATCTCTGGAAGGTCAATAATGGCGGCAACTTCGTAAACGCTAGCGCCCATTCTACGGATTAATCGTGCCGCTGCAACAAAGGTGCCGCCGCTGGCAATAATGTCATCAATGAGCAGTACTTTGTCGCCCTCACACAGGCTGTCTGCATGCACTTCTAAGGTGGATTGCTCGTATTCAGTGTCATAAGGCTCGCTCAGCACATCAGCAGGAAGTTTGCCTTTTTTGCGAAATAACACTAAAGGTTTGTTCAGTTCATAGGCAATAGTAGAGCCTAATAAGAAACCACGCGACTCAATTGCTCCAATATGGGTGAAGTCACTTTCGACATAACGCTGCACTAAACCATCAATCACCATACGCAGTGCACGAGGCGACTGAAACAAAGGCGTGATGTCACGAAAAATTGTGCCTTTTTTTGGAAAATCTGGAATAGGACGAATTAAAGACTTAATTGCGAATTCATCAAAAATCATATATTGAGCCTCAATTGGATGGGTCAGTTATCTAAGTTGCCGCCTGCTAAGGCGCAGATTTCAATCAAATTTATCAGATTGATTTCTTTTCCTTCTGCTATGAGCAACTCATTTTGCTGAAAGCGAGTAAACACCCGCGAGACAGTTTCTACAGCTAGACCTAAGTAGTTACCAATTTCGTTGCGTGACATGGCTAGACGAAATTGTTGAGGAGAGTAACCACGGGCACGAAAGCGTGCAGACAGGTTTACTAAAAATGTAGCAATGCGCTCATCAGCTGTTTTTTTCGATAATAGCATCATCATTTGCTGATCATCGCGGATTTCACGACTCATGATACGCATCAGTTGGCGGCGTAATTGCGGCAAGATGGCACTGAGTTCATCGAGTCTATCAAATGGTATTTCGCAAATTGAGGTGGTTTCTAAAGCAACCGCAGAAACGGGGTAGAGCTCAGTGTCCATACCGGATAGACCAACAAATTCACTGGGCAGATGAAAGCCTGTGATTTGTTCTTCGCCGCAATCGGTGACACTAAAGGTTTTTAAGCTGCCAGAGCGCACCGCATACACCGAAGCAAATTCATCACCTTGACGAAAGAGAAAATCCCCTTTTTTTAAGGGCCGACTGCGCTTAACAATGTTGTCGAGAGCGTCAAGATCTTGTGTTTCTAAAGACAGAGGTAAGCAAAGTGTAGCTAAACTGCAATCTTTGCAGTGCGCTTGGTGAGCGTTACGCGCGCTAATTATTTCCGCCATACCATGGATTCCTGATCAAACTGTTCAATGTCATGGCTTTAGATTACCTGAGCCGACAAGAAGCTGCCACTTTGTTTGCTTGCTGGCTTGAGTAAAGCGCTGAAAGAGCAATAGATGATCAGTTTGAAACCCGTGCTTTAGGGCTAAATAACCTGTGTCTGAGCTGTGTTGCTTTGCCTTTGCTGAGAAAAATAATAATCGAATACTTGGCATACAGCTAAAGTAAATAAACGGCCTTGCTCTGTCATTTCCAATGCTTTGTCAGACAGTATAAGCAGCCCGTCATCATGCATGAGCTTGAGGGTTTGCCACTGCGGGTGAAAGTATTCTTTGAAGTTGATATTGAAACGCTGCTCAATGCTGCACAGATCCACACTAAACTGGCAGGTAAGGGCTTGAATGATACTGCGTCTTATTTGGTCGTCGGTATTGCACAGCAAGCCTCGTGCTGGTGCGAGTTGCTGATTGCTGGAAGCTGTTTGGTAAGCACGTAAGTCATGCGTATTGTGGTAATACAGTTCACCCAGTTGGCTGATGGCTGAAACACCAAAACCGATTGTGTCGAAGTCGCTGCCACTGGTGTAGCCTTGAATGCCGTGCTGCAAGGCTTTATCTTCTTGTGCGCTAAGCAAATCATCATCAGCTAACGTGAAATGACCCATACCAATATAGATGTAACCGGCAGTGCTCAAAATATGTTGAGCACTGCCAAGCATCTCAACCAAAGCTGCTGAGGAAGGTAAGTCTTGCGCATTAATATGAGTCTGGAGGGGGTATTTGCTGGGCTGGTGCTTAAAGTTTTGCAAGCTAATATGGTCTGGTGCCAGCTTGACTATGTCGCTGAGCGCTTGTCTAAATGACTGCGGTGTTTGCCTGGGCAGGCCGCAAATAAGGCTGATGCTGACTGTGCGGAACTGCAGTGCGCGTGCTGCCTCAACAATATTTTGAGTTTGCTCAATGCTTTGTAAACGATTGATAGCGCGCTGCACAGATGGGTCAAGACCTTGCACTTCAATATTGACGCGATTGAAGCCAATATCGCGTAATACACCCATGGTTGACCAGTCTACTTCACGAGGATCGATGTCTATGCTGTAGTGCGTAAAGTTGTTACTGCCTATATTGAAGCTATCTTTCAGGCAGGCCATCAATTGCCGCAGTTCGTTAGGGTTTAAAAATGTTGGGGTGCCTCCACCAAAATGCAGGTGCTCGATGTGTTGTTTTGTGCCTGCATGTTTGCCTACAAGGCGGATTTCTTGTTCTAGGCTGTGCACGTAAGCTGCACTTCGGCTGCGGTCTTTTGTGATTATATTTTTTGTGGTGCTGTAATAACAGGCATTTGCACTAAACGGAATATTAATATTTAAAGCAAGCGGCCGTTGCGCTTTACGGCTGGCACGTAAGGCGCTAAAACGCGCAAAGCTGCTGACTGAGTGCTGGAATTGTTCTTGAGTGGGGTAAGAATAATACGGCTGATCCAGTCGATGGTATTTATTAAATAATGTGGCACTTAGCTCTGTATTGTTATTGTTATTGTTATTCATTTAACTGCCCCCCTCACACTGTGTTTTCAGTGAGTATAGGGGGCTGTCGGGATTGGCTTCTTGATCTGTATCAAGCGTGTTTCTGACTGTGGCTGAGATTAGTGCCCCATTAGCCAATGCTGGTGTGGCCCGGGTAGCGTCCATAGGCCATATAGAATAACCAGTGATCCTGCAGCATAACGCACGTTTTTCTGACGTAAAAATACAGTTATCCGCTCCGCTGCTAATCCAGAGGCTATCAGCACTGGCCATGTGCCTAAGCCGAATACGAACATTAGCAGCGCACTGGTGAGCGCATCGCCCTGACTGGCGGTCCAAAATAAGGTGCTGTAGACCAAGCCGCAGGGTAGCCAGCCCCACAGTGCGCCAAGCCATAAAGCATGGGGAATGCTTTTAACCGGCAACAAGCGTCCAGCAATGGGCTGGATATATTTCCACACATGTCGACCAAGGTTTTCAAGTCGAGTTAAACCGTGCCACCAACCGGCTAAATATAAACCTAAACTTATCAGTAAAAGAGCCGCAATGATGCGCAGAGCTGCAGCAGCAGGTGTTTGCTCGACGGCCCAGCCAAGCAAGCCAAATAAGAATCCTGCCAGCGCATAGCTACTGACGCGCCCCAAGTTATAGGCGATAAGCATGCGCAAGCGTCGATGCTGCTGTTCTGCAGGAATGCCTAAGGTTAAAGCGCCCATTAGGCCGCCACACATACCAAGACAGTGACCAGCCCCGAGTAAACCAAGAATAAATGCTGAAGCTAGCAGTGGAATTAAGTCAATCATGTGGCCGCTCATCAGGAGTGTCTTGTTGATCTGTAGTGCTTTGCATGCCCGCTGCTTTATGCATCGGATCTTCATCATCAAATAAAATGCTGTGTGCAGGGCTGTCTAAGTCTTCGTATTGGCCGCTATCAACCGCCCAAAAAAATATCCAGATAGCCAGTGCAACCAGAATCATTGCTGCCGGAATCATTACATATAACGCTGCCATACTGTGCCTCGTTAATAATAGGGTTTAGCTCACGCGTTAAAACGGGTGAGACGTAGTGCGTTTAGCACTACCAATAATGAGCTGATAGACATGCCTAATGCAGCCCAGCCGGGGGTGACCCAGCCTATTGCAGCAAAAGGAATGACAAGGCCATTGTACAGAGTCGCCCAGCCGAGGTTTTCAATAATAACGCGACGTGTTTTTTTGGCGATGGACAGTGCGCTAATTAAGCTGCTCAGGCTGTTAGACAATAAAATAGCGTCAGCTGTGGTTTTGGCTAAGTCGGTGGCACTGCCCATGGCAATACTGATGTCGGCGGCAGCCAGCACCGGCACATCATTGACGCCATCACCGAGCATTAGCACATGACGCCCTTGGCTGTGCAGTTGCTTGAGTACTTGCAGTTTGTCATCGGGTGTTAGGCCGCCGCGGGCATCATCGATCTGCAGCTGCTGAGCAATTTGCTGGACCATCGGTGAGCTATCACCAGAGAGTAAAAGCACTTTCCAGCCGCGTGCACGGCAGGTGTCGAGTAGAGCAGGTGCATCTGCGCGTAGCTTATCGTCTAAGGCAAACCAAGCAAGAGCCTCTTGGGTATCACCGAGCAGCAACCACTGCCCTTGTTGGCTGGGCATCTGCGGTGCTGGGTAGTTGCCTAGAGCGCTAACATAGTCAGGGCGACCAATACGTAATTGCCTGCCGTTGACTGTGCCTTCTAAACCCAAGCCGGGCGCGCTGCTGACACCCTTTGCCGCTGTGGCAGTGCGCCCAAAAGCACGCGCAATTGGGTGCTCTGAGTGACTTTCTAAGGCTGCAGCCAACTCAAGGCAGTCGTGCTCATTGAGCGAGCCGAGTGGGGATATGCTTTTTAGAGTTAATTTGCCTTCAGTTAAAGTGCCGGTTTTATCAAAAATAACCGTATCGACTTTTTGAAAGCTTTCTAAGACATGCCCTTTGGTGATCAGCAGGCCGAGCTTGTGCAGTGATCCGGTTGCCGCTGTGAGTGCAGTGGGTGTAGCCAGTGACAGTGCACAAGGGCAGGTGGCAACCAGTAAAGATAAAACAATCCAAAATGCGCGCGAGGAATCAATCTGCCACCAGATGGCACCGACCACCGCAGCAATCAATAGCACGCTAATTAAGAACCATTGCGCCACAGTATCAGCCAGTTCAGCCAAACGTGGTTTAAGTGATTGCGCGCGCTCTAATAAGCGCACAATGGCTGACAATTGCGTTTCTTCGCCAAGTGCCAAGACATCGATGCTTAGTGGCCCTTCAATATTTAAGGTGCCAGCCACAACGCTATCGCCCGGTTGCTTGGCTAAGGGTAAATATTCTCCGGTTAGCAGTGACTCATCAATGCTTGAAGACCCTGTGATAATGCGCCCATCAGCAGGGATTAAGTGTCCGGGCGGTACTAATAATTGGTCACCTTGGCGTAATTCGCTGAGTAAAATACGTTCGCTGCTGCCATCCTCGTTTAGGCGCAAGCAGGATGCGGGCAATAAGTTGACTAATTGTGTTGTCGCGGCCGAGGTGCGCTCACGTGCGCGACGCTCGAGGTAGCGGCCAGACAATAAAAACAAGGCAAACATGCCGGCTGCATCAAAATACAGATCACCTTGACCGGTCACAGTTGACCAAATGCCTGCTGCATAGGCTCCCGCAATTGCTAAAGAGACCGATACGTCCATGGTTAAGTGGCGAGTGCGTAAATCACGCAGTGCTCCGGTGAAAAACTCACTGCTGCAATAAAATACGATGGGTGTAGTTAGAATTAAGCTGACCCAACGCAGCAGACCATCCATCCCTGCAGACAGATCAATATTAAATTCTGGCCAGGTTGCCATCGAGGCCATCATCACTTGCATCCATAACAGTCCGGCAACGCCCAGCTTACGTAAAGCGCGACGGTTGTCAGCTTGCATTTGCTCGCTGATTTTATCGGCTTGCCAAGGGTGCGCGGCATAACCAATATGGCGGATGGTTTTAAGCAGGTCAGAAAGCATAAGCTGCTCAGCATCCCAGCGGATAAGGAGGCGATGATTACTGAGATTGAGTGATGTATCCAATACACCCGGCAGTTGCTTGAGATGTTTTTCAATCAGCCAACCACATGCTGCGCAGGTGATGCCCTCAATCATCAATCGGGTTTCGCTGATAGTGCCGGATGTACTCACGAAAGGCTTTTGAATGTCCTCGCGGTCGAGCAAAAGCAGTTCATCAGGCAGAACACCAGGCAAGGCTTCGGGGTTAGCCGAAGACTCACTGCGGTGCAGGTAGTAGCTTTCTAAGCCGCCGGCAACAATAGTTTGTGCTACAGCTTGACAACCGGGGCAGCAAAAAACACGGCTTTCATCGAGAACGACAGCAGTAAAGGCGCTGCCTGTATGAACAGGCAAGCCGCAGTGAAAGCAGGGTAAGGGCGCAGCCATAATGGTTAGTTATCTAGAAGTGAAACAAATTTAACAGTGATTTGTGACATTAACGAGGGGTTTAAGCTCAGTTCCCTAGTGTGATGGCTTGACCGCTTGTTAAGGTATGTTCTTCGAATAAACGCCATTCGGCACTGTCCTCTAAACCGAGTATTTCGACAAAACGTCGGCCTTGCGTATCGTCTGGCAACAAGCCGCGATACATATCGTTACTGATAGGCTGCAGCACGATGCGTCTATCACGCTCGGGCTGTGTGGGAGAAATCAAGTTCAAAACTAAATGTTGTGGCCTGCTTGCGCCTGTTAAAACAAACTCAGCCTGACCAAGGTCAGTGTCCAAACGTAAAGTGCCGCCTATTGCTAAGCGCTCAGCAAGTCTCTCGCGTTCAAGTGAGGTGTTAATGCCTTTGCCAGCATCGTAATAGTTATCGACCACAAGGCTGTCGGCATTACGGATGGATATAGTCAGTAAAGACAACCCGAGCACGACAGAGAAACTGAGCATGCCAATGATAAACCAAGGCCAAAACTCTTTATACCAGGGTAAAACATTGTCTTCGGGTTGCATACAAGATCCTTTAATTAACGAATGGTGGGGCCGAGAAAGCGGCTTTCTGCTGATCTGTAGATGCTGTTGTCATCCTCAGACAAAATTGTAAACTCAATTGAGTTGGTGCTTGAAGGGATGTCTTCGGGATCAACTGAAATTGATACTGGGATGGATAGAATCTCTCCTGCGGCTGCAGGAACATGGTTTTTACCTTCAAGGGTTAAGCCATTAAGGCCCGTTGCTTCAATGACAAATACGTGATCTTTCTGATCTTTGTTCATGATTTTCAGTGTGTACACGTTTTCAATACGACCCTCTTGGTTCTCACGATAGGGTGTGCGGTCTTTTTGCACATTGAGCTCAACTAAGGTGCGGTTAAATACGGTATAAGCAAACAGAGTGCTCATAATTAATAGTGCGGCAGCGTAACCAACCAAGCGTGGGCGAATCAGCTTTGTTTTCTGGCCAGACAAGTTGTGCTCAGTTGTGTAGCTGATCAATCCTTTTGGGTAACCCACTTTAAGCATGACGTCATCGCATGCGTCAATGCAGGCTGCGCAGCCGATACAGGCGATTTGCAAACCATCACGAATATCGATACCAGTGGGGCACACATGCACACAAAGCTTGCAGTCAATACAGTCACCTAAGCCTTGGGCTTTATAGTCACTGCCTTTTTTACGGGCACCACGCTTTTCACCGCGCTCAGGGTCGTAAGAAACGATTAGGGTGTCTTTGTCAAACATCACACTCTGAAAGCGTGAGTATGGGCACATGTGGATACACACCTGCTCGCGTAACCAACCGGCGTTTAAGTATGTAAGCAGTGTGAAAAAGCCCAACCAGAAATACGCCCAGCCGTCTGCTGCACCGGTGATAAGCTCCATGGGTAATTCACGAATCGGGGTGAAGTAACCAACGAAAGTAAAACCAGTGATAAAGCCAATGCTAACCCAGAGTGCGTGCTTGGCCGTTTTGCGCAAGAATTTGTTCGCTGACATTGGCGCTTTATCAAGTTTCATGCGGGCATTACGGTCACCTTCAGTGACTTTTTCACACCACATAAAGATCCATGTCCAAACACTTTGCGGACAGGCGTAGCCGCACCAAACGCGACCTGCATAAACGGTAATAAAAAACAAACCGAATGCGCAGATAATCAATAGCCACGACAGCAGCATAAAGTCTTGTGGCCAGAAGGTTGCGCCAAAAATATAGAATTTTCGCTCAGGCAGGTTCCACCATACGGCTTGGCGGTCACCCCATTGTAGCCAAGCAGTACCCAAGAATACTGCGAATAGAAATAGCCCAGCAATGATTCGAATGTTGCGGAAGATACCGGTAAATGCACGCGTATATATTTTTTCGCGCTTAGCATACAGGTCAATGCTATCTTTTTTTGGAGTGATATTTTTTACAGGTATTTGCTCAGTCATCAGGTTGTACCGCTGCGGTTTTTAAAATATCCGGCCAGCAATATATTGCCGGCCGGAATAAGCTTATAACTGCTTTTTATGGTACGCCTGCTGACGTTCCAGCAGAGAGTGACAGCATGTCGCACGTGTCATTTACTGATCTTTTTCGCCGTGTGAAAGACTGTATACATAAGCAGCTAAAATATGAACTTTATCATTGCCTAAGAAGTCTTCTTGCGCAGGCATCTGCCCGTTACGGCCATGACGAATGGTTTGCTGGACTTGAGCAAAGCTTGATCCATATAACCAGATTCTGTCTGTCAAGTTAGGCGAGCCAAGCATCTGATTGCCTTTGCCTTCTGGGCCATGGCAGGCTACACACATGGTGTTATAGGATTGTTGACCTGCCTCAAGATCAAGACCTTCTGGGTTTTTTAGGCCCGATAAGGAGCGTACATAACCCGATACGTTTTTGACGCCTTCGTTACCTAAAGCCGCTTCCCAGCCAGGCATTGCTGCAATACGTCCTTTCATGATTGAGGTTTTAATCGTTTCTGCATCGCCACCCCAGAGCCAATCATTATCGGTTAGGTTGGGGAAGCCGTGCGCACCTTTGGCATCAGAACCGTGGCAAACTGAGCAGTTCGAAGCAAATAAGCGGCCACCCATTTTTAGCGCAAGTTCATCTTTAGCGACATCCTCAATTGGCATAGCTGCGTATTTAGCAAAAATAGGGCCGTATTTTGCGTCGGCTCTGTCCATTTCGCGTTCCCACTGCTTAGTAGAGGTCCAGCCGCCGTCATAGCCAGGCAAAATACCTTTCCAGTTACCCATGCCAGGGTAAAGAACGAGGTAGCCTACAGCGAAGATGATGGTGCCGACAAACAGCATAAACCACCAGCGTGGTAGCGGATTGTCATATTCTTCAATACCGTCATAGACATGGCCTACGGTTTGATCAGTTGTGTCACTGCGCTGACCTTTGCGTGTAGCAAAAATCAGCCACGCCAGTGCCAGTAATGTACCTGTCGTAAGGATTACGATGTACCAACTCCAGAAAGAAGTCATTGGTTATTGCTCCTGGATGTGTCTTTATTCAGCTCGCTAGAATGCGGCTCTTCGTCGGCGAAGGGTAAGTTTGCAGCTTCATCAAAGCTTGATTTGCGCTTGCTGTTATAGGCCCAAAATACCAGCCCAGTGAAGGCGACAAAAATAAGTACTGTGCCTAAGCCGCGAAGAGTTCCGATATCCATGAGCGTTACCGTTTATTCTTAATGTATGTACCAAGAACTTGCAGGTAGGCCACTACAGCCTCCATTTCAGTCTTGCCCTTAACTGCTGCTACTGCACCTTCGATGTCTTCATCGGTGTAGGGCACGCCTAACCAACGCATGGCTTTGATTTTAGCGACAGTATCTTTACCGTCTAGCGTGTTCTCTACGAGCCACGGGTAAGCAGGCATCTTGGATTCTGGTACAACGTTGCGTGGGTTGTACAAGTGTGCACGGTGCCAATCATCAGAATAACGACCACCGACACGGGCCAAGTCTGGACCGGTGCGCTTAGAGCCCCATAAAAATGGATGCTCATAAACGCTTTCACCAGCAACAGAGTAGTGACCATAACGCTCTGTTTCTGCACGGAAGGGGCGAATCATCTGTGAGTGGCATTGTACGCAGCCTTCACGAATGTAGATGTCACGGCCTTCCAGTTGCAGTGCGGTGTACGGCTTTAGGCCATCAACTGGCTCGTTTACCATGTCTTGGAAGAACAAGGGAACGATTTGCACCAAGCCACCAATACTGACCGCAATCACCATAAAGAGCGCGAGTAAACCAACGTTTTTTTCAACGCGTTCATGCTGTTTCATTAGTGAGCCTCTCCAGCAGTAAAGCGTGCATGTGCATTCGCTTTTTCAGTATCAGACGCGCGTACTGTGCGCCATACGTTGTATGCCATGAAGAACATACCGATTAAGAAGAATATGCCGCCGATCATGCGTACTAAGAAACCATAGTGACCTGCTTCTAACGCCTCTACAAAGGAGTACGTCAGAGTGCCGTCTTGGTTAATTGCACGCCACATCAGGCCTTGCATAATGCCGTTGACCCACATTGAGGCGATATACAATACAGTACCAACTGTTGCCAACCAGAAGTGTGTGTTAATCAGAGCAACACTGTGCATCTGATCACGGCCAAATAAGCGTGGGATCAAGTGATAGAGCGAACCGATTGAGACCATTGCAACCCAACCCAGTGCACCAGCGTGGACGTGGCCGACAGTCCAGTCAGTGTAGTGTGATAAGGCGTTAACGGTTTTAATCGCCATCATCGGGCCTTCAAAGGTCGACATACCGTAGAAGGCAAGTGATACGACCAAGAAGCGCAAGATTGGGTCGGTGCGTAACTTATGCCATGCACCGGACAGGGTCATCATCCCGTTGATCATCCCGCCCCATGATGGAGCCAGTAGAATCAGAGACATTGCCATACCCAGTGACTGTGCCCAGTCAGGCAGCGCTGTGTAGTGCAAGTGGTGTGGGCCAGCCCAGATGTACACAGTGATCAGTGCCCAGAAGTGCACAATCGATAAGCGGTACGAGTAGATAGGGCGATTTGCTTGCTTAGGTACGAAGTAGTACATCATGCCCAAGAAACCAGTGGTTAAGAAGAAACCAACGGCGTTGTGGCCATACCACCATTGCACCATGGCGTCTGTTGCGCCTGAATACAGCGAGTAGGACTTAAACCAAGTGACTGGAATCGACATGTGGTTGACGATGTGCAGCATCGCGGTGACTAGAATGAATGCGCCGTAGAACCAGTTACCCACATAAATATGCGATGTTTTACGCTTAGCAATAGTGCCAAAGAAAACAATTGCATACGCCACCCAGACGACAGCTAAGAGAATAGCAATTGGCCATTCTAGTTCTGCGTATTCTTTAGTGGTGGTATAGCCTAGCGGCAAAGTGATTGCTGCGAGCAGGATGACAACTTGCCAGCCCCAGAAGGTAAATGCAGCTAAGCTGTCTGAGAACAGACGCGTTTGCGATGTACGCTGAACTACATAGTACGATGTAGCAAATAAGGCACTGCCACCGAAGGCAAAAATTACTGCGTTAGTGTGCAGAGGGCGGAGCCGGCCGAAGCTGGTCCAGGGAAGGTTGAAGTTCAGTTCTGGCCATACTAATTGGGCGGCAATTAGTACACCAATACTCATACCTACGATACCCCAGACCACCGTCATAATGGCGAACTGGCGTACAACCTTGTAGTTATAAGCATTCTCTTGGATTGCTGTGCTCATGCTAAGACTTCCACGGGTAATGGATTGTTCGGAATTAATGCACCGCAAGTATGGGTAAAGCATATTGCCATTGCAATCAGTACGTGTTTGTCACAACTGAGCAATCAAGCAAAAAGTGCTGCAAGTCAATTTTTTATCTTGATAAGTCCAAAATAAAACACATAAAACGTATGTGAAAGACAGCAGCGTGCGACCAACTTGCAAATGTTGATTCCTATCTTAGCGTATTTTTCCTCGAAAATAACATTAATGACCAGCAATTCGACTTTATATTGTCTATGCTTGATTGTGCTGGTGAGTTGATGGCGGTCAATTCTGGGAAAATATAGTTAGTATTTAGCAGCTCTGTGCTGTCAGCTTGGCTCTATTTGGCACCCGCTCGTATTGGCAGGGCGCTGCACACAGATGGCGTAGCGTGTCTCTTATCTGTCTGCAGTGCTTCTATTGTGCTGCTGCTATCCTGTTGTGATCGTGCTGAGTTTATGAGTTGCTGTTGTGCGACACGTGAGCCTAAATAGATTTAAGTACTGATAAATACGGGGCAAGACGTAATAAATAACGAGACCGGCTAAACTGCAGTAAGACGCTGTTGTCAGTTGGGTGGTCAGTGGCTGGCGTATTATGTTGACAGCTCTAACGGTTTGCGGCTTGGGTTTGGAGAGATCATGTCTATCTTGTATGCAAATGCTGAAAATCCATGCTGTACTTTAATTCTTGCCCATGGTGCGGGTGCGCCGATGGATAGTGAATTTATGGAAACGATAGTGCAGAACTTGCTAGCGCTGGACATCAGCGTTGTACGCTTTGAGTTTCCCTATATGGCCCTGTGTCGACTCGATGCGATACGTCGGCCGCCGAATAAAATGGCTGTATTGCAGGATACATGGCGTGAAGTATATAACCAGGTGCGGGCGCAATCGACTTTGCCGATTGTTATTGCGGGTAAGTCAATGGGTGGACGTGTTGCCAGTATGCTGGTCGATGAATTGCAACCACTTGCGCTGATCTGTCTAGGCTACCCATTTTATCCAGCTAAGAAACTAGACAAGCCACGCACCGAGCATTTGCTGGATTTGCGTACGCCAACTTTAATTGTGCAGGGTGAGCGTGATGCCTTGGGCTGTCGTGAGGTGGTAGAGGGCTATAGGTTGTCGTCTGCTATAGAAATTGAGTGGATGGCATTAGCGGATCATGATTTAAAGCCTTTACAGCGCTCAGGTTGTACCCAAGCGCAGTATTTACAGCATGCGGCATGCAGAATAAAAGATTTTGTGGTACGGCAACTCCGCTGACAGCGTGTGGCTGGAGTGTCTTTCAGCTTTTTTCAGGTCGCTGCGAGTTGCTTGGCTACACAGAGTAATTGCTCGCGCATCCAGCGGTTGGCGGGATCTTGGTCGGCGCTACTGTGCCAAAATAGATGGCTTTCAATTGTTGGTATACCTGCTATAGGTAGTTCAATACTGTGCAGTCCGTGGCGGGCTGCAAAATGAGCTGGCGCGGTAATGGTTAAATCAGTGTTTTGTAAAACCGTGTGCGCCATTAAATAGTGTTGTGAGCGCAGCACTATATTGCGTTGTAAGCCCATTTTGCCCAAAGCTAAGTCGACTGGGCCTAAGCCGCTACGGCGCGAAGAAATGTGAATGTGCTGTGCATTTAAATACTGCTGAAGGGTGAGGCTTTTGTGTCCAGCTAAAGGGTGTCCTTGACGCATTGCACAAACATAGCTGTCTTCCAGCAGTTTTGTATGCAACAGCTGTGGGTCACTGTTTAAGGGTATGTCAATGGCGAAGTCTAAGTGCCCTGCGGCCAGCTCTTTGGCTGTATCACGGCGGCGTGCAAGCAAGCTTTCAATGCGTATATTGGGGGCCTGTGTGCTTAAGCGTTGAAAAGTCGCGGGTAGCAATATGTCTTCAATTAAGTCGGTCATGCTTAAACGAAAGGTTTTGTTGGCTTGGCTTGGGTCAAATACGCGACTGTCCTGAACAGACCCGCGCAGCAGTTGTAGAGCATTGCGTACTGGAGTGATAATGTTTTGCGCAAGCGGTGTGGGCGTCATGCCGTGCGCGGTGCGGATAAACAGCGGGTCATTAAAGGTGATTCTAAGGCGTGATAATGCATTGGAAGCGGCAGGTTGGGTGATGCCCATGATTTGTCCTGCACGAGTCAGATTGCCTTCGGTATAGATGGCGTCGAAGACAATAAATAAATTAAGATCAATGTTTGATAAATTCATTTCTCTTCCAAAGTAAAGCTAAGCGCGTACTGCGGTGAGTATAAGGCAGTGCTAAAACTGAGGTGTTAGCAGTATTCACAAAGGTAGGCGGTGTCACCTTTAACTCGAATTAAGAAACTACTGTTAGCGGCTACTTTAAAGTGATCTCCAGCATTGAAGCCGATCCAGGCTCCTGTATTGGCAAGTTTTACCTCAGCGCTGCCGCTGATGATATGCATGGTTTCTGCGCTGGCCGTTGCAAAATTGTATTCGCCAAGGGTTATCACGCCGACACTTGCGGGGGATGTGCCGCTGGTAAAGCTGATTGATTTTACGGCGCCGTTGAAGTATTCGTTAACATTAAGCATTGTTATAACTCTTGATCTTAAAGACATATAGCATAACGGTACGTTGCGGTGGCGTCACTGTTTTGCCAAGCAGTATGACGCTAATTAGTAAACTAAAGTCGGGTGGTGGTGTATGGCGCGTATTGCGTTTATTGGTTTGGGAACGATGGGCTACCCCATGGCAGGGCATTTGGCTTGCGCGGGACATGAGATGACTGTGTTTAATCGTACGCAAGCTACAGCTCTGCAGTGGGTGAAAGAATATTCAGGGTGTATCGCAAAAACACCCGCACAGGCAGTACTAAATGCAGAGTTTGTAATGTGTTGCGTGGGTAATGATGATGACTTGCACACAGTTACTTTAGGTAGAGATGGTGCCTTCGAGTCGATGGCAGCTGATAGCGTGTTTGTTGATCATACGACGGCATCAGCACAGATTGCTAAACAGTTGGCTGGTGAGGCAAAACAACGTGGTTTTGCGTTTTTAGATGCGCCGGTGTCCGGTGGGCAGTTGGGTGCGCAAAATGCTGCGTTAACCGTTATGGTGGGTGGTGAGCAATCGGTGTATGAGCGTGTTGCGCCGATTTTACAGAGCTATGCTCGCATGCAGCGTTTAATGGGTGATGTCGGCAGTGGGCAGTTGACGAAAATGGTTAATCAGATATGCGTCGGTGGCCTATTACAAGGCTTGGCGGAAGCGCTGCATTTTGCGCAAAGTGCCGGCTTAGATGCAGAGGCCGCGATGCAGGTGATTAGTAAAGGGGCGGCGCAGTCTTGGCAGTTAGAAAACCGCTATCAAACAATGCTGGCAGGCGAATTTGATTTTGGTTTTGCGGTAGAGTGGATGCGCAAAGATTTTTCTATCGTTTTTGAGGAGGCGCGTCGCAATGGTGCCACATTGCCAGTCACTGCATTGGTTGATCAGTTTTATGCAGAGGTTGAAGCAATGGGTGGTGAGCGCTGGGATACCTCAAGCTTAATTGCTCGATTAAATAAAAGCAGTCAATGAGAAATGCATGAGTATCAATAGTCTAATAAATACATGCGAGGCGCTCTAGTGGAGTGCCGAATGGGTTGTGGCGCCTGCTGCATAGCGCCTTCTATTCATACGCCGATGCCGAACATGCCGCAAGGTAAAAAGGCAGGCGAGCGTTGTTTAAATTTAAGTAATGATAATCTATGTATGTTGTTTGGCTTGCCAGAGCGCCCAGCATTTTGTGCAGAGTTTCAAGCGGAGGTCAGTGTCTGTGGTAGTTCCCAGGAAGAAGCTATTCAGTTGATAGGCTGGCTGGAAGGGGCGACCGCGTAGGCATAATAGAAAGGTTTGGTTGTTATAAAAAAAGGCTGCACATTTCTGGGCAGCCTTTTTTGTCGCTAAACTAGATAAGTATTAACGCTTGTCTAGTGGAGCGTAGTCGCGTTTGTCGTAACCGGTATACAGTTGACGTGGGCGGCTGATTTTGTAAGGGCTGGCGAGCATCTCGGTCCAGTGTGAAATCCAGCCAACAGTACGTGACATAGCGAAAATCACGGTGAACATACTGGTTGGGATGCCGATTGCTTTCAGGATGATGCCTGAGTAGAAGTCAACGTTTGGATAGAGGTTACGCTCTTTGAAGTACGGATCATTCAAGGCGTACTCTTCAAGCTTCATGGCCAGATCCAGCTTAGGATCATTAACACCCAGCTCTGCAAGTACTTCGTCGCAGGTCTGCTTCATCACTTGCGCGCGTGGGTCAAAGTTTTTGTAAACGCGGTGACCGAAGCCCATCAGTTTGAATGGGTCATCTTTGTCTTTTGCTTTCGCAATAAACTTCTCGATGTTAGATGCGTCGCCGATTTCGTCAAGCATCGTTAGAACTGCTTCGTTAGCGCCACCGTGCGCAGGGCCCCATAGTGCTGCAATACCGGAAGCAATACATGCAAATGGGTTTGCGCCCGTTGAGCCAGCGAGGCGTACGGTTGAGGTTGAAGCGTTTTGCTCATGGTCAGCATGTAGAATAAAAATACGATCCATTGCTTGAATAAGAGCAGGGCTGAATCGTTTGGTTTCTGCAGGCGTGTTAAACATCATGTGTAAGAAGTTCTCTGAGTAGCAGAGATCATTGCGTGGGTACATGATGGGCTGGCCGATTGAGTACTTATATGCCATGGCTGCAATAGTTGGCATTTTTGCAATCAGGCGGTGTGCAGATATTTCACGATGCGTTGGGTTGTTGTTGTCCAATGAGTCGTGATAGAAAGCTGATAAAGCGCCAACAATACCGCACATTATGGCCATTGGGTGAGCGTCACGACGGAAGCCATTTAAAAATGATTTCAGCTGCTCATTTACCATGGTGTGTTTGCTGATAGTGTTAACAAATTCTTGCTTCTGTTCGGCAGTGGGTAATTCGCCGTGCAGTAATAAGTAACATGTCTCTAAGTAGTCAGACTTGGCTGCAAGTTGCTCAATTGGGTAGCCGCGGTGTAGCAAAATACCTTTATCACCATCAATATAAGTGATTTTAGATTCGCATGCCGCTGTTGACATGAATCCTGGGTCGTAAGTAAATAAGTCGCTAGCAATTAGATTACGAACGTCAACAACATCAGGTCCAATAGTACCGCTAAATACAGGCAGCTCTACGGGGGCTGAGCCCTCGATGATTAACTGCGCTTTTTTGTCAGCCATTGTGGCCTCCTAGTTATGCTTGGAATCATCACGGCCCCTCACGCAGGGCCCGCAATATAATAGTGAGATAACTGCCAATGTCAATTTGTACTACAGTAGTAGTGCAAGTCTATGGGGAAGACGATTATCTCGTTTAAAAGTTTCAAGTACAGATATTTACGCTAAATGTCAAAGCAGGACAATGCGCATTTAGGCGAATGTATTAGCGTTGTCATTATGCTCTTTTTTGCACTATACTCGGTAGCTGACCGGCAGAGGCTTTTGCCATTAAACTGGCGGTCGTCACTCCGATGGTGACGGGTGCTTCTTGTAAGTGCCTTCCCGACAACTCGCCCTGCAGTTAAGGGCTCTCTAAGTGTGAATACGCCGTGAATAGCCAACGACCTGTAAACCTAGATCTTAGGACTATAAAACTCCCAATCACCGCAATCTCTTCCATATTGCACAGAATTACAGGTGTCATCCTGTTTTTAGGTATCGCTGTGCTGCTATATGGGCTTGATAAGTCGCTTGCCTCAGAGCAAGGATTTGCCGAAGTTAAAGAGTGTTTGACCAGCCCGCTGGCCAAGCTTGTTGTGTGGGGTCTTCTCTCTGGACTGATATACCACTTAGCAGCTGGTATACGCCACTTAATCATGGACTTGGGCATTGGTGAGTCGCTGGAAGGCGGCAAACTGGGTGCTAAAATAGTCTTTATTGTTTCAGCCGTACTGATTTTACTCATGGGGGTCTGGATATGGTAACTAACGTAACAAACTTCTCCCGTTCAGGCCTCTTTGACTGGATGGCTCAGCGAGTATCAGCTGTTGTATTGGCTGCATACTCATTGTTTTTACTGGGTTATGTCTTAGCTAATCCAGGTATGAGTCATGCTGAATGGCAAGGGCTGTTTGCGCAAAACTGGATGCGCATTTTCAGCATGCTGAGTCTTGTTGCCCTGAGTGCGCATGCCTGGATTGGATTGTGGGCAGTCACTACTGATTACCTGACACCCATGACTTTAGGCAAGTGGGCAACAGGTGTACGATTTTTAGTCCAAGCGCTGTGCGGCATTATGATGTTCGTGCTGTTCGTCTGGGGCGTACAGATTTTGTGGGGAATTTGATTCATGGCCAATATTCGTAGCATTTATTATGATGCCATTATTGTTGGTGGTGGCGGTGCAGGTATGCGCGCGTCACTGCAATTAGCACAAGGTGGTCATAAAACAGCCGTAGTAACTAAAGTGTTCCCTACGCGCTCGCACACAGTATCTGCACAAGGTGGTATTACCTGTGCAATTGCATCAGATGATCCGAATGATGATTGGCGCTGGCATATGTACGATACCGTCAAAGGTTCCGATTATATCGGCGACCAAGATGCTATCGAATATATGTGTTCAGTGGGCCCAGAAGCCGTTTATGAGCTTGAGCACATGGGTCTACCATTCTCGCGTACTGAAAAAGGCCGCATCTATCAGCGTCCGTTCGGCGGGCAATCAAAAGACTTTGGTAGAGGTGGTCAGGCTGCGCGTACCTGTGCTGCAGCTGACCGTACCGGTCACGCATTGTTGCATACCCTATACCAAGCAAACTTAAAGCACGGTACGACCTTTCTAAACGAATGGTATGCGGTTGACTTAGTTAAGAACCAAGATGGCGCTGTTGTCGGTATTGTAGCTATTTGCATTGAGACCGGTGAGATTGTTCATATCCGCTCTAAAGCTGTTGTGCTAGCAACAGGTGGTGCCGGCCGTATTTTCGCATCGACGACTAACGCTTTGATCAACACCGGTGACGGTGTCGGTATGGCGCTGCGTGCTGGCGTGCCTATGCAAGATATGGAAATGTGGCAGTTCCACCCAACCGGTATCGCTGGTGCAGGTACTTTGGTCACTGAAGGCTGCCGTGGTGAAGGTGGCTACTTGATCAATAAGCATGGCGAACGTTTCATGGAGCGCTATGCACCAAACGCTAAAGACCTTGCTGGACGTGACGTTGTTGCACGCTCTATGGTTAAAGAAATTTTAGCGGGTAACGGCTGTGGTCCAAATGGCGACCACGTACTGCTCAAGCTCGATCACCTTGGTGAAGAAGTGTTGCACAGCCGTTTGCCTGGTATTTGTGAGCTGTCAATTACCTTTGCTCATGTTGATCCAGTTGTTGCGCCAATTCCGGTTGTACCAACGTGTCACTACATGATGGGCGGTATTGCCACTAACATTCATGGTCAAGCAATTGCCCAAGATGCAAATGGCGAAGATCGCATCATTGATGGTTTGTTTGCAGTTGGTGAGGTCACCTCAGTCTCTGTACATGGAGCAAATCGTCTCGGTGGTAACTCACTGCTTGACTTGGTTGTATTTGGTCGGGCTGCGGGTATTTTCCTTGAGCAAAACTTACGTGAAGGTGTTGATGCACGTAACGCAAGTGAGAGCGATATCGAAAGTTCTATGGCGCGCTTGTCTGCATTGAATGAGCGCACTAAGGGTGAGGATGTGGCACCGCTGCGTAAAGAGCTGCAGAACTGCATGCAGAATAACTTTGGTGTATTCCGTACTGGTGAATACATGAAAAAAGGTATTGCAGAGCTCGAGCAAATGCGTGAACGCATTGCCAACGTGAAAATCACTGATAAAAGTAATGCTTTCAATACCGCACGTATTGAAGCACTTGAGTTGCAAAACTTGTTTGAAGTGGCTGAAGCAACTGCGATTGCAGCTGAGGCTCGTACTGAGTCCCGTGGTGCGCATGCGCGTGAAGACTACGAAAGCCGTGATGACGAAAACTGGTTATGCCACAGCATGTATTTCCCAGGTGAAAAACGTGTTGGTAAGCGTGCAGTTAACTTCTCGCTTTCTTCAGCAGTTGAAAAAGATGCTGAACACTTTAAACCCCAAGAACGTAAATATTAAGGGTTATCACGATGACGTTGCCTAAAATATTGCAAGTAAGCGTTTACCGCTACAATCCAGATGTAAATCCTGCGCCCTTTATGCAGACCTTCAATGTAGAAATTGATGGCAAAGACATGATGGTGTTGGACGTGCTGGCTCTGATTAAAGAGCAGGATGAAAGTCTGTCTTATCGTCGCTCATGCCGTGAAGGTGTGTGTGGCTCAGATGGCATGAACATCGCGGGCAAAAATGGCTTAGCTTGCATCACGCCACTGTCAAGTGTGGTCAAAGATGGCAGATTGGTAGTGCGTCCATTACCAGGTTTGCCAATTATTCGTGACCTCGCGGTCGATATGAGCATCTTCTATAAGCAGTACGAGAAAGTGCAGCCATATTTGCAAAACGATACCCCAACATCAGGTATGGAGCGTTTGCAGTCACCAGAAGATCGTGCAAAGTTGGATGGACTGTATGAGTGCATTTTATGTGCATGTTGTTCAACCGGTTGCCCATCATTTTGGTGGAATCCTGACAAGTTCTTAGGGCCGGCAGCGTTGCTGCAAGCCTATCGGTTCTTGGCAGACTCGCGTGATACCCAGACCGAAGAACGCTTATCGCGTCTTGATGATCCGTTCAGCGTGTTCCGGTGCCACAACATTATGAACTGTGTCAACGTGTGCCCGAAAGGCCTAAACCCAACACGGGCAATTGGCCACATTCGCAGCATGTTGCTACAAAGCGGTACTTGATTTACTGCAGAGCTTGCGGTAAATGATTGAGCCGCTCACATGAGTACCTTCATGTGAGCGGCTTTAAACGAAAAATTGCTTACAAAGCTTTTTTTAAACACAATTGACGACCAGCAGGGGCATCCGGGCTGGTGCCCGGACTATTTGCGGGAATCGTAGTGGCTTTATTCAAGTCGCTGTATGTGACTTAAGGCCGTTAAGTTTCCACGCCGATAGCGTCCCCCTTATCAAGGGTGACCTAGCATGCAAGAAAGCGTAATGCAGCGCATGTGGAGCAGCGCCCACCTATCCGGTGGAAATGCTGCCTATGTGGAAGAGCTATATGAACTCTACCTGCACGATCCGAATTCTGTCTCGGAAGAGTGGCGTACTTATTTCCAAAAGCTGCCAACTGATGGCGGTTTAAGTACCGATGTCTCGCACTCTACGGTTCGTGATCAATTTGTCTTATTGGCAAAAAATCAAAGACGAGCTCAGCCAGTGTCTGCTGGCAGCATCAGCACTGAGCATGAGAAAAAACAAGTTGAAGTGCTTCGTCTAATTCAAGCCTACCGTATGCGTGGCCATCAAGCGTCGCAGCTTGATCCGCTCGGTTTATGGGTGCGCCCAATGCAGGCTGACTTGACCGTACATCATTACGGCTTGACTGACTCTGATCTTGATAGTGTGTTCCGCACTGGCGATTTAAATATCGGCAAAGAAGAAGCCACGCTACGTGAAATTCAGCAATCTCTACAAGACACTTATTGCCGCACGATTGGCGCTGAGTTTACTCATATTGTTGATTCTGAGCAGCGCCGCTGGTTCCAGCAGCGCCTAGAAAGCGTGCGTAGCCGCCCAAGTTTTTCTCCTGAAGTGCGCACGCATCTTTTAGAGCGATTAACTGCCGGTGAAGGCCTAGAAAGGTATTTGGGTACCAAATATCCAGGCACCAAGCGCTTTGGTCTTGAAGGCGGTGAGAGCCTTATCCCTTTAATGGATGAGATTATTCAGCGTTCAGGCGCCTATGGCGCCAAAGAAATTGTTGTTGGTATGGCACACCGTGGACGGCTTAACGTTCTGGTTAATACCTATGGCAAAAATCCGCGTGATTTATTTGATGAATTTGATGGTAAGCGTGTTGAGGGTTTGACCTCAGGTGACGTGAAATACCACCAAGGTTTCTCATCCAATGTGATGACCCCAGGCGGTGAAGTTCATTTGGCGTTAGGTTTTAACCCATCGCACCTTGAAATTGTATCTCCGGTTATTGAAGGCTCTGTACGTGCCCGCCAAGATCGACGTAACGATCCAGAGGGTGACAAGGTTATTCCGATTACTATCCACGGTGACTCTGCTTTTGCAGGCCAAGGCGTAGTAATGGAAACCTTCCAAATGTCACAAACCCGTGGTTATAAAACCGGCGGCACCATTCGTATTGTGATCAACAACCAGGTTGGCTTTACCACTAGCAAAGCTGAAGATACGCGCTCAACTGAGTACGCAACTGATGTTGCAAAAATGATTCAAGCGCCTATTTTACACGTCAATGGTGATGATCCGGAAGCTGTGTTATTTGTGACTCAGCTAGCGGTTGACTACCGGATGGAATTTAAGCGTGACGTGGTAATTGATTTGGTTTGCTACCGTCGTCGCGGCCATAACGAAGCGGACGAGCCAAGTGGTACTCAGCCATTAATGTATCAAATTGTTAGCAAGCAGCGCACAACGCGTGAACTCTATGCTGACGTTTTGATTAAAGATGGTGTACAGACTGCTGAGCAAGTACAAGCGCTAAGCGATGATTACCGCACTGCACTGGATAACGGCTTGCACGTTGTGCAAAGCTTGGTTAAAGAGCCCAATAAAGAGTTGTTTGTTGATTGGCGCCCATACTTGGGTCATAAGTGGACACCTCATTTTGATACGCGTTTTGATCTGAAGACCTTGCAAGAACTTGCGTTAAAAATGCAAGAGACACCGGATGGTTTTGTGGTTCAGCGTCAGGTTGCTAATATTCTTAAAGACCGTCAGAAAATGGCTGCCGGAGCTCTATCCATCAACTGGGGTTTTGCCGAAACAGTGGCATACGCGACCTTGTTGTTTGAAGGCTATCCGATCCGTTTTACCGGTCAAGATGTTGGTCGCGGTACGTTCTCGCACCGTCATGCAGCTTTGCACAATCAAAAAGATGGTGAAACCTACATAGCGTTGAAAAACCTGTACAAAGATCAGCCGCGTTTTGATTTGTATGACTCCTTCCTGTCTGAAGAAGCTGTACTTGCATTCGAGTACGGCTATGCCAGCACCAAGCCCAGCGCGCTGGTGATTTGGGAAGCGCAGTTTGGTGACTTCGCCAACGGTGCACAGGTGGTGATTGATCAGTTTATTACCAGTGGCGAGACTAAATGGGGTCGCTTGTGCGGTCTAACGATGTTGCTGCCGCATGGTTATGAAGGTCAAGGGCCAGAGCACTCGTCAGCTCGCTTAGAGCGTTACTTGCAGTTGTGTGCTGAACACAATATCCAAGTTTGTGTGCCGACTACGCCTGCTCAGGTTTATCACATGCTGCGTCGTCAAGCGATTCGTTCGCTGCGCAAACCATTGATCGCTTTAACACCGAAATCTTTGCTACGCCACAAGTTGGCTGTTTCCACATTGGAAGACTTAGCTGAAGGTACATTCCAGAATGTGATTGGTGAAGTTGATGCGTTGGATGCAGATAAAGTTGATCGCATGATCATGTGTAGCGGTAAGGTCTATTATGATTTGCTCGAAAAGCGTCGTAACGAAGGCCTAGAGAACACTGCCATTGTGCGTATTGAGCAGCTGTATCCTTTCCCTGAGGATGACTTATCTCAGGAGCTTGCTAAGTATAAGAACCTTGAGCGCATCGTTTGGTGCCAAGAAGAACCCATGAATCAAGGTGCTTGGTACCCAAGTCAGCATCATATGCGTCGTGTAGCGATTGCTTACAAGTCAGCATTGGAGTTGCAGTATGCAGGTCGTGTTGCTTCAGCATCACCTGCTTGTGGGTATCCATCAATGCACGCAGAACAGCAAGAGCAGTTACTGCAGGATGCGTTTGTAGTCTAAATCAGCGAGAAAGCCGCATTAGATTCAGTGCGGCTTTTACGTAACAACCGAATTTATAGGAACATATTTATTATGGCTATTGAAATTAAAGCCCCAGCATTCCCCGAGTCGGTCGCTGATGGCACCGTTGCAACCTGGCACAAACAAGTGGGTGAAGCGGTTAAGCGTGATGAGCTGATCGTTGATATTGAAACTGACAAAGTCGTTATGGAAGTTTTAGCAGAAGCCGATGGTGTCCTGACTGAAATCGTTGCCAATGAAGGTGACACAGTATTGAGTGCGCAGTTATTAGGTCGTTTGGATACTGATGCGGTTGCTGCAGCACCTGCACCCGCTGCACCTGCTGAGGCAGCCAGCGCTGCTGCTCCTGCAGCCACAGACGATGTGCTTTTATCACCTGCTGCACGCAAAATTGCCGAAGAAAATGCACTGGATCCCGCTACTATTCAAGGTACTGGCAAAGATGGCCGTGTGACTAAAGAAGATGCTTTAGCCGCAGTGGCTAACAAGCCAGCCGCAGCCGCACCTAAAGCAGCAGCGCCAAGCGCAGAAGCTCCATTGTTTGCTGCCGGTGATCGCGTTGAAAAGCGCGTACCAATGACGCGCTTACGTACCAAAGTAGCCGAGCGTTTGGTTGAAGCCCAGACGTCAATGGCGATGTTGACCACGTTTAACGAAGTCAACATGAAGCCGATTATGGAGCTGCGCAGCAAGTACAAAGACTTGTTTGAAAAGACCCATAACGGTGTGCGTTTAGGCTTTATGTCATTCTTTGTTAAAGCTGCAGTTGAAGCGCTAAAACGCCAGCCTGGTGTGAACGCCTCTATTGATGGCAAAGACATTGTTTACCACGGCTACCAAGATATCGGTGTTGCAGTATCCAGCGACCGTGGTCTGGTTGTTCCAGTATTACGCAACGCAGAGTTTATGAGCCTTGCTGAAATTGAAGGCGGCATTGCTAACTACGGCCGTAAGGCTAAAGACGGCAAACTAACTCTAGAAGAAATGACAGGTGGTACTTTCACTATTTCTAACGGTGGCGTGTTCGGTTCTTTGCTGTCAACACCAATCGTTAACCCACCACAAACTGCTATTTTGGGTATGCATAAAATCCAAGAGCGTCCAATGGCTGTTGACGGTGAAGTGGTGATTTTACCGATGATGTATTTGGCATTATCTTACGACCACCGTTTAATTGATGGTAAAGAAGCAGTGACTTTCCTTGTCACCATGAAAGACCTGCTAGAAGACCCAGCACGCTTATTGCTGGATATCTGATTGTTCTGCAGCCGCTTACTAACCTTAAGCGGCTGCAGTGTGGCCATACGCCACTTAACGAGGAAGCCTCATGAGTCAGAAATTTGATGTAATTATTATCGGAGCAGGTCCTGGCGGATATGTTGCTGCGATTAAAGCAGCACAGCTTGGCTTGAAAACTGCCTGTATTGAAAAATATAAAGGCAAAGATGACAAGTTAGCGTTGGGTGGAACCTGTTTAAACGTGGGTTGCATGCCATCTAAGTCACTACTCGACAGTTCGTGGAAGTTCCATGAAGCGCAAGAAGGTCTGGCTGTGCATGGTATTGACGTCAAAGACGTTGCCATTGATGTGCCTGCGATGGTTGGTCGTAAAGACACTATCGTGAAAAACCTAATTGGTGGTATCGCAGGCCTATTTAAAGCCAATGGCGTGACCACGATTGAAGGCCACGGTAAGTTACTGGCCAACAAGCACGTTGAAGTCACTGCTGCTGATGGCAGTGTAAAAGTCTATGAAGCCGAAAACGTAATTATTGCCTCAGGCTCACAGCCGATTGACATACCGCCTGCACCTGTTGATCAGGATGTGATTGTTGATTCAACAGGCGCCTTAGACTTCCAAGCTGTACCGAAAAGACTTGGCGTGATTGGCGCGGGTGTGATTGGTCTTGAGCTGGGCTCTGTGTGGGCACGTTTAGGTGCAGAAGTTACAGTGATTGAAGCGCAAGATAAATTCTTATCGACTGTTGATGAGCAAGTCGCTAAAGAAGCATTGAAGATCTTTGCTAAGCAAAAGTTAGACATCCGTTTAGGTGCGCGCTTAACAGGCTCCGAAGTGAATAACGGTGAAGTCACGGTTAACTTTACTGACGCCAAAGGCGAGCAACAAATGACCTTTGACAAGCTGATTGTTGCTGTTGGTCGTCGCCCTGTTACAGAGAACGTGCTGTCAACTGACAGTGGCGTAACCTTGGATGAGCGTGGCTTTATCTATGTTGATGAAACCTGCGCGACCAGTGTGCCGGGTGTGTATGCCGTTGGTGATGTGGTGCGTGGTCCAATGCTGGCACATAAAGCTTCAGAGGAAGGCGTTATGGTTGCCGAGCGTATTGCAGGCCATAAGGCTCAGGTTAACTATGACCTGATCCCAAGCGTTATTTACACTCACCCAGAAATTGCAGGCGTTGGTAAAACTGAGCAGCAGTTGAAAGGTGATGGTGTTGCAATCAATGTTGGTGTGTTCCCATTTGCTGCCAGTGGGCGTGCAATGGCAGCAAATGACACTGGCGGCTTTGTCAAAGTTATTGCTGATGCAACAACTGATCGCGTGTTAGGTGTACACGTGATTGGCCCGAGTGCTGCAGAATTGGTACAGCAGGGTGCGATCGCAATGGAGTTCGGCTCCAGTGCTGAAGATTTAGGCTTGATGGTGTTCTCGCACCCAACCCTGTCTGAAGCGCTCCATGAAGCGGCGCTCGCCGTCAATGGGCAAGCGATACATATAGCAAATCGTAAAAAACGCTGATCGACTTACCGCCCCTTTTTAGGGGCGGTATTCGTTCTACACCAAGCAGGGGGGCTGACATCGCGTTGGTGCTTGGTGGACTGCTATAATTGATCAGCTAAATTGCAGACTAACTTTTACAGCCTGCGCATTACGCATCATCCGAACTCAATGGTAGGACAGTATGAATCTTCATGAATATCAAGCTAAGCAGCTGTTTGCTGAGTATGGCTTGCCGGTTTCTTTAGGTTTTGCGGTAGAAACACCCGAAGCTGCAGCACAAGCGTGTCATGATATCGGTGGTGAACGCTGGGTGGTTAAAGCACAAGTCCATGCCGGCGGGCGAGGTAAGGCCGGTGGTGTGAAATTGGTTACCAGTGCTGAAGATGCACAAGATTTTGCTGCGCAGTGGTTGGGTAAACGTTTAGTAACCTACCAAACTGATGCCAGCGGGCAGCCAGTTAGCCGTATTCTTGTTGAAGCCTGTACTGATTTTTCCAACGAGTTGTATCTCGGTGCTGTGGTGGATCGTGCCACCCGTCGTGTCGTATTTATGGCATCAACAGAAGGCGGTGTGGACATTGAAAAAGTCGCCAATGAGACGCCCGAAAAAATCTTACAAGTTGTAATTGATCCTGCTATTGGCGCACAGCCTTATCAAGGCCGTTATCTGGCGTATGAGCTGGGTTTGCACAATGAACAGGTCAAACAGTTTACAAAGATTTTCCTCGATTTAGCCAAGCTTTTTGTTGCGCATGATTTATCGCTACTTGAAGTGAATCCTCTAGTGATTAGAAATGACGGCAAGCTGCATTGCCTAGATGCGAAAATCACTATTGATAGCAATGCCCTGTATCGCCAACCTAAGCTACGGGCTATGCAAGACCCAGGGCAAGATGACCCGCGTGAAGCGCATGCTGCGCAGTTTGAGCTCAATTATGTTGCGCTTGATGGCGATATTGGTTGCATGGTGAATGGCGCTGGTTTAGCCATGGGGACTATGGATATTGTCAATCATCATGGCGGCAAACCCGCTAACTTTTTAGATGTTGGTGGCGGTGCCACTAAAGAGCGTGTATCTGAAGCGTTTAAAATTATTCTCTCCGATGACAATGTTAAAGCGGTATTGATCAATATTTTTGGTGGCATTGTCCGTTGTGACATGATTGCTGAAGGTGTGATTGGTGCCGTTAAAGAAGTCGGGGTAAAAGTACCTGTGGTTGTGCGTTTAGAAGGCAATAATGCGGCACTGGGCAGCAAGGTTTTGGCAGAGAGCGGGCTGAATATCATTGCCGCTGACAGTTTAAGTGAGGCGGCAATGCTGGTTGTTAAAGCAGCCCAAGGAGAGCAGGCATGAGTATTTTAATCAATAAAGATACCAAGGTGATATGCCAGGGCTTTACCGGTGCGCAGGGTACGTTTCACTCTGAGCAAGCCATTGCTTATGGCACACAGATGGTTGGCGGCGTAACACCAGGCAAAGGTGGTAGCACGCACCTAGGTTTGCCTGTCTTTAATACTGTTTTAGAAGCAGTGCAGGCAACGGGTGCAGATGCCTCAGTTATTTATGTACCAGCACCTTTTTGCAAAGATTCAATTTTAGAAGCGGCTTTTGCTGGCATTAAGCTGATTGTTTGTATCACAGAAGGCATACCAACCTTGGATATGTTGGATGTGAAAATTAAGTGTGACGAGTTAGGCGTGCGTTTAATTGGACCAAATTGCCCAGGTGTGATTACCCCAGGTGAGTGTAAAATCGGTATTCAGCCCGGCTTTATCCATATGCCGGGTAAAGTTGGAATTGTCTCGCGTTCAGGTACGCTGACCTATGAAGCCGTTAAACAAACCACCGATGCAGGTTTTGGTCAGTCTACTTGTGTTGGGATTGGCGGTGATCCAATCCCAGGTACAAGTTTTATTGATATCTTGCAAATGTTCCAAGCAGACCCGCAAACTGAAGCCATCGTCATGATCGGTGAGATTGGTGGCAGTGCAGAAGAGGAAGCCGCTTCTTTTATTAAAGCTAATGTGACCAAACCCGTGGTGTCATATATTGCCGGCGTCACAGCACCACCGGGCAAGCGTATGGGGCATGCTGGTGCGATCATTTCTGGCGGCAAAGGCACTGCAGAAGAGAAGTTTGCAGCCTTACAAGATGCTGGGGTTAAAACCGTGCGTTCACTGGCTGATATTGGTACAGCATTAGCTGAAGTAACAGGCTGGAAACATAAATAACAAGCCCTGCGCCTAAAAGCCACCGCAAAAGAACCTTCAGAGTTTGTTGTCAAACCATTGATGTTGCTTTTTTACGGTGGTTTTTTATGTAGAACGAAAGCAAACGCATTGTCTGATTTCTGATTAAAGTATGAAGATGGCTGATTGAGTGGTGCGCACTGTGCTTATAAGTTTTTATTAAAAAAGGACAGGCTTATGTATAAAAAAGTAGTTATGTCATTGCTTTTATTGGTTTGTTATCCAGCGTACAGCGCGGACACTACCCATAAAGTGGAGGATGTGGACGCCTTGACTGTTGAGGATACTCGTCAGTTCGTGGAAATGCCTGTGCAAGCGCGCGAGTATATGCGCTTGGATATGCTGGACCATTTATTGGTCTTGAGCCAAGTAATGGGCCATCTCGCAGCCAATGAGTTTGATGCAGCAGCAGATCTTGCTGAAGCTCGAATGGGGCGCAGTGCTATGGGGCAGCATAGAGGCGATCCCAATGGTCCCGGTCGATTTATGCCGTTAGAAATGCGTAATATCGGTTGGGGTATGCATGCTGCAGCAACAGAGTTTGCTAATGTTGCTAGGCGAGGTGATGCAAAGGATACCTATACTGCGCTACAGCACTTAACCAACTCATGTATTGGTTGTCATTACAGCTACCGTACTCGATAAGTGGAAAGTCAGACAGTGAAAGAATCTTTTTTACCATCGAGGCCGGTTGATGAAAATAAAGGCCGCTGTTTTAGCAAAATTTAATTAATTTGCCAGGGCATCCATTTCCTTTGCCTGTAACGTGCTGTTCTGTCGTAAAAAAGGCGCTTTCCTGCATGGGTTAGCGCCTTTTTTAATGGTGAAGGTCATCAGTTAGTATGCCCAAACAATGACCAGTAATACCACCCAAGCCAAGAAGGAGGCGGCCACAATGGTGTGAGTGGCTGACATACTCGCCACATCATTTCCTGAGTCGTGTATTAAAGCCTTACAGCCCCGATATACCAGGGCAATCGATAAGGCTAGCGCTGCCGCCACAATCAGCACATTCAGCAGTAGCATGGGTGTCAGCAAGGCTAAAGAAGATAGCCATAAAGGCAAAGGTGCGATAGCGGCTACAAGATAAGCGTCATGATAACTGACCTTTATATTGTTTCCTTCGAGTACCGAATGAATCAGCCAGCCCATCACAAAGAAGGTTAGCAGCTCAGCCAGGAATAGAATTGTGGTTATAAAGTGCCAATCCTTATCCCCAAAGCCAGGTAGAAAACTGTCGCCATAATGTGTTCCGGCATAATATATAAGCACCGGCGGCACAAATGACAAAGGAACCACCAATAGCCAAGCGAGCAGGGGAATGGAGAGCTTTTTTTGCTGTAATTGGAACCAGCCTTTTGTAGAGAAAGGCAGCCCAAAGAATAGTGAGATATTCATGCTTGTCTCCTTATGTATCACGGCGTGATATATGTCATTTTATAGTCTATTCTATGACTGCTGACAAGCAGAATTTTAAAAAAGTGAAAAGGTAGTAAAATGACCAAGCTAAGCAAGCAGGATTTCCAAAATCTGTCAGATTTTCGTTTTCGATTAAGAGCTTTTCAGCGCCAAAGCGAAGATATTTGCAAAAGCCATGGCTTAACCTCGTTGCAATATTTACTCCTACTGCACCTGAAAGGTTTTGCTGATAGAGAATGGGCAACGGTTAGCGAATTATCGACAAAACTTCATTCTAAGCACCACGCAACGGTTATGTTGATTGATCGTTGCAGTGAGCTGGGGTTGGTTGAGCGGCGTGGCTCTACAGCGGATAAACGCTGCATAGAAATACACTTACTGGCCAAAGGTGAGGCGCTAGTTGCAGCCATTGCAGAGCAGCACCGGCCTGAGCTCAATCATTTGCAGCACGATTTCCCTATGGCTAAATAAATACTTTTAATAGGTCTAAATACGGGTATATATTCAAATAAATTAAGGGGCGTTAAATAACTATCCACGTTGTCAGGGTTGGGCAACATTACTCAGCGCTTCCTTAATAATATGAATAGTTTAGTTTTTTTGTAGTGCTAAGTTAAATTTTATGTGATAAATAAAATATTGGCTTAAATTACGATGTGTATGTTAAGTATAATAACAAAGCAACTAATAAACAGCTGTGTTTTAAAATGGTTATATCACTTTCCCGCTATACTATGGGGCCAACTAAAAGCGATGCTTTAATCCCTACGCATAACATTTTTTCAAATTATATGGGGTTGGTGTTGAAATGCCTGAAATAAATGAATTGGCTATATTTCATACTTTATGGTTATATTAAGTATAGAAGTGTGATAGCGGGTTTATGGTATGTAGTGCGTTGGCTGAATATGACATTTGTCAATTAATTGCAATCATTGCGAGCTGTTATCGCCTCAATCTGTGAGTTTTACAAAGGGGAAAATAAGATGAATATTCGTAAGAAAGTCAAGTCAATAACGAGCACTGCTGCTGTGAGTTCTCTTGCTTTATTGCTGAGCATCCCAGTTGTCCAAGCAAGTTCAGATGGCGAGACGCTCTATATGCAGCATTGCTCAGTATGTCACCAACCAGACGGGCAAGGCATACCTAGTTTGTTCCCTCCCTTGGCCGCTAACCTTCAGATGAGTTCTGATGATCCAGAAACAATCCAAGAATACTTGCGGCTGGTTATCTTCGGTTATCACGGTGGGCTGATCGTTAACAATCAGGTCTACTCTGGCAAGATGCCACCTATTGGCGAGGTTGGACGGTTGAATGACAGTGAGCTGCTGGAGTTGATCAATTATCAGCGTTCATCTTGGGGTAATAACGGCAGAGCCGTCACATTTACTGAGCTTGCCACGGCGCGAGAAGCTGGCCGCTTAAAGCCTGGCTCCAAGTAATAGCTGCAGTACCACTGTTTTGCCGCGTGGTACGGGGACGGCCGTGCAGTCTGGCATCGGATACGATCCCCATGAAGATATCAAACGTTGCCGACTTGGCAGGTGTGAGATTCGATGAGGAGAGAAATGATGGAGCTTGATTTAGCTGCTCGCCGCGAGGCGATGGTCGACTACCAGATACGTAACAGAGGTATTGATTCGCCTCGTGTGCTTGATGCGATGGGCCGAGTTGCACGCGAGGCATTTGTGCCGAATGATCTGCGCGAGATGGCCTACAACGACTCACCGCTACCGATTGCTGCCGGGCAAACAATTTCGCAGCCCTTTATTGTTGCCATGATGGTTGATGCGCTTGACCTAAAAGGCGGTGAGCGGGTGTTGGACGTGGGCACTGGCTCGGGCTATGCCGCTGCAGTGCTGGCCTGTATTGCGCAGAAAGTGTATTCGATAGAACGCATCAATGAACTGGCGGAGCAGGCACAAAAGGCGCTGTTGGCTGAGGGCTTTAGCAATGTTGAAGTCAAGGTTGGTGACGGAACACTGGGCTGGCCAGAGGCGGCGCCTTTCGATGCGATCAACGTTGCTGCAGGTGCGCCGGTTGTTCCGGAGGCATTAAGGCAGCAGTTGGCCATTGGCGGACGCCTAGTGTTGCCAGTGGGGCCAGAGCATGCAGGTCAGCAATTGCTGCGCGTGACGCGCATCAGTGAGGATGAGTTTGAGACTGAAAGTCTTGCTGCCGTGCGTTTCGTGCCATTGATCGGTGCGGCCGGTTGGAAGGAAACCAATCCACCGGGTCGTGACAACTCAGCGTATCAGGCTTTATCCGCTGAAGATAAGGCTCTTGTCGATAAAATGAAACAGGTTGTTGAGCCGTTTGCTTCGGTTGATGAGCTGCCGCTGCAAGCGCTACTTGAGCGCATTGGTGACAGTCGCGTGGTGCTGATGGGTGAGTCCTCGCATGGCACCTCCGAGTTTTACCGAGCACGGCAGCGCATCACCCGTGCTTTGATCGAAGAGAAGGGCTTTGATTTTATGGTGATTGAGGGTGACTGGCCGAATGTTGCCCGTATTAACAACTATGTGCAGCATGCAGAATGTCCACAGACGGAGTGGACTGCTTTCGCGCGTTTCCCGACGTGGATGTGGCGCAATCAAGAGGTGCTTGGTTTTATCGATTGGCTACGCCAGTACAATGCTCACCAGCAACCAAGTGAGCGTGTTGCCATGCATGGGCTCGATCTTTACAGCCCTTATCAATCCATTGACGCTATTCTTGCTTACCTCGATGATGTCGACCCCGAGATGGCAGCCTTTGCGCGTGAGCGCTATGACTGCTTAGCACCATTCAAGCCAGAAGCGGCAAACTATGGGCGCTGGGCGGCACGCCGTGGCTTTGCCCATTGTGGCGCGGCAGTGCAGGATGTGCTGGATGCCTTGCAAGCACGTCAGCAGACATACGCAGAGCATGGCAGTGAACGCTTTCTCGATGCAGTGCAGAATGCGCGCTTAGTGGTCAGTGCCGAGGCTTACTACCGCTTGATGTATGACGACGCTTACAATACTTGGAATCTGCGTGATACCTATATGTTTGAGACCCTTGAGGCGCTGCTCGAGCATTATGGCGAAGGCAGTCGCGGCGTGGTTTGGGCGCATAACTCGCACATTGGTGATGCCCGGGCAACCGATAGATTGCAGTACGGTGAGCTTAATATCGGCCAGCTGTGTCGTGAGCGCTTCGCTGATGATGCCTACTTGATCGGCCTAGGAACCAACAGCGGCACGGTTGCGGCGGCCTCGGATTGGGGCGAGCCGATGGAGATTAAGACTCTCAAGCAAGTGCTACCTGAGAGTTACGAGCATCTGTGTCACGCCACTGGTTATACTGGATTTCTGTTGCCATTAGCGCGGGGTGGGGATCCGGATGTGCGTGCTGGCTTGATGAAATCACGTCTTGGGCGGGCGATCGGGGTGATTTACCGACCAGAGACTGAGCGTGCCAGTCACTACTATGAGGCGACTTTGCCGCGTCAGTTTGATGAGTACATCTGGATTGATCACAGTTGTGCCGTGACGACGCTGAACAGCGATGAGCTTGAAGGCATGCCCGATACCTATCCCTTTGGCCTGTAGTATTGCACAGCGTATTGAACCAAGACGCTGATAACGCAGAGTTTGAGTAATAATAGGCCGTTGGCTAGCGTTTTTAATATCGACTTACGAGCACACTCTAAGGCAGCGCTTTAGGAAGGAAAAAATTATGGCCACAAAATTAAGTGCAATGCGTGGCGATATTACAACTCTAGAGGTTGATGCCATCGTTAACGCTGCTAATCCATCACTGCTTGGTGGTGGCGGTGTCGATGGCGCCATTCATCGCGCGGCAGGCTCGGAGCTGCTAGATGAATGTCGCACGCTGCAAGGCTGTAAGACCGGAGAGGCTAAGATCACCAAGGGTTATCGTCTGCCAGCCAAGCATGTGATCCACACAGTGGGCCCTGTGTGGCAGGGGGGAAGCATAAGGAAGCTGAGTTGTTAGCTTCGTGCTATCGCAAGAGTTTGGAGTTAGCAGTTAACGCTAGTTTACGCTCAATCGCTTTCCCTTGTATCAGCACTGGAATTTATGGCTTTCCAGCTGAGCGAGCAGCGAGGATTGCCGTGCATACCGTCCGAGCGTTTGTTGACTTAGTCCCTGCGCTTGAGAATGTAGTATTTTGTTGTTTCTCTGCTGAAGATCTACAGCTGTATCAACGAGCGCTGAAAGGATAATTCATCCGAAAAATAGCAGTGCTGAGCATGTTGGCCTCAGACCTAAACTTGA
Organism: Pseudomonas sp. C27(2019); assembly: GCF_008807395.1. Taxonomy (GTDB): domain Bacteria; phylum Pseudomonadota; class Gammaproteobacteria; order Pseudomonadales; family Pseudomonadaceae; genus Denitrificimonas. The sequence goes on from NZ_CP043320.1 coordinate 905,561, forward strand.
GCATCGGTTTCTCTCAGAAACTGCAATTTAACTCATCTTCCTATCTCAGTCTTGACTGAATACGAGCCTTGAGATTAAGCCTTAGCACACTATTGTGCTGCTAGGCATTGAGTAATCTAAGAAAGTGCTGAGTCATTACCTGCGTTGTCAGGGCGGTGTAAAAATACGGCTCGCAATCTTTAAATTGAACGTGCTTTAGCACGGCCCCGAAGAGGGTGAGCGGAGCGAATAAAATGCTCATTTACTACTTGTAAACTGCGCTTTTTCGCCGATCTGACTCGCTAGCACTCGCTCTTCGGGCCAGCCTTCGGCCGTTACCCCCGTTGGTCGTTGCGCCTAGTCCTGACTGCCTCGCCAACATTATTCAGCGCTTCCCTAAATCTTCACACAAGTAAAAATGGCATTTCCAGAGTTTTTATCCCAAGGAATGATTCTCTCGTAGTCATGCTCAAAAATATGGACTGCAAAGTAAGGCTGCAAGATGTCTAGCAGCTCAGCAAAACTAAAAGCAACCATTGGGTGTTGGTCATGCCAGATTTGCGTGCCGGTGGCGTCAGTTTTTTCAATGCTGACTTTGAGCGACTGCATTTCTCCAGCGCCAGAGTAATTCCAGCCTGAGCTGAAGGTGAAGTGGTGATCATCTTGCTTCACTGTATGCCTGACACATAAGCTGCTGTCGATTTTGTTCTTATCGACGACGTTTAAACAGAAAACACCATCAGCTTTTAATGCGCGATGTACGCTGGCTATGCACTCTTTTAGTTTATCTACGCCATCACAGTAGTGGATGGAGTAGAGAAAACAGGTGATCAGGTCTAAGGGTTCAGCTATGCTGAAGTCGCTCATGTTTTGTAAGGAAAACTGAGCTTCAGGACAGCGGGCTTTTGCTAAATCGAGCATGGGTTGGTGAATATCGAGACCGCTACTTTGATAGCCAAAATCAAGAAAGTGGCGTACGTGTGGGCCCGTTCCGCAGGCGAGATCAAGATGCGTCTTACCGTTATTACCAAAGATTTGATGCAGTCTGCGAATACTGCTGCTTTGCGCGCGGTAGTCGATATCGGCACACATTAAATCGTAATAACCAGAAAGGTCGGTATACAGTGCATTGACGGACATATGAGCCTAACGTTTAGCTGAGGTATTTTGCTGGCGCATAGTAAGCTAATCAATCAGCTTTGCGAAGCAGATAAGCGCCTTACTCACAGTGAGTTAGGCAATACACTGTTTACCTCGGTCGCTAGCGAGGCGCAGTGCTCATTTGAGCCGGCTTGTTCCAACATAATAAAGGTTCGTGCAGCCTTATTTTGGTTAACCTGTCCAGAGTTGATAACCTATGCCGATGTTTGCGGCACGACAATGCCTAAGCAACGCAACCTGAGCAAATCTTTAAAACACTCGCTATACAGCTCTTGGGATAACTATGTTTAAGCAACTGCGTCACTGGTTAGAAAATCGTCGTGTTGAAAAAATGAGCTTTACCGAGGCGCAATGGGAAGCTGCGATTGCTGACTGGCCGGTGATGCAGCGCTATCAGGGTGCTGAGCGCGATAAGCTGCGAGTGATGACATTTCGTTTTCTAGCCCGTAAACATTTCACCTCTGGTGGTGGTTTTCAATTTACTGATGCGATGGCCTTAAAAATAGCAACCATGGCCTGCGTGCCTGTGCTGCATCTGGGTTTAAATTGGTATAGACGCTGGCGCACGATCATTATTTACGAGGGAGGTTTTGTTCCGAATCGCCCGCACCGCAGCAATGATGGGGTGATCCATTCTAAAGGCCCGGCCTTGAGTGGTGAGGCATGGTTTCGTGGGCCTTTGATTTTGTCATGGCAAGCAGTCAGCGAATCTGGGGCGCATGCGTATGACGGTAAAGCCAGCAATGTAGTGATTCATGAAGTCGCACATAAGCTTGATATGCTGCGTGATGGTGCCAATGGCGCACCGCCCATGCATCCTGATATGCGCTCCGGTGAGTGGCATACTATCTTTACTGCAGCTTGGGATCGGTTACAGAAAGACTTTCAGCGCAACCGCCCGCTGCCGCTTAATGAGTATGGGCTGACCAGTCCGGCAGAGTTTTTTGCGGTGTGCAGTGAGACGTTTTTTGAGGCACCAGACGCCATGCAAGAGCATATGCCTGAGGTCTATCGACTGCTCTGCCAATTCTATCGTCAGCAGCCTGCAGCTCTAGCGACTTCTGCGATGTAAAGATCTCAATGCATTTATTTTGTGCTGCTTTGTTAGCGGTGAATTTTTTGGCAGCGCTTAATGAGTTTTGTTTCGATCTTGTTGAGAAATATAACCAGCTCTGTTTATCGCCCTTAGCTGGTCAAAAGCGGCTGTCCAGCCGTGTTAGAGAATGCAGAACATGTCTTAAGTCCTTTGTACATTCGGGTCAGTGCTTTAGACTTGCGCGCTTAATTTAAAATTTAAGCTAAAGGACCCCCATGAATACCACAACAGCGACAGCATTGCATTTTGGTCGGCGTGAAGTGTTTGCCCTAGGCTTTATGACGTTTGCATTGTTTTTGGGCGCTGGCAATATTATTTTCCCTGCGGAATCTGGACTGCAGGCCGGCGCTTCTGTTTGGCGTGCTGCACTTGGCTTTTTGATTACCGGTGTAGGCTTGCCATTGCTGACGGTTGTGGCTTTGGCCCGAGTTGGCGGTGGTTTATCGGCGTTGACGCAGCCATTAGGAAAGATTGCAGGAACGGCGCTAGCGGTTGCCGTATATTTGGCCATAGGCCCGTTTTTTGCCACGCCACGCACGGCAGTGGTGTCCTATGAGATTGGTGTTGTACCGTTTTTTGGCAGCAGCAGTACCGGCTTGTTGCTTTATTCGACAGTCTACTTTGCTTTAGTGCTTTATCTTGCGATTACACCCAATAAAATAATTGAACGCATTGGTACAGTCATTACCCCAGTTTTGTTACTGGCGCTGGCTATTCTCGGTGGTGCTGCGTTTTTTCAGCCGGCTGGTGCTCTGGGTAATGTACTGGGCATGTACCAAGAGGAGGCTTTTTTGCAAGGCTTTCTGCATGGTTATCTGACTATGGACGCGCTGGGTGCTTTGGCCTTCGGTGTGGTGATAGCAACTGCGCTGCGCAGTAAAGGCGTGCAGTCTGAGCGTTTGGTCACCCGTTACTCGATCTATGCCGGCCTCATCGCTGCTGTCGGGCTGTCTGCTGTCTACTTGTCATTGTTTTATTTGGGCGCAACCAGTCAGGATATTGCCAGTGAGGCGCAAAATGGCGGTCAAGTCTTGGCCATCTATGTGCAGCATATGTTTGGGCCGCTGGGTAATCTGCTATTGGCTTTAGTGATTACCTTGGCGTGTTTAACCACTGCAGTGGGCTTGTTGGTGGCTTGCGGTGAGTTTTTTAGCGAACGTCTTAACATTGCTTATAAATACATAGTGATCTTTTTCGTGCTGTTCAGTTGGGCGGTGTCAAATCAGGGTTTAGATCAGCTCATTCAGGTGTCAATTCCTGTGCTGACAGGGCTGTATCCATTAGCCATTGTGTTAGTGGTGTTAAGTTTGCTTGATCGCTGTTGGAACTCGACCGCACTGGTATTTCGTGGCACGATGTTGGTCACTTTAGTGTTCGGGGTGATGGATGGTTTGGCGGCTGCGGGTCTTTCCGCTTGGGTGCCAGATCTATTTAACCAACTGCCTTTGGCGCAGCAGAAAATGGGCTGGCTGCTGCCTGCTATTGTGGTTATGTTGGGCCTGACTGTGCTCGATCGCTACCGCCCATCAAACCAAGCTTAGCCGTGCTAGACCTAGTAGCCAGTAAACGGCAGACATCTGTTTGGCCTGCAAGTACAGGCCAAACAGATCAGTCAGCTGATTGATGGCAGGTTTTTAAATGCAGTTAACGCCCGTTGCCGACTGCTTGATAAATCAACAATGGGCTTGGGGTAATCCTCAGTACCAAACAAACCACTGAGCAGTTTCGGTTGATGAATCTCTTTCGCGCTGAGGTGTTTGAGCTCTGGCAGCCAACGGCGAATAAAATCACCCTTTGGATCAAAGCGCTGCGATTGGCTGACGGGATTAAAAATACGAAAGTAGGGCACAGCGTCAGTTCCTGTTGAGGCGCTCCACTGCCAGCCGCCATTATTTGCCGCTAAACTTCCATCAATCAGATGCTGCATAAAAAAGCGTTCGCCTTCACGCCAGTCGATCAGTAAGTTCTTAGTTAAAAACATCGCGACGATCATGCGCAAACGGTTGTGCATCCAGCCGGTGGCTAACAGTTGGCGCATGGCTGCATCAATAATAGGAAAACCGGTGCGGCCCTGTTGCCATGCCAGTAAGTCTTTCGGTGAGTCACGCCAAGCTAAGGCTTCGGTTTCTGCTTTAAATGCACGGTTGCGTGACACCTTGGGGTAGCCAACCAGAATATGCGTATAAAACTCGCGCCAAAGTAATTCATTAATCCAAGTGACCACCCCTTGCTTGCCTGAATCAAATTCTCCCTGATTGGCAGCTAGTGCTGCATGCAGGCATTGGCGTATAGAGATGACACCTGCAACTAAGTAAGCCGACAGCTGGCTGGTGCCAGCTTGCGCGGGGAAGTCACGTTGCTCTAAATAATCAGTCATGGCCTCATCAGCAAAGGTGTTTAGACGCTGTTGCGCTACATCTTCACTGGCGGGCCATAGCGCTTGCAGCTCAGCAGTTACAGCGCTAAAGCCGCTTATGCTGGATGGGACTGGGTCACTTTCAATGGCAAGTGGTGCTTGTGCTCTAGGGGTGCTAATACGCTCTGGCACATGTTCGTATAGATGTTTATAGCAGGTTTTTTTAAACTGACCGAACACTTTAAAGTAGCTGCCGCTTTGCGTCAGAATGCTGCCGGGCTTAAATAACAGCTGATCAAAATGGCTGTTAAATAAAATACCTTGGTTCACTAGCAGCGTACCCACTGCTGCATCACGCTGGCTTTCATGAATACCGTACTCAGTATTGGCATGCACGGCGCCAACATTAAATTCTTGGCACAGTTGCGCAATGATCTCAGGAGCCTGCTGCCAGTGATCGGCGGTGCGGATCAAGAGTGGCACATTGAGTGTGGCGAGGCTTTTTTTTAGTTCAGACAGATTGCGCAGTAAGAAATCAACTTTACAGGGCGCATCATTGTGTGCGAGCCATTGCCCTGGGCTGATGAGAAATATTGCAATGCTTGGGCCGGCTTGCAAAGCTGCGTGTAAGGCTGTGTTGTCCTGTATTCGCAGGTCGTTACGAAACCAGATGAGTTGCTGCATGCAGGCGTCCTTAATTATCAATTATATGGCGTTACGCAAGCTGAGGTTTTCAGGGTGCGGCTGCAAATAAACTTGCTCAGCAATGTAGCGATCTGGATGGCGTTTAAAGTGATGCTTAATTAGCGTCAGCGGCACAATCAAGGGCACGACGCCAGTACGATATTGGCTGATTAATAGCTGCAGTTCGCGTTTTTCATCGGCATCCAGTGAGCGCTTAATGTAGCCGCTGATGTGTTGCAGCACATTGGTATGCGAGCCGCGATTGGCTATTTTTTTCAGGGCCGACATAAACAGACTGAAGTACTGTGTGGCGATAATGCCAAGACGCACTTGATGGTTGCTCGCCAGTAAACGTCCGAGCGCTGAGCAGTCGGCGGGGCTATTTGCCATCAGTTGATATTTATAGCGGGCATGGAATTCATAGAGCTTTCTTCGTGATAAGCCACTGTTTAAAAGTTGTTGCCACTGGGCATAGGCAAACACCCGAGTAATAAAGTTTTCACGCAGTACAGGGTCATTTAAACGGCCATCCTCCTCAATAGGTAGGTTTGGCTGCGCGCGCATTAAAGCAGCAGCAAATAACCCGCTGCCGCCCCGCTCAGTGGTGTGTCCGTTATCTTGATAAACTTTAACCCGCTCCATGCCGCATGAAGGTGAGTTTTGCATCAGAATGTAGCCGCACAAATCATTCAACTGCGCAGCGGTACGCTGACCAAACTCAGTTAACGCATCAGTTACATCCAGAGTAGGATTGACGGTGCCAATAGCGCGCGGGTTGTTGGTATCGCCGACTAGACGAATCGGTTCGCGTGGTGTACCAAGACCGATAGCTTGCTCAGGACAGACAGAAACATATTCAAAGTATTGGCTCAGTATATTTTTACACAATTGTGATTGCTTGTGCCCGCCGTTAAAACGCACAGGGGCGCCCAATAGGCATGCGCTGATACCAACTTTAATTAGGGTGTTTGTAGTGCTCATAGTCGTACTTTATAGGCAGTTGAATATGCCTACTAGAGTATAGGGATAGTTGTGCAAGTCAACCATCTTGTATAAGTTTTGTCCGGTTTTGTATAACTATTGGTGAGTTAACAGCCTGTCTTATTCAACAGTGTTTAAGCGAGACTGTGGTGTACTAGGGCTATATAACACTGTCGATAGATGGGTGCGGGTTGCTAAAAGTGTACAAGCCCACGCTGACCTCAATATCAGTACGTGGGCTGGTTTGATACTGCGTTAGCAGTTTTTATTCTGTTTCAGTGGCCTCGTTCAGCTTAGCTTTCGCCGCGTCGATGCTGTCTTGGCTACCTTGTTTAATGTCTTCGATAGTTTCTACGCTGGCATCAGCTGCGTCATCAAGCTCTGCTTTGGCTTTTGCTGCAGCTTCTTCGCTTTCATGGATGATTTCGTCAAGCTGTTCTTGTGCTTCTTCTGCATGTTCTTCACGAGTTTCAGCGACTTCGTCAATTTTCTCTACGACTTCTTCAGCAGCTTGTTCACTGACCTCTTCTAACTGTTCAGATTTATGCTCAATTGCGTCTTTAGCTGCATCTAATTTGCCCTGTGGCTCACTATCGCAAGCGGTTAAACCAAGTGTGGTTGCAAGCAGAAGGGCAGTAAGTAAAGGCTTGTGCATAGTCGTTCTCCATTATATTTTTTGCGTTGGTGTTTAAGGAAACGCTGAATAAAACCAATCAAACCAGCCAATCCATGCGGATTTAAAATTCAGCTCTTAAATTTCAACTTCAGGGCCATAAATAACCTTTTTATCAGCAGTTTTACCCGTTTTTGCTGCTTTTACCGGCAGCTTACCGGTTTTTAGGCGGATTTATCCGCCAACGGCATACATCGCTTCGACAAGAACAGGTTTGCCAAGGCAAACAGGCTATAGAGATGGGCTGTGTTTTTCGCCAAGCCACGGTAGCGAGTCTTGCGGTGACCAAAGTGCACTTTGACCCAGTAAAAGGGATGCTCAACCTTAGCGCGTATCCGGCTCTTTAATTTTTCGATTTTGTCAGCCAGTTGACCTTCTTCTGTGCCGCTATCGCGCAGCTTTCGACGCTTTCCATGGCGCATGGCTACCACCCACTCCACATCTTTATCCTTATTTTCTTCCCGTTTGTCAGCCCCCAGATAACCAGAATCACCGTATACCTGCTGTTCCTCGCCGTGTAGCAAAGCATGAGCTTGGTTCACGTCGTGCACGTTGGCCGCAGTGGTGACCAGTGTGTGCACCAAACCGCTAGCCGCATCAACACCGATGTGAGCTTTCATGCCAAAGTAATACTGATTGCCTTTCTTAGTGGAGCGCATTTGCGGATCACGGCTTTTACTCTTATTCTTGGTGGAAGGTGGTGCGGCAATAATTGTAGCGTCAACCACCGTGCCTTCCTTGAGGTACAAGCCCTTGCTCGCCAGTTGGTAATTGACCGCAGCAAAAATTTGTTGAGTCAAGCTGTGAGTTTCCAGCAGACGACGAAAACGCAACAAAGTGGTCGCATCCGGCACGGCATCACGCCCAAGATCAATATCCATAAACAGCTGAATTGCTGCGCTGTCATAAACGGCATCCTCAGTTCCTTCATCGGAAAACCCCATGACCTGCTGTAGGATGTACATACGTAACATGCGAGAAAGCCCCATAGTCGGACGACCTCGTTTGCCGTCAGATTTCGGATAGTACGGCTCAATCACTGATTCCAGAACAGACCAAGGCACCAGAGTTTCCAGGTCCATCAACAGTCGATCCCTACGGGTTTGCTTCTTTTTGCTGACGAACTCGGCTTCGGCGAAAGTGATTTGCATGACTGTGGACTCGATACTAATTACGGATTGGACTATTTTACCAAAGGCTGCAGCCCGCTTGGGGTTTGTTCAGTGTTTCCTTAATAGTAAACACAACATCATTATTACACATTGAGGGTGCTATAACTTAAACGGCCTAGAATTGCGTCACGATCCTATATAAATATGGATTATTTTCAGTAAAACTAAAGATTATGGGTATGATGTTTTGTCTGAAGAGTCCACCTAGGCTGTGTCGATACGTATCTAGCGCCACTGTGTGTACTCAGTTTCGAGTTGGTTTTTGCAGACAAGTTCAGTATACATATCAAACTATATTAGGGATGAGAGTATGGCAGCTTTACTGATTTTAGGTGGTTTTTTATTAATTGGTTTGGGCCTGCTCTGGCTTGTTGTGCTGGCTTTTAAAGTAAGCTTGTTGTGGGGTTTTGGCAGTCTTTTTCCACCTATTACGTTACTTTTTATTGTGCGCTGCTGGTCGGTTGCGCGTAAGGCTGTGGTGTTTACTGCGTTAGGGTTTGTGCCGTTAACTGCAGGTGTTACTCAGTTAGCCAGCGAAGATGCCAGTAAATTTGAAGCATTATTGAGCCTAAGCTGGCTGCAGAATGCCAGTGATCAGGTGCAGAATAAAATGCGCTTTGATTTGTATGGTGAGTTGTATGGGCAGTCGTTTCAACCGCATTACGGCGAGCTTATTGATGGCGTTTTAGTCTTACGCGAAGGGCGTGATTTTTTTGCACAGCGTGAATTGCGTATTGCTTTGCCGCGTCGCCTTGTTAGCTCAGAGGTGAAAACATTGCGTTTGGATGTACTGCCTCAAGACAGCGGTGACTTGCCTGAGATTGAAATCATGTGGTTGCAAGCAGGGCAAGCACTACCGGAAGCGCGGCGTATCAGTCGCGGCTACACGTTGCATTTAGATTTACTCAGACAGCCGCCCAACACACTGCAAGGTGATTTTCACTTGGTACTGCCGCCACAATTTAAAACATCCATGAGTGGTAATGTGCAGTTGCTGACCGATCACTTAAAATACATTGATGGTCAAGTAGACCGTAAGTATGACGCAATCAGTACGCTAGAGTATGTCATTGAGGATTATTTACAACGGCGCTTTAGTGTACAAAGTGCGCGTGTTGCACCGATTGAAACGCCTATGCCTTTAATTTCGCCCATTGATTTGACGGTGACTGCTGATATTTCAGGGCAGCAGCGCACAGCATTTGTTCGTTTAATTAAAGACACAAAAGGCAGCTGGATGGTGGCGGGTGATCAGTACCCAAAATATTTAGGACAATCGCAAAGCAATACTGACGCTGCCAGTGCAGACAGCACAGTGCTTATAAGTGACAAGGATATCCCGCGCAATGATCGTCGAATAGGTTTCACCCTGCAGCGATTATTAGCGAACCCTGCCCAATATCAAAATGTGCAAATGCAGGTGCAGACTAGGCAGGGTAATCAAGTGTTAGGGCGTTTTGTTGGTTTAAACGCTGAAGGTGCTGTAATCATTGAGCGAGAAGTTAAAGCGCCTGGTATGGTCAGTTTTACCTTGCTGGCCAGTGATATCAGCCAAATAAGCGTGCTTGAGCCGTAATATGGTTGCCTAGCATCGTGCGCCATACAGTCAGATAAACAGTTGAATTTTTAACATGCACCCCCATATCCAGTGCATCGCCAGCATAACGTGGCCTGTATTAGTCGATATGGAGTGAGAAACGATGGCTGTTGAAGCACAAAAAGAAACACTAGGTTTTCAAACTGAAGTTAAGCAACTGCTGCATTTAATGATTCATTCGTTGTATTCTAATAAAGAAATTTTTTTACGTGAGTTGATTTCTAACGCCTCCGATGCCGCAGATAAACTACGTTTTGAAGCCTTGTCTGCCCCTGAGTTACTGGAAGGTGATTCTGAGCTGAAAATTCGCGTCAGCTTTGATGCAGACGCCAATACCCTAACCATTGAAGACAATGCCATTGGCATGAGCCGTGATGAAGTAATTAATCACCTAGGTACCATTGCCAAGTCAGGTACAGCTGAGTTCTTCAAAAACCTATCTGGTGACGCCAAGAAAGACTCACAGCTGATTGGCCAGTTTGGTGTGGGCTTCTATTCAGCGTTTATTGTTGCCGATAAAGTCGAAGTTTATACTCGCCGTGCTGGATTGCCTGCTGCTGAAGGCGTGTTGTGGAGCTCGCAAGGTGAAGGCGAATTTGATATTTCTAGTATTGAAAAAGCCGAGCGCGGTAGCCGCATTATTTTGCACCTGAAAAAAGAAGACAGCGAATTTGCTGATGGTTTCCGCTTGCGTAATATCATCAAAAAATACTCTGACCACGTTGCATTGCCGATTGAATTACCTAAAGAAGTCAGCAGTGAACAAGAAGCCGATGCATCTGCTGATATTGAATGGGAAGTGGTGAACCGTGCCAGTGCGCTGTGGACACGTCCACGTACTGAGATTAAAGACGAAGAATACCAAGAGTTTTATAAGCACGTTGCCCATGATTTTGAAGACTCTTTGGCTTGGAGCCACAATAAGGTTGAGGGCAAGCTTGAGTACACCTCGCTGCTGTATGTACCGACCCGTGCCCCCTTTGACTTGTATCAGCGTGAAGCACCACGCGGCTTAAAGCTCTATGTGCAACGCGTATTTATTATGGATCAAGCGGATGAGTTTTTACCGCTGTACCTGCGTTTTATCAAAGGTATTGTTGACTCCAATGACCTCTCTCTGAATATCTCCCGTGAAATCTTACAGAAAGATCCGGTGATCGACAGCATGAAATCAGCATTGACTAAGCGCGTGCTGGATATGCTGGAGAAAATGGCGAAAAATAACACTGAAGATTACCAGAAGTTTTGGGATGCCTTTGGTCAGGTGCTTAAAGAGGGCCCGGCTGAAGACTATTCTAATAAAGAAAAAGTGGCAGGCTTACTGCGCTTTGCTTCAACACACACGGGTAATGATGAGCAGAGTGTTGCCCTTAGCCAATACATTGAGCGTATGAAGGATGGTCAGGATAAGATTTACTTCCTGACAGGCGATAGCTATGCACAGGTTAAAAACAGTCCGCACCTTGAAGTATTCCGCAAGAAAGGTATTGAAGTTTTACTGCTGACCGATCGTATTGATGAGTGGCTCATGAGTTACTTAACAGAGTTCGATGGCAAAAGCTTTGTTGACGTGGCGCGCGGTGATCTAGACCTTGGTGCACTTGATACAGAAGAAGACAAGCAAGCACAAGATGAAGTGGCGAAAAGCAAAGAAGCTTTAGTCAGCCGCTTGAAAGTTGTGTTAGGTGATCAGGTTGCTGATGTGCGTGTTTCCCATCGTTTAACTGAGTCGCCAGCTATCTTGGCAATTGGCGAGCAGGATCTAGGTTTGCAAATGCGTCAGATCCTCGAAGCCAGCGGTCAAAAAGTACCGGATTCAAAGCCTGTATTTGAGATTAACCCAGCGCATAACTTGGTTGAAAAGCTCGATGCTGAAACCGATGAAACACGTTTTGCTGATTTGTCGATGATCTTGTTTGATCAGGCCGCATTAGCGGCTGGCGATAGTTTAAAAGACCCATCAGCCTATGTGCAGCGCTTGAACAAACTGCTGGTTGAATTAAGCAGTTAAGCCTTGTCTTAATAGTTTAAAGCAATAAAAAACCGCGAATTCGCGGTTTTTTATTGCTCAGAATTTAGGGCCGAGGCTTAATACGACGTCTGCGTTATAGGCGCTAGGCTATAAAAACGGCTTATTTGTCGAGTACAGTGACCAACTTGGTTGAGTTGATTAGGTTGTCACCCACTGGGCAGCGGTCTTCGATTTTATCTAAAAAGGCTTGCTTAGCAGCATCATCCAAGTCGGCATCAATCTTGACCTTTAAGCGCATTTCTTGAAAGCCTGCACGCTGATCAGTTTCACGGCCCATTAAGTAGTCTGGATCGTAATCGGCTTCAACTTCGAAGCTCATACCGCGTAAGGTGATTTTATCTTGGAACGCAATAATGCGGCCTAAACTCCCCACACAACCAGCGTATGCAGCAAGGATCAACTCCGGTGGTGCAGGACCTAAGTTAGCACCGCCAGCATTCTTCGGTTGATCCATGTAAACCTTGTGCTCACCACACATAATCTCAATCGTCATACCTGAGGTCATGTGGCCGGTCGCGCGCAATGTTTTTATTGCCATGCTTTTTAACTCCTTAAGAGCAGCTTTAGTAAACTGTCATCGTTTATAAATAAGACTGAAGTATACTATATTGTTCTGTAGAGTGTGTTGATGCGCATCAAACAAGATTAATCGTCTGTTGTTTGTGATGTCAAAACGGTGGATTTAGCTACGGCCTTTAACGGTTTTGTTATTGACGCTGCCGTTTTCTAAGATGATTTGATATTCCTTGCCATCTTTTTCAACTTGCTGCAAACGCACCAATAAGTAATCCCAATCTTTGGCAAACCATAAAATGGTAATGCGCTTACTTTGGGTTGGGTCACGCACGCGCTCAACTTTAATCGCATCGACAGTGCCAACTCTGGTTTCTACGCTTTCTTCGCCTAAGACGCGAAAATCATAGGTGTCCAGTTCGTCGCCATCGAAAACCTGATAGGACATGCTGGTTTTGCCTTGGGCTATATCGCGCTGTAATGCCAGCTGATAAGACGACTTGTCTTGCACGCCTTGAATAAGGGTTGCTTTAATTGGCGTATCGCGATCACTGCCGGTTACAACATGGGCATTCCAGTCAAAATCTTGTTTGATTTTTTTTGATTTACCTAGGCCAGTGCGTGAGTAGCGGTATTTTTGTGGTTGCACGTCACCGTTATGCAGAGTTAACCAGCTGGTTTCATTGAGTCCAGCAACCATCATGGAGGCAGAAAAATCTAATTTCCATGTGCCGTCTTCTTGCAGTTCGAGGTTGCGTTCAGCAGTGCCGCTAAACGGCAGTTGCTTCCAATCTGCGGTGTAACTGGCGGAGAAAGGTTGCAGTTCATCAGCCAGCAGACTGGCTGGCAGGCTAAATGCGGCCAGGATAAAAAATATGGCGCGGTGCATGGTTGTGTACTCCTAAGAATTAAACTGAAAGCCAGAGCTGGCTAAGACTTGCCCATCTAATACTGCACCCTGTGGGCTTAGATGCAGGCGTTCTTCGGCAAACCAGCGTATTGCTAACGGATAGATTTGATGCTCTAGGGTATGCACTTTTTGTGCTAATTGCTCAGCATTGTCGTCTGCTGTGATCGGCAGTACAGCTTGTATGACTACTGGGCCGCCATCGAGTTCCTCGGTAACAAAGTGCACGCTGCAGCCATGCTCTGAATCACCGGCATCAATGGCGCGTTGGTGCGTATTCAAACCTTTGTGCTTGGGCAGCAAAGAGGGGTGAATATTGAGCAAGCGCTGCGCATAGTGGCGGGTAAACTCTGGCGTCAGAATACGCATAAAGCCCGCCAGCACAACCAGATTAGGCTGGTGTTGATCAATCACTTGGATTAAAGCTGTATCAAATGCCAAGCGATCAGCAAAATCTTTGTGGTTTAGCACATGGGTAGCAATACCGGCCTGCTGCGCACGCTGCAAGCCATAGGCGTCAGCACGGTTGCTTACCACCGCACTGATACGTGCGCTGGGATGATTAACCAGGTCATCGATAATGGCTTGCAAGTTGCTGCCTGATCCAGAGATCAGGACAACAATATTGCACGTTTTAGAGTCGCTCATTAATGGCTTTTTAAGTTGTTAAGAACAATACGTTCAGCGTTTTCAGAGGCTGTTTGAATATGACCGATCACCCATGGCTTCTCGCCTGATGCTTGCAAGTGCTCAAGTACAGAGGCCTGTTGCTCTGCAGCAACACAAATCACCATGCCGACACCGCAGTTGAGCACGCGGTGCATTTCAACTTCAGCTACGTTGCCATGCTCTTGCAGCCAATCAAATACGGCAGGACGGGTCCAGCTCGCGACATCAATCACGGCTTGTGAGTTAGCAGGCAGTACGCGTGGAATGTTTTCTAGCAAGCCACCGCCGGTAATGTGCGACATGGCTTTTACCGTGCCGGTTTCTTTGATCAGTTTGAGCAGCGGCTTAACGTAAATGCGGGTTGGTGCCATCAGTAGCTCGCTGAGTGCTGTGCCATCTACTTGCGTGGTCTGGATATCAACCTGTGCCACTTCAATGATTTTACGAATCAATGAGTAGCCATTGGAATGCGGGCCTGAAGAGGGCAGGGCAATTAACACATCACCTGCAGCCACTGTGCTGCCATCAATGATTTCTGATTTTTCCACCACGCCAACACAGAAACCCGCTAAGTCGTAATCTTCACCACTGTACATGCCCGGCATTTCAGCCGTTTCACCGCCTACTAAAGCGCAGCCGGCTTGTTCACAGCCTTCGCCGATACCGGTCACCACTTGTGCAGCGATATCGACATTGAGTTTGCCAGTGGCGTAATAGTCTAAGAAAAACAAAGGCTCAGCACCGCTGACGATTAAGTCATTGACGCACATGGCCACCAGATCAATACCAATTTTTTCATGCTTATTCAGGTCAATGGCTAAGCGTAGCTTAGTACCCACACCGTCGGTGCCGGATACTAAAACAGGCTGGCGATAGCCTTCAGGAATCTCACATAAAGCACCAAAGCCGCCAAGGCCACCGAGCACTTCAGGGCGTGCAGTGCGCTTAGCAACGCCCTTGATACGCTCAACCAGTGCTTCACCAGCGTCGATATCTACACCAGCGTCTTTGTAGCTTAAAGAGGTTTTGTTGTTGCTCATGAATTGGGCCTTTGCGAAGTGTGCGAAAAATATGATCAATTGCGGGATTTTATCAGGCTTCAAGCCGAGCGGCCATCATCGGATGGTAAAGACAGGCTTAAACTGAATAAAGCGAGGGCTTTGCAGGTTTTTAGCTTAAGTTTGTTGTGCGTTTGCGCTTATATAACAGGGTTTACAGCTCAACACGGGCGGGTTGAAAACCCTGCTGACGGTATTCGACAAAATTTTTCCGACTGATTTGCAGCAGCTCGGGCTCTTGGTTAACAATCTCAATGACTCGGCTAAAACATGCCAAGTGACTCGACAATTGCTTATGTAAATTGATCAGAACACCCGCAGTGAAGGGCGGTGGCTGATCAATACCGAGTAGAACCGGGGCTTGGGCATGCTCTGTGTAAATCTCATGTGGGATAAAGCTGTGTTTGCGAAAAGTCCATAGCAGCTCGTCCAGCGCGTTTTGCTGCTTAGGGTCAGCACAACGAATAAAGGTCATAAAACCTGCGCGCCACGCTTTGTGTGCCAAGCGGCAGGCCGCATTTAAGCGGTCCGCCGGTTGGCTTGTTGGTAAAACGTAAAACTCTACTTTCACTGCACGCGATCCAATAGGTACTGGATTAACAGAGGTACTGGGCGTCCGGTTGCGCCTTTCTCTTTACCGCCGCTGATCCATGCCGTGCCAGCAATATCCAAGTGCGCCCATGGGTATTTTTTAGCAAAACGTGATAGGAAGCAGCCAGCGGTGATGGTGCCAGCTTTAGGGCCACCAATATTGGCAATATCAGCAAAGGGGCTGTCCAATAACTCTTGGTAGTCATCAAACAGCGGCAGTTGCCAAGCCACATCGCTGGCTTGTTTGCCGGCGCTGAGTAAGCTCTCAATCAAGCTTAGATTGTTGCCCATTAAGCCGCTGGTTTGGCTGCCTAAAGCCACAATACAGGCACCGGTTAGGGTGGCAATATTGATGACTGCTTGTGGCTTGAAACGCTCCGCGTAAGTGAGGGCATCACAGAGTACGAGGCGACCTTCGGCATCGGTATTAAGAATTTCTATCGTTTGTCCGCTCATGCTGGTGACGATATCACCAGGACGGGTTGCACCACCGCTTGGCATGTTTTCAGCACAGGTTAAAACACCAATTACGTTAATCGGCAGTTGCAGTTCTAACAAGGTTTTAAATGTGCCCAGCACACTGGCTGCGCCGCCCATATCGTATTTCATTTCATCCATGCTTGCGCCAGGCTTGAGGCTGATGCCGCCGGTATCAAAGGTAATACCTTTGCCGATCAGAACATAGGGTTGCTCAGCTCTCTTGCCACCATGGTAATTCATAATAATCATGCGTGGTGGTTGATCACTGCCTTGAGCCACTGCAAGCAGTGCGCCGGCGCCGAGTTCTTCGAGTTGTTTTTCTTCTAACACTTCAATACTGAGGTTTTTATGCAGTTTGCCCAGCTCTTGCGCTTGCTCGGCAAGGTAGCGCGGATGGCAAATATTAGGTGGCATATTGCCTAGATCGCGCGTAAAAGCCATACCTGAAGCAATGGCTTTGCCGTGCTTGCAGGCTTTTTCAACTGCCACTTGTTGATCTTGGTGGCAAGCAAAAGTGATTAGATTAAGCTGGACAATGGGTGCTTTTTCGCTTTTGAATTGATCAAACACGTAGAGACCATCCACTAAGCATTCAGCGACTAAACGCGCGCTTGAGTATGCATTACGGTCTTTAAAGGTGAGATCGGCAAAGGCTAAGGTTGCATCTTTGATGGACAGGTTTTTGAAAGTACTTAGAATAGCGCTGACTAATTTGCGTACATTACTGTCAGAGAGTTCTTCGTCTTTGCCAATACCCACTAAGAGTACGCGTCGTGCTTTAAGATTGGCGAGGTTGTGTAGCAGTAAGGTTTGCCCGAGTTTGCCTTGAATGTCGCCTGCTTGTAGGTGAGCGCTGAGCGCGCCAGCACAGAGAGTGTCGATGAGCTGGCCTTGACTATCCAGTTGCAGTTGCTCGTTAACGGTTAATACCAGTGCGCTGGTTTCCAGTGTTTCAACTGAACCGGGCTTGACTAAAAACTCCATACTCAATGATCCTCAAGACAAAGATAGATAGATGCAGGATAATACTGTTCGTTTGCATCGGCGTGTATGTACACTGCCATAATATGTATGACTAGTGTGAGCCGCGTGAGGCGGTTTTGACAAGCATGGAGCCTATACTTGATAGTTTTTCGTTACCTTTCTCGAGAAGTGTTGCTGACCTTTAGTGCTGTCAGTACGGTTTTGCTTGTGATTATTATGAGTGGCCGCTTTATTAAGTACCTGGCGCAAGCAGCGCAAGGCATACTTGATCCGGGCGTGCTGTTGCTGATTATGGGTTACCGCATTCCTGGGTTCTTACAGCTTATTTTGCCGCTGGGTTTGTTTTTAGGCATCTTGTTGGCCTATGGGCGTTTGTACCTTGATAGTGAGATGACAGTGCTGTCTGCTACCGGAATGAGTGAGCAGCGCTTGCTCGCCTATACATTGGCTCCGGCCATATTGGTTGCCTTGATGTGTGCATGGTTGAGTTTTTTTCTGACACCGCAAGGCGTGCAAAATGTAGCGCAAATTTTAAATGATCAAGATGCGTTGACTGAGTTTGACACCTTAGTGGCGGGACGCTTCCAATCCATGCGCGATGGCTCACGGGTGACCTACACACAAGAGCTATCTGATGATCGAGATGAGTTGCGTAATGTTTTTATCTCTGAAAAACGCGACTTGAGCAAAGCTAAAGAGAAGGATGAGGGCATCACCGTGCTGGTGGCTAAAACCGGTCGCCAAGAAATCCAAGAAGATGGCAGTCGTTATTTGATTTTAAACGATGGTTACCGCTATGACGGCACACCCGGTGAAGCAGACTATCGAGTGATCCATTACGATACCTACGGCGTATTGCTGCCTAAGCCTTCGGTCGAAGTAAAAGTTGGTGAGCGTGAAACCATGAGCACTCAGCAGTTGTTGGATAGCCCGCAACCAAGAATGAAATCTGAATTGCAGTGGCGTTTATCCTCGCCGCTGCTGGTGCTGATTGTGACCCTGATTGCAGTGCCTTTGTCGCGCGCCAATCCACGCCAAGGTCGTTTTTTGAAGTTACTGCCAGCGATTTTATTGTATATGGCGTATTTGGCGCTGCTGGTGGCAGCGCGCAGTGCGCTGGATAAGGAGCAGATCCCTATCGCTCTGGGGTTATGGCCGGTGCATGGTGTGTTTTTACTGATTGGTCTGCTGCTAGTGTACTGGCAACCTCTGCAGTTGCGTATGGCGCGACGCCGTGCTCAAAAGGGGGTGCAGCATGCGTAGGCTGGATCGCTATATTGGTAGCAGTGTGTTTTTGGCGATTGTTGCGGTGCTGGGTATTATCACCGCGTTGGCTTTATTGTTTGCTTTTATTGACGAGCTCAATGACGTTGAAGGTGCGTATACCTTCTGGCATGCAGCCAGCTATGTTGGTTTAACCGCACCACGGCGCATCTATGAGATGCTGCCCATGGCGGCCTTGATTGGCTGTCTAGTGGGGTTGGGAAGCTTGGCCAGCAGCAGTGAGCTGACGGTGATACGCGCAGCCGGCGTTTCTATTCGCCGCATTGTCTGGGCAGTGATGAAGCCGATGCTGGTGCTGATGTTAATCGGCTTGTTAGTGGGTGAGTATTTAGCGCCTTGGAGCTCAAGTATAGCGCAAGCCAATCGCTCACTGGCGCAGTCCATTGGCAAAGCGCAAAGTGCCAAGCATGGTTTGTGGCATCGACAGGGTAACGAATATATTCATGTCAATGCGGTGCAGCCTGGCGGTAAGTTGATCGGGGTAACGCGTTACATGTTTGATGATCAACAGCGTTTATTACGCTCAAGTTTTGCTCAGCAAGCACTCTATCAAGAAGGCTACTGGCAGCTTGAAGATGTGGTGTATACCGAGTTAGAGCCGCGCAGCAGTCGCACCAAACAAGCGGTGAGCGAGCGCTGGGACGTAGAAATTAGCCCAAAACTGCTCAATACCGTGGTGATGGAGCCGGACACCTTGCCCATTAGCGGTTTGTGGCGCTATGCCAGTTACCTCAATGAGCAGGGCTTGAATGCCAATCGCTATTGGCTGGCCTTCTGGGTCAAGGTGTTGCAGCCTTTAGTTACTGCTGCGTTGGTTGTGTTGGCGATTTCCTTTGTGTTTGGCCCTCTGCGCTCAGTGACCTTGGGGCAGCGTGTATTCACTGGCGTGGTGGTTGGCTTTGTTTTTCGAATTGCCCAAGATTTGCTTGGCCCAGCCAGTTTAGTGTTCGGCTTTGCCCCCATCGTTGCGGTGGTATTGCCAGCGCTCATATGTGCTGCATGCGGCTTTTGGTTGTTAAGACGGGCAGGCTAGTTGCTTTAATCTTGCTGCAATGATTGCCAATTGTGGATGGCGTGGTTAAAGTGTTGCCCCGTTTAATTTGTCGGGCCGACACTCACCATGACACCCCTTGAACGCTATCAGATTGATTTACAGCGCCCAGATTTCTTTCGTGATACTGCACAAGAAAATGCCGTGCGCCACTTACAGCGACTTTATGATGATTTAGTCGCTGAAGCACCACCCAGCAACACTGGCTTGTTTGGCCGCTTATTGGGCAAGAAGCCAGCAGAGCCCATTAAAGGGCTGTATTTCTGGGGCGGCGTAGGCCGCGGCAAAACCTATCTGGTTGATACTTTTTTTGACTCATTGCCATTTGAGCAGAAGATGCGTACGCATTTTCACCGCTTTATGAAGCGTGTGCATGAAGAACTGCGCAGCCTCGATGGTGAAAAAAACCCGCTGGTGATTGTCGCGCAGCGCTTTGCCAAAGAAGCACGGGTGATTTGTTTCGATGAGTTTTTTGTCTCAGATATTACCGATGCGATGATTCTTGCAGGCTTGTTGGAAGAGTTGTTTAAAAATGGCGTCAGCTTGGTGGCTACCTCCAACATTGTTCCTGATGGTCTCTACAAAGATGGCTTGCAACGCGCACGTTTTTTGCCTGCCATTGCTTTATTAAAGCAGCATACTGAAGTGGTTAACGTTGACAGTGGCATTGACTACCGCTTGCGTGCCTTAGAGCAAGCCGAGCTCTATCACTACCCTCTCAGCGCTGAAGTTGATCAAGAGTTGGATAAAAGCTTTCGCAGTTTATTATTGGGAAATTGTAAGATTTTAGAAAATGAGCCGCTAAGCGTAGAGAATCGTACTATTGTGGCGCGTAAAGTTGCTAATGATGTGGCTTGGTTTGATTTTCGCGCGCTCTGTGATGGGCCGCGCAGTCAGAATGACTACATTGAATTGGGCAAAATTTACAGCACAATCATCTTGTCTAATGTTGAACAAATGGATACCAGTAACGAAGACATGGCGCGCCGTTTTGTTAACTTGGTGGATGAGTTTTATGATCGCAATATTAAGCTGATTATTTCTGCCCAGGTGCCACTTAAAGACTTGTACGTGGGTAACCGCTTACAGTTTGAGTTTCAGCGTACATTAAGTCGCTTACTAGAAATGCAATCCCACGAGTTTTTAGCGCGGCCACATAGAGCTTAGTGATCTGGTTTTTTTGCATATATTCAGCACAGTAGAGTAGGCGCAATGCAACGAGCGACTCAATCGGATCTACTGCTGGTTGCAGTGACAGTGATTGCCGGTATCAGCTGGATGTTTTCTAAAGAAGCCATCGCTTTGATGCCGCCTGTCTTGTTTATGGGCTTACGTTTTGTGCTTGCCGCGACTTTTTTAGCCTGTATTGGTCAGCGAAAACTACGCCAATTATCCTTAGAGCACATGCTGCGCAGTGCACGTGTCGGTACTGTGTTTGGTGTAGCGATGCTGTTTTGGGTGTTGGGCTTAGCGCACAGCCCAAGCATGGGTGAAGGTGCTTTTTTGACCAGTCTTGGTGTTTTGCTGGTTCCGGTCGTTGCACGCGTGTTTTTTGCTGAGCCGGTATTGCGCAGTACCTGGTTTGCTTTGCCTGTAGGGATGTTTGGGGTGGTGCTGCTGTCATCAGCGCAGGGTTTTACTATCAGCTGGGGGCAAGTGTTTTATTTACTTTCCGCAGTTGGTTTGGCTGTTTTCTTCACGTTAAATACCCGTGCTGCAACGATTACAGTGCGTCGCTCTTATCTACGAAAAGATACCACTGAACTGAGTGCGGTTGATCCGCTGGCCTTAACCATTATTGCTTTAGGTGCTGGCAGTGTTGTTATGCTATTGGCTTCATTGCTGTTGGAAACATCGCAGGTTGCGAACGTGCAGTGGTCACCCGCATTACTAGGCTGGTTGTTGGCCAGTGCCATTATTGGCACTGCAGTACGCTTCTGGCTGCAAACCTATGCGCAAAGCCTAACCACGCAAACCAGCGGTGCGGTCATGTTGATTCTTGAGCCGATTTGGGTGGCGTTGTTTGCCGCTGTATGGTTTCTAGAATCTTTGAGTGCCTTACAGGTCGTAGGATGCATGGTGATATTTTTAGCCTTGTTAATTAATCGTTGGCAGGTGTTGCGTTCTATTTTCAAAAGGCGTGGGTTTTAAAATTAAATATGTGGATTACTGATGCGCAATGTAGTCTGCTCAATAATAGCGCTCTAGCACAGCTTGATAACAAGCGGTTGCTGTCAAGGTAGAGGCTGTTTAAGCTAGGCGTTGGACTTGGTTCAACAGGTTAGAGAGGATACACATGCGATTTATTATAGCTATTGCTGCCGTACTGATCAGCTTTGTCACGATAACGGCGCAGGCGGCACCTGTTGTTGGTTTGTATCAAGTACGTGAAGTGCTCGAAAGTCAGGAAAGTGATGTACGCGATGCTGGCTTGCAGCAAGCGTTTGTTACTCTAATGCAGCGTTTAACTGGGCAAGCTGATGCAGCGCAAGCTGCGCAGTTGGCTGAGTATAATGCTGACCCGCAGGCGCTTATCAGTCGTTATGGTTATGAAGGCAATACCTTAATTGTTAATTTTGATCCGCAAAGCGTACAGGCTGCTTTGGACCGCACTGATTTGCCGCAATGGGGCAGTAATCGACCAGTAGTCCTAACCTGGTGGCTGGTTGATGATCTCAACGGCCAGCGCTTACTCAGTGATGGTCAGCCTAGCGCGCAAAGCCTAGCAAGCGCGGCACAGTATTATGGTGTACCAACGCGGCTTCCTTTAGGTGATTTGGCTGATCAGATGCTGATTGGCCGCGATGCGCTGAGTAACAGCCAAGATATTCGTGGATCAGCTGAGCGTTATAGCGCTGACGCAGTGATGCTGGTTCAGCAAACCATAGATGGCGATGCATTGCTGGCGCAGTGGTATCTGTGGATTGGTGATGAAGAACAGCAAGGTCAAGTCAGTGAAGCATCGCAAGCAGCACTAGAGCACCATGTGTTTGCCCAAGTGAATCAAAGCTTAGCGCAGCGTTTTGCAATTATGCCGGGTCAAGGTGAGTTATTGAATGTACGCGTGGCGGGTGTTGATTTAGAGCGCTTTGTTTTACTTGAGCGTCTGTTGGAGCCTTTTGCCGCACAATTGCAAGAAGTCAGCCAAGACCATGCGCAATGGCAGGTGCGCAGTACTGTTGAACAGTTAAAAACACAGCTGGCTTTGGGGCATTTGCAAGAGCAAGCAGCTCCGCTGGCGCAAGTAGAGACATATGCAGATGCTAGTGCGGCAGATAGCTCTATAAGTTCAGCCCCGCATGAGAGCCAAGCCAATAGTGATGGCGCGCGAGTGTTGTATTTTAGCTGGTAATTTTTGAGAGTATAAACGATGGCGAAAAACCTAAAGAGCGGCATGCTTTTGCTGATACTGGGTCTGGTGTTGCTGACCTTCTATCAGCTGCTACCGATTCTTTCGCCATTTTTGGTCAGCATTCTATTGGCCTATATGGGCGATCCGATTGTCGACTTGCTGGAGCGTTATAAGCTGTCACGCACCTGGGGTGTGGTGATAGTTTTTGTGGTGCTGAGCTTGCTCATGACACTGCTGTTGTTGGTCCTTGTGCCGATGATTGGACGGCAGATGGTGAGTCTGTATGGACTCACCCCACAACTGATTGATTGGCTGCAGTTGAGTGCTTTGCCTTGGTTGCAGGCCAATATCGGATTGGATGCAGACGTTAGCAGTCTTAATGAAATCAAAAAGATGTTTACTGAAAATCTTGGCAAGACGACCGATATTGCCCAACTGTTGCTCAGCCAAGTGACTGCCTCAAGTTTGGCTTTTTTAGGCTGGTTGGCCAACATGCTGCTGATTCCCGTTGTCACCTTTTACTTGCTACGTGACTGGGATGTTTTAGTCGCGAAAATGCGTCGACTCTTGCCTAGGCAGAACGAAAAATTGGTGGTGCAGCTGATAGGTGAATGCCATGAGGTACTTGGTGCTTTTATGCGTGGCCAATTGCTGGTCATGTTGGCGTTGGGTATCGTCTATGCTGTTGGTTTGACCAGCATCAGTTTAGAGCTGGGCTTGCTGATTGGTTTGTTAGCCGGTTTAGCCAGCTTGGTGCCTTATTTAGGTTTTGTCGTCGGCATTAGTGCCGCACTGGTGGCGGGCTTGTTCCAGTTTGGTCTAGATCCGTATCCAATTATCGGCATTGTTGCGGTGTTTAGCATCGGGCAGGCATTAGAAGGCATGCTGTTAACCCCTTTGCTGGTTGGTGATCGCATTGGTTTGCATCCAGTTGCGGTGATTTTTGCAATTCTAGCCGGTGGTCAGTTGTTTGGCTTTACCGGTGTATTGCTCGCGTTGCCTGTGGCTGCAGTGATTATGGTGTTTTTAAGGCATGTGCATGAGCTGTATAAAGACTCAAATATGTACGGACAGCCCAACGCCTGCGAGCTGATCACCCCGCGTTCTGCTGAGCAGGCCTCGGTCGATGATTCGTCTATAAAAGAGACCCCATGAAGCCCACCCAATTATCATTGGGCATGCGTCTGCGTGATGATGCGACGTTTGCCAATTACTACCCAGGCGCCAATGCAGGTGCATTAGGCTATGTTGAGCATGCTTGCGACACTGAGAATCAGTGGATAGATAGCGTGCTCTACATTTGGGGGCCAGCGGGTGTTGGCCGCAGCCACTTATTGCAAGCAGCCTGCTTGCGTGTTGAAGAGCGCGGTGGCCGAGCCTTGTATTTACCACTGGCTGAGCTGGCTGAGCACGACACGCAACTGCTCGATAATGTTGAATTTTGTGATTTGCTCTGTTTGGATGATATCCAAGCGGTAGTCGGCCAGCGGCATTGGGAAGTGGCCTTGTTTCATGCATTCAATCGTATGCGTGATGCTGGTAAAAAACTGCTGATTGCTGCCGATGCTGCACCGCGAGAGCTGGGTATTGAGCTGCCTGACTTACAATCACGTTTAAGCTTGGCACTGGTTTTTCAGCTGCATGAGCTCAGTGACGATGATAAATTACGCGCCTTGCAGTTGCGTGCATCGCGTCGCGGTTTACGTTTACCCGATGACGTTGGACGTTTTATTTTGGCGCGTTCGGTGCGTAGCATGACAGTGTTATTTGATACCTTAGAGCAATTGGATCGTGCCTCATTACAGGCGCAGCGCAAACTCACCATTCCTTTTTTAAAAGAAGCTTTGGACTGGTAGCCAACGCAGTAGCTGTGCGCGTGTTAAAATTCGCCGCCCATCATTGAGAATTTAAAATTCATGAGTAAACAAGAGCAACAGAGTACCTCTGGGGTTAAAATTTATTTTCGCCTGCTGGGTTATATCAAACCCTATATCGGCATGTTTGCCATCAGTATTGTTGGTTTTTTAATTTTCGCCTCAACCTCACCGATGCTTGGCTATGTATTAAAATATTTTGTCGATGGTTTGGCCAACCCAGACGCGGTGTTGTTTCCTAATCTTCCTTGGTTGGCGGATGTGCGTTTGCTACAGGCTGTTCCGTTGCTGATTGTGATTATTGCGTTATGGCAGGGGGTTGGTTCGTTTTTAGGTAATTTTTATCTGGCCAAAGTCTCTTTGGGTTTAGTTCACGATTTGCGTGTGCAGTTGTTTAACAGCCTGCTAACACTGCCCAATCGCTATTTTGACAATCACAACTCAGGGCACTTAATTTCCCGTATCACCTACAACGTGACTATGGTCACCGGTGCAGCAACTGATGCAATTAAGGTGATTGTGCGTGAAGGTATGACTGTGGTGTTCCTGTTCGGCACCCTGCTGTGGATGAACTGGAAGCTGACCTTAGTGATGGTGGCGATCTTGCCAATCATTGCTTTAATGGTTAACAGCACCAGTAAAAAATTCCGCAAGCAAAGTAAAAAAATCCAAGTTGCGATGGGTGATGTCACCCATGTCGCCTCGGAAACCATCCAGAGCTACCGCGTGGTGCGCAGTTTTGGTGGTGAACCCTATGAGCGCAAACGGTTTTTAAATGCAAGCATCAGCAATACTGAAAAGCAATTGCGCATGATTAAAACCAACGCAGTGTATACACCCTCATTGCAGTTGGTGATTTACTCGGCAATGGCCGTATTAATGTTTTTAGTGCTGTTGCTGCGCGGTGATTCCACACCGGGTGATTTGGTCGCTTATATTACCTTGGCTGGTTTATTGCCTAAGCCGATTCGTCAGCTGTCAGAAGTCAGCTCCACCATTCAAAAAGGTGTGGCGGGCGCAGAAAGTATTTTTGAACAGTTTGATGAAGAGCCAGAAAGCGATGCGGGTACGGTCGAGCTTGAACAGGTCAGCGGTCAGCTTGAAGTGCGTGATTTGTCGTTTATCTACCCCAATACTGATACGCCAGTGCTACAAGACATCAGCTTTACTGCCGAGAAAGGACAAATGATTGCTCTGGTCGGGCGTTCAGGTAGCGGTAAATCAACCTTAGCCAATTTGATTCCGCGCTTTTATGAGCACCAGCAAGGACAGATCCTGCTGGATGGCGTTGAGGTCAAAGAGTTTACTTTGACCAACTTACGTCGCCATATGGCATTAGTGACACAACAGGTGTCGCTGTTTAATGACACAGTGGCAAAAAATATTGCTTATGGTGATCTTGCTGGTGCTTCACTGGATGAGATAAAGGCAGCTTCTGAAGCAGCCTATGCCGCTGAGTTTATTGAGCGCATGCCGCAGGGCTACGACACTATGGTCGGTGAAAATGGTGTGTTGCTCTCTGGTGGTCAGCGTCAGCGTTTAGCTATTGCTAGGGCCTTGCTGAAAAATGCACCTTTGCTGATTCTCGATGAAGCAACCTCGGCTTTGGATACTGAATCTGAGCGCCATATTCAGGCGGCGCTCGATCATGCTGTACAAGGGCGCACCACCTTAGTGATTGCGCACCGCTTATCGACGATTGAAAAGGCTGATCTGATTTTAGTGATGGATCAGGGTCGCATTGTTGAGCGCGGTAATCATCAAGAGTTGCTGGCGCAAAATGGTTATTACAGCCGTCTGCATGCCACTCAGTTTCAAGACTTAGAAATTAAAGATGAGGTTGAAGAATGAGTTCTGCAGCCCAGTATCAATTGCATGATTTGTTGTATTTGATGGCGCGTTTGCGTGACCCTGACGGTGGTTGTCCGTGGGATTTACAGCAGGATTTTGCCAGTATAGTGCCGCACACACTCGAAGAGGCCTATGAAGTGGCGGATACCATTGAGCGCGAGGACTTTGCTCATTTGCCCAGTGAGTTGGGTGATTTACTGTTTCAGGTGGTCTATTACAGCCAGCTCGGTCATGAGCAGCAGATGTTTGATTTCTCAACGGTGGTGCACAGCATTACCGAGAAGCTGGTGCGTCGTCATCCGCATGTTTTCCCAACTGGCGAGCTGTATGACACCAAGCAAACGGCATCGCTCAACACTGAGCAGATCAAAGAACGCTGGGAAGAAATCAAACAACAAGAACGGGCAGAACAAGCGCCTGTTGATCAGGCCGTGAGTGTTTTGGATGATATTCCTTTGAATTTGCCAGCTTTGAGTCGCGCTCTGAAGATTCAAAAGCGTGCGTCCAATGTGGGCTTTGATTGGAATAGCTTGTCGCCGGTACTGGATAAAGTCGAGGAAGAGCTGCAAGAAGTGCGTGCAGCGATTGCCAGCGGTGAAGCGGCGGCGATCAGCGACGAGTTGGGCGATTTGTTATTTGCTACGGTGAATGTCGCACGCCACCTCAAAGTGAACCCAGAAACTGCATTACGTGCGGCAAATATTAAGTTTTCTCAACGTTTTCAGTACGTTGAACAGCAAGCACAAGCTCAGGGTATGGCAATCAGTGATTGCACCGAGGCACAATTGGACGCCTTGTGGAACTTAGCTAAACAGAGGTTGCGCACGCCGCAGCACGAGTGAAACAGCGCGAGCTGTGTTTTTTAAATGATTAAAGGCAGGTTTAGAATCACATGAGTTTATCTTTGCGCGATCAGATGCTTAAAGCCGGGCTGGTCAACGAAAAACAGGCCAAACAGGCCACTAAAGAGCAAAAAAGACAGCAGCGTCTAGAGAAAAAAGGCGCTGTAGAGGTGGACGACTCGCAACGTCAGGCCGCGTTAAAGGCCATGGCTGAGAAGCAAAAGCGTGACCAAGAATTAAACCGTGAGCAGCAAGAAAAAGCTGAACGTAAAGCGCAGGTTGCACAAATTCGTCAGCTGATCGAAAGTGCGCGCCTCCCTAAATTAGACAGCGAAGACTATTACAACTTTGTTGATCATAAAAAAGTGAAGCGCATTGCGGTTAACGACATGGTGCGCAATAAACTCAGCAGCGGCAGCCTTGCCATTGTCAAACACGGCGGTGGCTATGAAATTATTCCCCGTGAAGCGGCGCTAAAGATTCAAGAGCGTGATGAGCGTCGTATTGTTCTGCTTAATGTGGTGAGCGAAGACGTCAGCGAAGCAGATGATCCCTACGCGGCCTACCAGATTCCTGATGATTTAATGTGGTAAGTGCTATTTAGCTGCACGCCAACAGGCGCAGACCTCTTCGGGGGCTGCGCCTGTTTTGTTATGGCCTGTAGGTTGTCCATTTATGGGCAACAAGATCAAGCATACACATGCTCAGCGTCACCCTGTAGCTACGTCCATTGACCTCAGCACAGTGCAACATAGTCGACCTTAATAGGTCGGCCTACATAACCGCCGCCCCGTCGGAGCGGCTCATAGCCGCGATAGGACTGACAAATACCGCGCAGCTTACAAATACTGCGCGCATTCAGCACGCACAATCGCAGCATGGCCAGCTCGTACAGAGCAAAACCAACCAGCACAATGCAAGTTCTTGTAGATACGTTCATTTGTAGGCGACACGATCAACCATCTACATGCGCAATATCGGCTGATAACCTGATACGGGGCTTTTCTTATACAAGAATTAGACGGATACTGTGCAGACATTCTTTAGATGTTTTAAGAGGTCTGTATGGCGACTCACAGTGCCCAGCTCTACTACGATGCGTCATGCGGTTTTTGTCGCAGAGAAATCGAGCATCTGCGCCCGCGCTTAGAGCCTGACGTGCAATTGGTCGATATCAGCGCGCCAGATTTTCAGCTGCCGCAGGGCTATACCCTTGAAGACTTGCTGACCCGTATTCATTTTTTTGATGGACAGACAATGCATATTGGTTTCAACGCTACCATGGCGTATTGGCATGCAGCAGGCATGCGCAAAACAGTGGCCTTGCTCAGTCTGCCCGGTATCAGTCACATGGGTAATCTTGTTTATAATGTGTGGGCGAAATGGCGACGTCGAAACTCCAGCAGCTGCGAGATTAATTAGCCGCTACTGAGTGTGGGCGGCGTAGCCAGTACAAGGTGATCAGCTTTAGCGCAACAGGCGCGCCTGCATACAGCCAGAGTAAGCCTTGCAGGCTCTCTGAGCTCTGTTGCTCCCAGCCGAGCCAGCCCAGCGCAGGCAAGGCCAAGCCCACCGCCAAAGCTAAAGCCAGCTTAGTCAGCATGCCCCACACAGCAAACAATAAACCACTCATGCTGCCATTTTTCTGGCTCAAGTCTTGTGCGATATCGGCCTGAATGGAAGCGGGCAAGGCCACGTCAGCGGCAACGCTTAATCCTGAGATTAAACAAATCACGGCAAAGCCCCACAGACTGCCAGGCGCTAAGCTAAACACCCAGACAAAGCTTAGACAGGCGCTGATCATCGACACGCGCCAGGCTGCATATTTGCCGATCTTTCTTGCTAACCCGACCCACAGCGGTAAAGCTAAAATGCCACTGAGAAAAAAGCCCAGCAGCAATAAGCCCATGTAGCCTTGCAGCTGTAAAAAATGCTCAACAAATAATAAAAACAAAGTGGCCGG
Source organism: Pseudomonas sp. C27(2019) (assembly GCF_008807395.1). Classification (GTDB taxonomy): domain Bacteria; phylum Pseudomonadota; class Gammaproteobacteria; order Pseudomonadales; family Pseudomonadaceae; genus Denitrificimonas. Next base: position 934,711 of record NZ_CP043320.1, read on the forward strand.
TAGGGCATTGGCTAAGCTATTCAGAAAATAGGCGGGCAGCAGGGTACGACTGCTTGGATCACGCCAGATTAAGCGCAAGGTATCGATTTTTAAAATGCTGGCTGTGCGTTGTGAGGACTCCTGCTTGAGCAGGCGTAAACGCCAGAGCATCAGCGCTAGGGCTAAAGTTAGACTGATGCTCACCAGCGGGTAGAGCAGGCGAAACAGCTGCTGGTAATCTTGGCTGTCGTCTAGGACAAAAGGCAGGACCAAGACCGTAATCACACCAACCACAGAAAAGCCTTCACGACTGGCGGTGTAATAGGTTTTTACATGAGTCTGTTGGCTCACTTGCGCGCTGAGTGCTTGGTAAGGAATCATAATCAAGGTCCAAGCCAAGTACACCCACATCGCCCAGAACAACAACTGCCCAGCGCTGGCTTCAGTCGGCAGCAACAGTTGCCATAAGCCAATCAACAGTAGCAACCAACCCAGCAGCATCAGCAGGTAACGGCCGCGCTGCCCACTGTAGTCGCAGAGTAAGCCCACCAGCGGGTCAGAGATGATATCGCTGAGCCGAGCGAGCAGTAACATGCTGCCGACCATGGTCAATTCAAGCCCAAGCTGGTGATAATACGTCGGTAAATAGACGTATAACGGAATACCCAGCATTGCTAATGGCCAAGCGGCAAGCCCATAAATCAAGGGTTGGCTGAATGCGCTACGTGCGTTCATGTGCTGCTCAGGCGCTTATTGATCATGGCAATCACACGGCCTAATAACGGCACTTTTTGGTAAACATATTCGCCGCTGTCCCAGTAATCAATATGGCTGCAGACTAGGTTGTGCTGATTGATTTGAATTTTACTCATACCCTTAATCAGCAAGGTGTCGCCATTGGCTTTGAGTTTAAAGGTGAGTTGCCACTCTAGAAAGCCTCTATTTTGGTTGCCAGCAAAATCAAGGATACGAAACTTTGGCTCAAGCACGTTGGCAAACATATGACGAAAAATGGTTTGCAACTGCGTCAATCCATAGGTGGCGTTGAAGGGGTCTTTGAAGTAGATATCAGGGCTAAATACTTGCAAAAAGTCTTCTTCAACAGTTTGCGGGCTTAGGTTTTCAAATAACTGTTTGTAGGTCTCCAACACCTCGTTGATGGTCGTCATGATTGATTCCTTAGCATTTTAGCGGTCAGTGCCAGTGACCAAGAATAAGGCATGTATTTGAATAGGCTGAGGATGATACGTAAACGAAACGGGAAACGAATTTCGAATGCTGTACTGCGCTGCAGTGCTTGGGCAATCTGCGCAGCGGCTTGCTCAGGCTCTAACAAACCGGGCATGGCAAACTGGTTTTTCTCAGTTAAGCGCGTGCGCACAAAACCGTGGTTAATAATCTGTAAATCGATCTGTTGTGCAGCAAGTTCGGGCTGCAAAGCTTGGGCGAGATTAACCAGCGCGGCTTTGGGTGCTGAGTAACCACCGCCATAGGGCAGACCAAAATACGAAGCTAAGCTGGCATTCCACACCCAGCGGCCGTGGCCTTGCGCTTTAAAGAGCTTGTGCAGCGGTAGCATCAGCGCTACCACGCCCAAGTAATTGCTTTGATTCATCTGCATAAATGCCGACCATTCCCATTCCTCACAGGTCATCGGTTGGTAAGCGCCGACATTGTAAAACCACAGATCCAAACCATCGAATACAGACCATGCCTGTTGGGCGTGTACTGCGCAGGCCTGTGCGTCGCTGACATCAACATTTAAACACTGCAGTTGTGCGCCGTAGCGCTGTTGCAGTTGGGCTAAGTCATCTGATTGTTCGGCTTGGCGCGCCGAAGCAATGACCTTGTGGCCTTGTTCGAGCCAGATTTTTACCAGCTCTAAACCGATGCCGTGCGAAGCGCCAACCAGCCAGATACGTTGTTGCTGGATATTTTTTTTCATACTGCACCTTGTACAAGTGTGTATAGGTTGTGTATAACTAATATATAGCAAATATACGCAAGGTGTCAGAAAAATGTTCGACTCTGAGAAAAGATACAAAGTGGCAGTGATTGGCAGTGGTATCAGCGGCATCAGTAGTGCATGGTTTCTCAGTCAAAAGCATGAAGTTACTTTGTTTGAGAAAAATCCAACGCTGGGTGGGCACACCAACACGCTCGATGTGACTTTGGCTAACGGCGAGCAAATACCCGTGGATACAGGCTTTATTGTGTATAACGAGCCTAATTATCCCTTGCTTAAAGCCATGTTTGCTCATTTAGAGGTGGCTACTTATCCGACGGATATGAGTTTTGCCGTCTCCATTGATCAGGGCCGCTTGGAGTATGCCGGTAATAATCTCAACACATTATTTGCTCAACGCAAAAATGTATTTTCAGTTCAGCACTGGCACATGATTGTCGATATTTTACGTTTTAATAAACTGGCTAAAAACGATCTTGTACAAGGTTTGCCTAAGCACTTTACCCTCGGCGATTACTTGGCTGAAAACGGTTTTGGCCAGACCATGCAGCAAGATTATTTATTGCCCATGGCAGCAGCCATTTGGTCCTGTCCAACCGAAACCATGCTGAAGTTTCCCGCACAGAGCTTCCTGCAATTTTTTGCCAATCATGGTTTGTTGAATGTGAATGACCGCCCACAATGGCGCACGGTGATCAATGGTGCACGCACCTACATAGAAAAAATCATCGCCCTCAATCGCTTTGCTGTGCATCAATATGCTGTGACGGATGTAGCGCTGGCTGAAAAAGCTGGGCAAACAGTGTCGCTGCGTAGCAGTGACGGGCAAAGTCATGTCTTTGATCAGGTGGTGTTTGCCTGTCATGCCGACGAGGCTTACGCCCTGCTCAATGACCCAATATTTGATTTGTTGCAGAACTTTAGCTACCAACACAACCGTGCGTGGTTGCACACAGATCGAGCGCAAATGCCTAGCAAAGAAATGGCCTGGGCCTCGTGGAATTATCTCAGTGGTAAGAACTACCAAGCTGAGCGTGCAGTAGCTGTGACCTATTGGATGAACGCATTGCAACCGCTGGCAACACAAGAAAATATCTTTGTTACTTTAAACCCAATCGTTGAGCCACGCGCTGACTTAGTGCTTAAAACCATTGATTACCAGCATCCGGTGTTTGACCCGCAAGCTATGCACGCGCAAGCGCAGTTGCCCAATATTCAAGGGCTGAAAAGTTGCTGGTTTGCTGGTGCTTATGGCGGTTATGGCTTCCATGAAGATGGCCTTGCTAGTGCGGTACGCTTAGCCAAACGTTGGCAGATTGATCTGCCCTGGGAGGCTGTATGACTTCGCAACTCTATGTTGGCCAAGTGGCACATGCGCGTAAAAAGCCGGTGCAGTATCGCTTTGCCTATCGCACCTTCAGTATCAAAGTGGATCTGGATTGCATTGAGCAAGAAGCACAGCAGTTGCGCTGGTTAAGCCTCAATCGTTTTAACCTGGTCAGCCTCAATTATAAAGATCACGGTGCACGCGACGGCACGCCATGGCGGCAATGGCTTGATGGCTTTTTAGCGCAATATGGAATTGAGCGCCCAGCGCGCGCTGAGTTGGTGTGTTATCCGCGCGTGCTCGGTTACGGCTTTAACCCGCTATCCATGTGGTATGCCTATGATGCTGGCAATCAGCTGATCGCCATTATTGCTGAGGTCAGTAACACCTTTGGTCAGTGGCATCACTATGTACTCAAGTTGAGCGGTTGCAGCGCAAAAACCATTGAGGCGCAGGCTGAAAAAATCTTCCATGTTTCACCTTTTATCGCTATGGATGCGCGCTACCATTTTCGTTTTGGGGCACCGCGCGACAAGGTTTTCACCAGTATTCGCGAAACACGCCAAGGGGTGGAGTTCTTTAGTGCCAGTGAAGCGGGGCGTGCCTTGGACCTTACTGACCGCCACTTAATTAAGCAGGTGGGATTTGCGCCATTGAGTATGCTTAAAGTGATTGCTTTGATTCATTGGTGGGCCTTAAAGATTCTAATAAAAGGCGGCAAATTCCATCGCACGCCTAAGCATTTAGAGGGTATTCAGTACAGCCATTCGGAGATGACACTATGTTAACGCGCACACAAAGCTGGCTGCTTGGCTCATCCTGTGCACCCAAACGAGCCGCTTGGTTACTTAAACACCTGCCGTTTGACCGTCTACAGCATGGCTCATTAACGGTCAGTATTGGCGATCAACAGCGCCGCTTTAATGGTGCCAGTGCGGGTGTGCATGCAGAGCTGATTATTCACAAACCGCTTAAGTTTATTTGGTTGTTTTGTAGCCAAGGTGAGCTGGGTTTTGCTAAAGCTTATGCTGATCAACTGATTGATACGCCGTGTTTGCATACGTTGTTGCGATTGGGCGCTGCTAATGAGCAAGCACTCAGTGATACACGCTTGGGTTTTAATTGGTTTTATCAGCGTTTTTTAAAGCGCCATCGCAACAATCATAATTCGATTGAGAACAGCCGTGACAATATCAGTGCGCATTATGATCTGGGTAATGATTTCTACCAGCTGTGGCTGGATGAAACCATGAGCTATTCCAGTGCGTTATTCTCCCAACCTGCGCAACCAATGGCGCAGGCGCAAGTGAATAAATATCAGCGTATTCTTGATCAGCTGGATTGGCAGGAAGGCGATCATATTCTCGAAATTGGTTGCGGCTGGGGCGGTTTTGCTGAGCGCGCAGCGCAGCGAGGCTGCCAAGTGACCGGAATTACCTTATCTGCAGAGCAGCTTGAGTTTGCCCAACAGCGCATGCAGCGCCGAGGTTTGACAGAGCACGCGCAGTTGCAGCTGATGGATTACCGTCATCAGCAAGGTCAGTTTGATCATATTGTCAGTATTGAGATGTTTGAAGCCGTTGGTAAAGAGTATTGGCATCAGTACTTCACTCAGCTTAAACGCTTGCTAAAAAAGAATGGTAAAGCTGTGCTGCAAATCATCACCATTGAAGAGGCGCGGGCTGAGCGTTATCAAAATGATGTTGATTTTATACAGATGTTTATTTTCCCCGGTGGCCTTTTGCCGTCTAAACAACAGCTGCATCAGCTGGCGCACGCGCATGGATTTACTGTCAGTAATGAACTGTCATTTGGCCAAGACTATGCGCGCACATTGCAGCTTTGGCAGGCGGACTTTGCAGAGCATAGAGAAGAATTGCTAGCGCTAGGTTATGACCAACGGTTTCAGCGCATTTGGCGCTATTACCTTGATTATTGTCGTGTCGGTTTTGAAACCCAGTCGACCGATGTAGTGCAACTGACGTTGGAGCATAAGCAATGAGCATACGCAATTATTTATTCGCCCTCGGTGCTGTATTGCTGCTTGCAGGTTGCAGCGGCCCCAAGCTGCAAGATTATGCGCAGACAGAGCCAACGCTTGATTTGTTTAGCTACTTTGCTGGAGAAACCCAAGCTTACGGCCAGTTTCAGGATCGCTCAGGGCAGGTTAAACGCCGCTTTAAAGTGGCAATTACCGGCACCGTCGAAGACGATGTGCTGACCTTGGATGAACGTTTTGTTTATGACGATGGCGAGCTTGAACAGCGTATCTGGGTGATTAAGCGCCTTGCAGATAATCACTACAGTGGCACTGCAGGCGATGTGATTGGTGAAGCAGTGGGGCGCAGTGCGGGTTCGGTGTTCAGCTGGCGCTACACCTTAGATCTGCCTTATAAAGACAGCAGTATCCAGGTGAAATTTGATGATTGGATGTTCTTGCAATCCGATGGCGTCATGCTCAACCGCGCCCAAGTCAGCAAGTGGGGTTTTAAAGTCGGTGAGGTTACCCTGTTTTTTAGCAAGGCAGGGTTATGAGAATCCTGTGCTGCGTGTTCTTGCTAGCGCTATCCAATTTGGCTAGCGCTCAGTTAACTGAGGCCGGTGCCGGAACAGCGCGCTGGGGTTTCTTTAAAGTCTATGATGCGCAGTTTTTCACCACAGCGGGCGTGACACTCGAACAAGCGCTATCTGAGCAAACGCCAGCACGCCTTGAGTTGTGCTACGCACGTGAGTTGTCGGTAGATAATTTCATTGAAGGTGCGCAGCGAGCTTTGCCTGAGTCTTTACCAGCAGAATTAGAGCGCGCTGTTAGTCGTTTGCATGCGGCTTATCAGCCGGTTAAACAAGGCGATTGTTACCATTTGGATTTTCAGCCAGAGCAGGGCACTTTTTTAGTGCTCAATGGCAAAACGTTGGTGCAAATTGATACGCTAGGCTTTAAAGCCTTGTATTTCGGCATTTGGTTGGGCGAACAGCCTTTGTCTGCGCCGCTTAAGCGCAGTTTAATTGCTGGATTAAAACCCTGATGGCTTAAATCGTCGCCAAGATCAGCTTGGGTCGGTACACTTATCGGCGGCTGCATAAGTTGTGTACATGTTTTATTATTCAAAAAATTATTGAGTGTGATGCCTAATGAGCGATACAATCGAGCAAAACGCACTGTACCCCATCCGCGAAGTGGCTCGGTTGACTGGGGTGAACCCTATTACCCTGCGCGCTTGGGAGCGCCGTTATAACCTGATTGAGCCTGTGCGGACTGAGTCAGGGCATCGGCTATATACTCAGGAACATATTGATTTTCTCCACGAAACATTGCGTTTAATGGATGAAGGCGTGCCTATCAGTCGGGTTAAATCGGTGATCAGTGACGTCACGCCACGACCAGCGCCCGCTACAGCAGCAGTCTCAAACGATGATAGCCAGCAGTTGTTGGAAAAGATTTGCCAGGCTGTCAGTCAGCTGCAGGTGCAAAAACTTGAACGTTTATTGGATCGCTTATTTGCTGATTACAGCCTCAATGCCATGCGTATCCTGTTAGCTGAAATAGAGCAGCAGTTACAGCGCAATGAAAACAATACAGTGTTGTTTGCCTTTTGGCAGAGCAGTTTGATTCGTCGATTGCAGGTGCGCTTACACAGTTTGCACTGCCAGCCAGTGCTGCCGAGCAAACGCATTGTTATTCAAAAAGCATCACACAGCTCGGCATACTTAACCAAGTTGGTGGCGTTATTTTGCTTTGAGCAAGGCTATCAGTCCATTGAGCTGGACGAGACAGTGAGCTTGGAGCAGGTGTTTGCCTCAGCTAAGCCTCTAGCTGTACAGGCGGTGCTGTTTATTGATGATAAAGCCGACGCGGCTGCACAATGGATACAATGTTTTAAAAAATATGCCTCGATGCGTACCTGGGTGTTTGGCAATGAGGCCTTAGCCGATATCCAGCCACCGAGTGTCAACTGCGAGCTGCGTGCCTGCGCGCAGTGGTTTACGCCGCTGAACTTATAGGGGGTTTGACAGTTGCTCGCTCAGCTTCTGAATGGTTTCATGTGCGGCTTCTAATTCTAGGGCCAGCTCAACTTGGGTGGTGACATCCTTTTGAATGCCGATGTAATAAGTGATTTGATCGAGCTCGTCATAGAAGGGCGTAACACTGAGTTCGTTCCAAAAAACTGAGCCATCTTTACGGTAGTTTTTCAGCACAGTACGCACTGGCGCTTGCTCGTCAATGGCGTGGCGGATGACTTTCACTGCACCAAGGTCAGTGTCCTCACCCTGCAAAAAGCGGCAGTCCTGGTAGAGAATCTCATCTGCGCTATAGCCAGTTAAGCGTTCAAAAGCCGGATTTACATACACTAAAATAGTGTCTTCACCTTCTTTTTCCGCGATGACGATGCCGTCTTGAGCAGACTCTACCAACTGTAATAAAATTTCATTACGCAAATTAAATCGTTTCATGAGATGCCCTATCAGATCGTTAGCGCATTCTAGCAAGCTAGGCCAACCTTTCAATCACTGGTTAGAGTAAATATGCACTGATAAACACTTGTGCACAATTTGCTGGCCGATAAATACTTTAGCTTCAATTGTTTCTATGGCTCTTTATAGAGCCTTTGCTCTGACTAAGTGGTTGAATTTATAGGTTATTTTTAATTGATCAAAAAACGCTCAGAGTTTGCTTGGGTTGATGCATAGGCTGTTTGCGTGATCGCTAAACAGAGTATGCACAGAGTTATCCACAGGCTCTGTGCATAACTGCAAAAGCGCGCTGTTGCTCAGTTTGATCTTTTCTGTACCGCTGCAAGCTGAGCAAAATTTCGCGCAAAGCTCGGCTCGCCTAAACAATGCCAACAGCGCGCTGCGTGATTGGCAAGAAGCCATGCACAACACCGATATTGCGCATCAAAAATACCGTGATGATCGCTATGTGGCAGCGTTATCGATACTCGCTAAGCACGTCAAACATCTGTTGTATTTAGCGCGCGCAGTGACGCCTGGGAACTATGTGGTGGTGTCAGTGCAAGCGCAGTCGATGTATCACCCTGAGTGGCAAGTCATTAGTGCGAGCATTGAAACGATGCTGATCAATTCTCATTAATAGTTTGGCAAATGGGTTGTTTGTGCCTCGGCATTTGTCAACCCGAAAAGCCATAAAATAATTTAAAAAATGTGCGCTTATTCTCTTGATATTTACTTTGTATTTGTTAGGCACTAATAAGTTGTGCACATTTATACAGGTGTTTTTTAACAAGACTTTGCTGGTTGCTTTAAAGCCTATCTATTTACTTCTTGACTTTATAAGCTGTTGATTTTAAAGGCTTTTTAAAGTTGGTGAAAAAAACATCAGTTTGTAGCAAAGCCCCGTATTGTGGCTGCCAAACGCATTTGTCAGCATGTTACTCACAGAGTTATCCACAGGCTTTGTGGATTGTTTTTGCAAACCCGCATGTACTATAGCTTTGCGTGCTATCGACATGTTTAATGTGGTGTCGTGACGGTTAATTTAGACCGCTTGGGGAGGCTATATAAAATATTTTTCGCTGCTGATTAATCGCTGAACACAAACCTGCGTTGCAATACAGGGCGATCTTCTTGTTGCGCTGCTGTGCCCGAAAATGAGTCAGTGTGGTGTTGCTGCATAAATATGTCTGCGCGCTATTTTATGTAGACGTATACCCAACATTACCGCTGCGCAACTGAGGCCGACAATCAAGCCTTGCCATAAGCCTGCAGGCCCTTGGGCTAAGCCAAACTGATCGGTGAGGCCCAGCATATAACCAACTGGCAGACCGACAGCCCAATATGAAAACAGGGTAATGATCATAGTGATGCGTGTGTCTTGATAACCGCGCAAAGCACCGGCTGCAGTGACCTGGATGGCATCGGAGAATTGAAAAATAGCAGAGTAAACAATCAGCGAGGTCGCAACCGCTAATACTGCGGCATCGGGGGTGTAAATACGGGCAATATGCTCACGTAATAAAAACATATAACTGGCAGAGACGCAGGCACATATCAGCCCTGTCGCCATTGCTACCCCAGCTGAGAAGCGTGCTTGACGAGGACGGTTGGCGCCCAGCGCTTGGCCCACACGAATAGTGGTTGCCATCGCCAGTGAATAGGGAATCATAAACACCAGTCCGCTGAAATTCAGGGCAACTTGGTGACCCGCCACCACGTTAGCGCCGAGCCCGCCAATCAAGAGTGCAATCACTGAAAACAAGCTGGCTTCAGCAAAGATCGACACGCCAATGGGTAAGCCTAGAGCTAACAGGCTTTTTTGCGCAGGCGATTGTGGCCATTGAAAACGTATAAAGATTTGACTGGATTTATAATAGGGCGCCCAGCGTACCCAGACAAACATGGCGATCATCATAAATGCCATGACAAAAGCCGTGGCCCAGCCGCAGCCGACGCCACCCATTGCCGGTAAGCCTAGGTGGCCGTTGATGAAAATATAATTGAGCGGAATATTGAGCAGCAAGCCTAGAATGCCAATCACCATACTCGGGCGGGTTAAGCCTAAGGCATCGCTGTAACAGCGAAATACCAAATAAATAGCGACAAAAGGGAAACCGCAGGCGACCGCACGCAAATAGCCCATCGCAGGTTTAATCAAAATGGGATCAATGCCCATGGCCTCCATCAAAGGCTGAGCATTCCATAGCAGCACGCCGAGTCCGCAGCCCAGCGCTAAACCGAGCCATAAGGCTTGGCGGACTAAATAGCCCATCTCCAGTTCAGCACCACGGCCAAAGGCATGTGACACTTTGGCTGTGGTGGCCAGTAAAATACCGCTCATTAATAAGAAAATAGGCAGCCACACCGAGTTACCTAAGGCCACAGCAGCCAGATCGTTAGGGCTAACGCGCCCGGCCATTACCGTATCGACAAAGCCCATCGCGGTGTTGGCCAGCTGAGCAATAATAATGGGTATAGCAAGCTTGAGCAGAACACGCCATTCGGCAGTGACACGTTGGTAGCGGGAGACAGTGGACATACAAAACAGCCTAAAAATAAAGCCTATACAGCAAGTTCTGCTGCGCAGTGCGGATGTGATAGGTGGTGCGAGCAGTAGGTGAGAAACAGGCTAGCAGCGCGTATAGTTTACTCTGTTGTGGTGATCGTTAGGTAGCTATCATTACGCTTTAAAGCAGCGTTACAGACTTTTAAACCACCAAGAGGATATATAAGTGCGCATATTGGCTGATGAAAACATTCCGATGCTTGAGGTGTTTGAGCGTCATGGCCAGTTGCGCCGTGTTGCTGGGCGCAGTCTTGATCGAGCTGTGCTGGCGGATGCCGAGGTGTTGCTAGTGCGCTCGGTAACTCAAGTTAATCAGGCATTACTGGCCGGATCACAGGTGAAGTTTGTCGGTACCTGCACCATTGGCACTGACCATTTGGATTTGGCTTACTTGGCTGCAAACAACATTGGCTGGGCCAGCGCGCCGGGTTGCAATGCACGCGGTGTTGTTGATTATGTGCTGGGATCGCTACTGACTTTAGCGGAACGTGAAGCTGTTGATCTGGCACAGCGCTGTTACGGCGTGGTCGGAGCAGGGCAAGTGGGTGAGCGCCTGGTGCAGGTGCTGCGTGGTTTAGGTTGGCAGGTGTTGGTCTGTGATCCACCGCGGCAGCAGGCTGAGGGTGGTGATTATGTTGATTTAGCGACCTTGCTGACGCGTTGTGATGTGATCAGTTTGCACACACCGTTAACCGCGCAAGGCGACAACCCCACGCAGCACTTAATCGGCGCAGAGCAGTTGCAAGTCTTAAAGCATGGCGCTTGGTTGGTCAATGCCAGCCGTGGTGCAGTCGTGGATAATCAGGCGTTAAAGCAGCTTTTAGCACAGCGTAATGATGTGCGTGCGGTGCTGGATGTGTGGGAAGGTGAGCCGCAAGTGGATGTTGAGTTAGCGCAGCGCTGTGATATCGCCACCGCACATATTGCTGGCTATAGTCTAGACGGTAAGATTCGTGGTACCGCGCATATTTACCAAGCGTTTTGTGAATACTTCACTGTGCCTGCTAAGACCACTATTGAGTTTCCAGCGCAGACCTTATTGGCCATGCAATTAGCGGGACACATTAGCGTGACTGATGCGCTAAGGGTTTTGTGTCGTGCAGTATATGACCCGCGCGCTGATGATGCAGCCTTTCGTTTGAGTTTACAGGGTGATGCGGCGCAGCGTCGTGCGGCCTTTGATCAGGTGCGTAAAAACTACCCTGTGCGCCGTGAGATACCTGATTTGCAGGTACAGATTGATGCACCAACAGCCGCGCTTAGGCAGATGATTGCTGCTTTAGGTATCACGCTTTAGTCTTTTATTTATTTGTTCAGTGCCTCTTGAGTACCTGTTTGCTCAGGCCAGCAAGAGGTGCTGATACTGCGCTCAAGAGGCCTTAAGTCTGTTAGGGCTCAATGTGCCCAACATGCAGTAATTTCATGGTGTTGGTGCCACCGATCATATGGTAGCTGTCGCCTTTGGTTAGAATCACCCAGTCGTCTTTTTTGACAATCCCGCGCTTGACCAGCTCTTCTACTGCCGCATAACTCACGGATGTTGAGCGTGCAGCGCTTGGGTCAAATGGCACGGTATACACGCCTCTAAATAAAGCAACGCGTGCTTGGGTTTGAGCGGATGGTGCAAATGCATAAATGGGCATTGATGAGCGAATACGCGACATCACCAGCGGGGTATAACCGCTCTCGGTTAGGGCGATAATGGCTTTAACCCCCGGGAAATGATTGGCGGTATACATCGCAGCTAAGGCAATGCTTTCATCCCAGCGCTCAAACTGCTGGCCAATACGGTGTGCTGAGCGGCGCATGATTGGGTTTTTCTCAGCTCCCAAACAGACGCGTGCCATGGCGGCGACGGCTTGTACAGGGTATTCACCGGCTGCGGTTTCTGCTGAGAGCATCACCGCATCAGTGTAATCCAGTGCAGCGTTGGCTACATCTGAGACTTCAGCACGGGTTGGCATAGGGCTGTGAATCATCGACTCCATCATTTGCGTGGCGGTAATCACGGCTTTATTTTGCCTGCGTGCGGCAGCGATGATTTTCTTCTGAATACCCACCAATTCAGCATCACCAATCTCAACAGCTAAATCACCGCGCGCCACCATCACCGCATCGCTGGCGCTAATCAGACCATTTAGCGCCTCATCGTTTATCACTGCTTCAGCACGTTCAATTTTTGCCACCAGCCAGGCATGACACTCAGCTTCTTTGCATAAGCGCCGTGCGAGGTTCATATCCGCAGCATCACGAGGAAAAGAGACCGCTAAATACTCAAGGTCCAACTCTGCGGCCAAACCAATATCGTGTTTATCTTTGTCGGTCAGTGCAGGTGCAGTTAAACCGCCGCCGCGACGATTGATGCCTTTGTGGTCGGACAGTGGGCCACCAACAATAACGCGACAATCCAGCGCGTCAGCTGTCACATCTTCGACTTGCATAACGATGCGACCATCGTCGAGCAAGAGTTCATCGCCGATACTGCAGTCGGTGACTAAATCAGGGTAGTCAATGCCGACCACCTCTTGATTACCAGTGTCGCGCGGATGGGTGATGGAAAATCGAAAGGCGTCGCCAGCTTGCAGTTGAATTTTTTTATCAGTGAAGCGAGCGATACGAATTTTTGGGCCTTGCAAATCACCAAGTAGTGCAACATGGCGATTGAGTAGAGCCGCCTGCTCACGGATCAGTAACGCACGCGCACGATGCTCATCAGCATTGCCGTGTGAAAAGTTTAAGCGTGCGACATCCATGCCGGCGAGAATCAGCTGCTTAATAATGTCAGGTGAACTGCTGGCTGGGCCAATGGTGGCAACGATTTTAGTGCGACGCAAATCCATGTCGAGGCTCCTGTATAAGATGAAAAGATAAAAAAATCCGCCCAGCGTTGTAAAACGCCAGGCGTTGAGTGTCTTACTGTGCCGGACGGGGAGGCTTGATCACCAGTAAGTCGGTTTGCACCGCCTCTAGAACGCGTTCGGCAGTGTTACCAATCAGGGCGTTTTCAAGGTTGCCGCGGGAAACAGCGCCCATCACCAACAGGTCAATGCCGTGCTCTTTAACAAACTCGGGGATGCTCTCTTCTGGAAAGCCTTCTAGTAAATGGCGATTGGTTTTTTCAATGGGGTAATCAACCATCAGTTTTTCAAAGGCTTCGCGATGGTGTTTGGCACTGCGTTCAACATACTGATCGTAGGCTGCAACCAGTTCGGTATCAAACACCATGGTGCGTGGCAGCGGCGCATAGCTGTGCATATAATCGGCCTGCATGCCTAGCAAGTCGGCTAAAGCAATGGTGGACTTAACAATTAGATGATCAAGCGCTGCAGTGCTGTCGGAGCTGTGTGTAGGGTCAACCGCTGCACAGATACGCTCACCTTTCCACTCGCCAGCACGCACCAGCCATAAAGGCACAGGACAGTGACGAATCAGCTGCCAACAGGTGTTGTTGAAGAATAAACGCTGCAATACACCATGGCTGTGTGCATCACGTAGTACTAAATCAGGATTAATTTCATTAATGCGCTGCAGAATCATAGTGTATAAGGGCTTGCCCCAGCGTGCTTCCGTGGTCACGCTAATGCCCGCGTCACGCAGCGGTTGGGCGAGGGTGTCGAGCCATTTTCTTTGGTTTTCCAGCAGTGATTCGCGGGCTTTTTTTTGCGCAGGGCCGTCAAAAAAATAACCGCCGTCTAGGGCAGAGTTGTATTCACATAGCAGTAACTCAACAGCTGAATTTGAGTGCTTAGCAACCCATGTTGCACGCTCAAGTGATGGCTGAGAGTCGCCTGAGGTCGGATCAATAACCACTAAAATTTTATGTAATTCCATGATAAAGCTCCTAAATGATGAACGGTCAAACTGCTGATAACGATAGAGCATCTGTTTAACGCAGCTCCCTTAACATGCTTGTTTACAAGTATAACTGTTTTGTAAGGGCAAGAGGTTACTGCTGAAGCTGAGTTGCTCTACTGTTTTACAGCACTGTGCTTAATCTTAAAGTGTGATTAATAGTGCCCAGATTTTTTTATCTTTAAATATTGACTGATCAGTTTGGCGGTCAGCTGGCTGGGTCTTACATCTAATAGGTCAACACCTTGGTTTAAAAGTTTTTGCTGATTGTGCTGACGTGTTTGCAAGTAGTCGATGCCACCGCAATATAACAAGGCTTGCTGGTAGTTCTGCACAGGCTGCGAGCGTAGCTGATCTAAAACCTCTTCGCGCAAACTGACCAGTAAGGTGCGGTGATGTTTTTTTAGAAGCTGCATAGCAAGGATTAAATCACTGTCAGCTTCATCGGCAAGGCTGCTGATCACAATAACCAAGGCGCGGCGTTTTTGTGTGACTAACAGTTGCTGCACGATGGCGCTATAGTCAGCGCTGTTTTGCGTGGCTTGAATGTCGTAGAGATTGTTAAGTAATACTGACATTTGCGCTTGGCCCTTGCGCGGGGCAATGATGCGCTGATGGCCGGCAAAGGTCTGTAGGCCCACGGCATCACCTTGACGCAGTGCTGTGTAGGCTAACAGTAAGCAGGCATTGAGGGCGTGATCCAAATGACTGAGCGGGCCGTCTTGGCTGCGCATGCTGCGTCCGCAATCAAGTAAAAAGATAATCTGCTGATCACGTTCATCTTGGTATTCACGGGCAATGGGTGTGCGTTTGCGTGCAGTGGCTTTCCAGTCGATCTGTTTGAGGCTGTCGTCAGTGCGAAACTCACGCAATTGATGAAACTCAAGCCCACTGCCGCGCCGTTGTTGTTGCTGGACACCAAGTTGGCTCAGCCAATGTTCACTGGCTTGTAACTGGCCGCTTTGCACGCGCGCAAAGTCAGGATAGACCCGCACAGTGCTGTGTTCTTTTAAAAAATGCTGCGCCGTCCATAAACCCATTGGACTGGGTAAGCGTACTGCACAACCTAAGATTGAAAAGGACCCACGCAATAGAGGCGTTAAACGGTAATGGCTGCTGCTGATATGCCCCGGCTGCAGAGTCACGCTGTAGGGCAGCTGTTCAGTTTGAAAACTATCAGGTAGATGATCAAAGCATTGTAACTGCAGGCTCTTCTTATAGTGATGGCTGAAGCTCAGGGTGACTTCAGTGCTGCGTCCTAAGGATAATGAGTGTGCCACGCTACGCTGACAACGGGGTGCTGGCATGTGATACACGCGCCATGCATCCACGGCTGCCAATAACAGGCTGACCAGTAAAAAAGCGACTAACAGGGCATCGATAGCGGCCGGAACGGCAAGCTTTAAAGCGTGCGCGCTGCCCAAGCAAATAGCCAGTAGTAGCAAGCTGCCAACGCCGATCAGCAGAGTGCGTGACGGTTTAATCATCATTGACGTGGTGCAGCAACATGATTAAGCATTTGTTGTAACACCTGATCAACCTGCATGCCTTCAATGTCTAGCTCAGCAGACAAGTGCACGCGATGACGTAAGACATTTAACGCAGAGTGCTTGATGTCATCGGGTGTGACAAACGCATGACCATTGAGCAATGCACAGGCGCGCGCATAGCGAACTAAATCAATGGATGCGCGTGGCCCAGCTCCGCTGCTAAGGCCTGGCCATTGACGGGTCATGCGTACTAAGCTAACGGCATAATTTAGCACCTGATCGTCCACCGGTAAGGCGCTGGCAATCTGTTGTATGGCCAACACATCACGCGGCTGCAAGAGTACGCGCAAGGGTGTGCTGTCGAGCATGTCGGCTTGCGCCGAGCGTGTCACCGCACGCACTAAGCGTTGTTCTTCGTGCTCTTTAGGGTAATCAATGTGCAGCTTCACCATAAAGCGATCAAGCTCGGCCTCGGGTAATGGATAGGTGCCTTCTTGCTCAATCGGGTTTTGTGTGGCCAGCACCATAAAGGGCTGCGGTACCGCCAGCGAGCGGCCTTCAAGGGTGATGCTGCGCTCTTGCATCACTTCCAATAACGCCGCTTGCGTTTTAGCTGGCGCGCGGTTGATTTCGTCGGCGAGCAGCAAGTTAGTAAAGGCTGGGCCTCTGCGCAATTTAAATTGTTCACTTTGCAGGTCGTAGATGGCGTGCCCAGTGACATCGCTGGGCATTAAATCAGGGGTGAATTGAATGCGATTAAATTGGCCGCTAAAACATTGTGCAATAGCGCGCACTAACAGCGTTTTCCCCAGTCCAGGCACGCCTTCTATGAGGACATGGCCAGAAGCTATTAATGTACAGAGTACGCCGTCGACGATGGCCGTTTGGCCAATCAGCGCTTTCTCTAGTTCATCACGCACTGCTTGCAGTAAACGGCTGGCGCGCGCGCGTTGTTGCTCGGCTTTGTTTGCGTGTGGTTTTTCTGTGCTCTGGGCTGTTGGCGTGCTGAGAGGGGTTTCAGTCGCCGGGTTGCCAGCATCTGCAGGATCAGTATCACTCGGCACAGCAGGATTGGCTGCTACTTGATTGGCATTTAATTCTTGATCTGAAGGGCTTTGACTCATAGTGCATTCCTTAATTGTTGTAAGCGTGCCACCTGCTGGGTAAACGCCTGCGCAGAGAGTTTTTGCGCTGCAGGCGGGCGCATCGATTGTGAAATCAAAGTCATCGGCTGTCTGCTCAGCTGTTGTAAAATGCGCCATTGCTCAGCAACGGCAAGCTGGGTAAAGCTGGGAAAACGTCGCTGTGCACGTTGCTTGATATCCTTTTGTAAGGCCAGCAGAAGGCTGCGTTGGCCGTTGTAACGTAAGTTAAACTGCGCACCGGCTTGTAAATGTTCAGCCAGTTGGCGACGTGAGTGTTGTACGGTGCTGAGAATCGGTGCAAAGCGTGGTGCAGCCGACCATGCGCCAAGCAATAGCAAAACCAGCAACACAACACAGGCGATCGCATAGTACTGCCAGAGTAGCCTTAATAACCCTTGCTGTGCCGGTGGATTAAATAGGGTCACTTGCGTGTCTTGACTTAAATACCAAAGCAGCCATGCATGGTCATATTTGCCGATTTGATTGTGTTGCCACAGCTTAAAGTCATTGAGTACGGTAATCAGTCCTTGACCATGGCTCAGTTGCAATAAGTGTGTAGCGCCATGGCTGTTGGCCCAGGCATGAGCACGGTTGTCATTGTCCTGTAAATGGATCTGCGTATCTAAGGCTAAGTAGGCTGGTGATTGTTCGTTTTCAAGATACAAGCGCGTCAGATTGTCTTTGGGCTGTGTTGTCTTATTTTTTTGGATGTTTTCTGTGCTGGGCTCAGGAGGATCTAAGTTCGCTGCGTTTTGTTTTTTAATGCCTAAGTTGGCCAGTAAAGACGGCTCAGTGTTATTGAGTGGCTCATGCTGTGCCGAAACAATCAAATGCCCGCCTTGTGCTACCCAATGCAAAAGCATTGTTTGTTGCTGATTGATCAATGCTGCATCGCTGCTGAGCAGAATCAGCGTGTCTTGACCCGCATTTGGCGTCGGCAATCGCGCTAAGCTAGGGCGCCATAACACTGTGATACCTTGCTCAGCTAAAAAATAATCCATGGCTAAATAAGTGTTGCTGCGTGCTTCGGGGCTTGCACCCAACTTAATACGTTCTTCATAACGGGTTATTTTTTGACTGAGCCATACGCCTAAAGCAAGCAACAGGAGCCCTGCAATGATAAATAGAGCATAGCGCTTCATACAGTGCGTTCCTGCTGTTGCAGTTGCTGCCATTGTGCGCACAGATTGGCGAACTCGCTGTGTGGCAGTAAGCGCTGCCCCCAGGCTAGATTTTGCCAGTGTAAAGTCAGTTGCTGTGTATAGCGTTGCAGTGCTTCAGGTGATGTTTGAGTCAGCGCTACAACGTCGCCTTCAGTATGCGCGGCGGTTAATGGCAGTGCCTGTACTTCGACTAAGTGATGGAGTAAGCCGCGGTAGAGTAAGCTTAAAGCCGCACGCGGGTCACGGGTCCAGAGTGCTTGTGCTGTTACAACCACGTCATCGGGTAGGCTTGCAGCACTGATTTCAAGCCCCAGCAGTGTAGTTGGCGCTGCATGCTGGTGTTTTTTACGTGGTAACAGTTGCTGGCCGAATGTTTTAAGCCATTGCCGATAACGCCACACAATGACCGCGCTGAGCAGCAGAACAACAGCCCAGAGCAGGGCTTGTAAACCAAATGAGAGCTGCGTCAGTAGACCGTCTAGCCATGCTGGCGTGGAAAATGCGCTTGGTGTGCGCTGTGTTTGATTAACGTCACCAAAGCGCCAGTTTGTAACAGTTTTATAATTTTGAAAGGGTGGCTGATCGAGCAGGTTGGTGATGCTCTGTTGCGCTTGCTCGCTGCTGAGCATTTGTTTGAGCAGACGCGGCTCAGTAACGCCCAATTCATCGTAATGGTTGCTAGTGGCTTGCTGAACTTCGGCGAAAGCTGGCTGGCTGTAGGGTAGAGCGCACAATACTAGGATCACTACCAATGCGGCGCTGTTCTTGAGTCGTTGTGCTAAGGCACGAAAGACCAGTTCAATATCCCAGGCCTCTAGCTCTGTGCGGCGATTGAGGTACAGGGTAAAACCGCAGGCCACATAGATTGGCTGCCAAACAATTAAAACCAAAACATACAAAAAATTGCTTAGGTGTTCGGCCCATAACCATTGATGCTGAGTGATTTCAAGCAGCTTGGCCCAGCTCCAGTCTGTTTGCAATTGTGCGGGGATCAGTAAATACAATAAAGCAATTAAACCCAACCATAACGCCATTTCGATATGCAGGCCGATAATAGTTAGCCAGGTGGGTGCGCGGGTGTATTGACGGCCTAAGGTGACCAAGCGCTGCTGGCGCTCTGCACCGCCAATACCTTCTAATTGCTGCACCGGTAAGTCAAAGCTGCGCGTCATACTCAGCCTGCGCCAAGTTAAGCTGGCTAATAATTGTGGCTTCAGTAGCGCTGGCCATGCCTTAAGGCTTTGCTTAAAGCTCGGGGTATTATCAAACAGAGCATTGGACAAAATATACAAAGGCAAACGCTCAAAGGCGGGTTTAAGCCACCAAATGATCAGTACCGCTACCGATGGGTATTGCCAAAAAATTAGGGTTAAGATAAGAAACAGCGGCACGGTAATAACTGCCCAAGTCGCCATCAATAAACCGGCATGGCGTCGCGCAAGCACAATACCTAGATCCATCGCTTCCCATGGATTGCGTGAGCGTAGTACGGTTTGGGCTCTATTAAGCTGCATGGCGCGCCCGCCCTGAAGCAAATAGATAAAGGGCAACCAGTAACCACAAAGCGCTGCCCACGGCGATTTTTATCGGTACAGCAATGCTACTGTTTGATGACCAATAGGCTTCAATAAACGCAGCCAACAACAGGAACACAACAGCACCACCGACCAGCTTAATACTGACGCTGGCCGCCGCGCGCAGGGCTGCTGCTCGACGCCTCGGGCCTGGGGCAATCAGCGCAGCACCGAGTTTCAGCCCAGCAGCACCGGCAATCACAATGGCAGTGAGCTCGAAAGCACCATGGCCAATCACAAACGGCCAAAAGGTGTCGCTGTAGCCGATTCGGGTTAAGTGGCCGGCAATAGCACCAATATTTAAGCCGTTAAACAGTAAAAAGAAGGCGCTGCCTAGGCCAAAAACTAAGCCGCTGGCAAAGGTTTGAAAGGCAATGCCGATGTTGTTCATGATGTAAAAGCCAAACATCACCCAGTCATCTTGGTGATTACGCATACTCATTGGGCCAATCTGGCGCTGGGCTGGGTCATACATGTTTTCCATATTGGCCACTTGCGAGGGGCTGAGCAGGCTGTAAATTAAGTCCGGAAAGAGCCCAGTTAAAATAGCCATGAGTGCAAAGCTGCCAAAAAATAGCCCAGCAGAGAGCGCCACACAACGCCATTGCTGGCGCACCGTTGATGGAAAATCGATCACAATAAAAATCAATAGCTGCGCTAAAATTGGGCTTTTATGACGGTAAAATTGCTGGTGGCCTTGCAGTGCTAGCTGTTGCAGTTGCTCTAGTAATGGTGCGCTATAACCGCGTTGTTTGGCCAAAGCCAGATGCTGACAGATGCGCCGATAGTCTTGATTAAAGCCTGTGCTGTGCTCAGGTTGCGTTTTACCACTGTGCAGCGCCTGTACTTTTTCAGCAAATGCATCCCAAGAGGCTTGGTGCAGTTTTTCAAAGCGCGCTTGTTTCATACCTGTCCCACAATGCCGCGAGCGATACTGTGCAGCCGTGTTACCGCCTGCACTGGGGGGACCTGTAAGGCGGGGGCTATAATGGCGGCTAACTCTTCGCTTCGTTGTGTAGATAACCGTTGCTGGCGCTCGCTAAAACCTATAATTGCTTGCTGCTCGGCGAGTGTCAGGGGTATCGGTGCTGGGCAGGCGCTGACATCAGGCATCAGCAGACGCGTAGATGGGCGCCCTTGATAGACGACAAGGGTGCCGGCCGCTAAATCACCAAGCCTTTGAAAGTTGGCATTGCTTAAGATGCTGAGTATGCCAACGCAGTAAGCAAATGGTAACAAATCAACGACCCGCAGTAGGTTACGCGTCAGCGAGCCGGCCCAGCCAACCGGTGTGCCATCGCTGTGGATGACTTGTAGCCCCAGCAGCTGCTTGCCTGGTGTGCGGCCTTGATTAAATACTTCAAATAACACCATATACCACCACAGCAACATAAAGGCGGTGATTGAGGCCAAGCCTGAACCGAACTTACCTAAATACAGCCATGCTGCGCCAGTTAATGCTAATAAGGCCGCACGCAGGAGTAAATCGATGACAAAGGCTAAGACGCGCACAGGCAAGCCGGCCGGTCGCAGCGGCAGCTCAATGCCTTCAGGCGTTTCTAGATACATAAGTGTATCTAGGCGTGTGCGAGTGTCTGAGTGCTCTGGGTAAGATTGATTATTCAAAAGACTGTCAATATGTAAAGTTAAATGTAGCCGCAGTATAAGTGCGTCTAGGGAGCCTCTGAAAATCTCAGCTTATTATTGAGCTTTTCAGAAAATGACTCGAAAACTCAAAAAAACAGCTAAAAAAGGCCGTTTTCGAGGTAAAACCACCTCTTTTAGCCCTTAATTCGCCGTTTTGGCGGATTAAGGGCGCACTAACCCTAAGCCAGCAAGTATTTTCTGCTGATCATGAGGTTCGTTAGTCCTGCTAGCAGGCATAAACGGTTATGGTTTTTATCAAGCCCTTTGTAACGGACTTTGTTATAGCCAAATACGCACTTGATGTAGCGAAACGGATGCTCAACTTTAGCGCGTAGCTTGGCTTTCATTTTTTCAATTTCCTGCTCATTTTCGGTCATGGTTTTACGCTTACTGATTCGAGCACTGATCAGCCAGGCAAGATTTTTGCGCTCTTTGTTTTCCCTGCGTTTTTCAACACCTAGGTATCCAGCATCACCAAATACACGCTTTTCTTCGCCATGTAGAAGGCTTGCAGTCATGGTTACGTCGTGCACATTGGCAGCCGTACTTTCCACGCTATGAATCATACCTGTGACATCATCCACGCCGATATGCATCTTCATGCCAAAGTGCCATTGGTTGCCTTTCTTGCTGGAATGCATTTCTGGGTCGCGCTTGCGGCTTTGATTTTTCGTTGAGCTCGGTGCGGAAATAATGCTGGCATCCACAATGGTGCCTTCGCGAAACAGCAAGCCTTGATGCTGCAAGTGCTTGTTAATTTCCTTCAGAAATAGCTTGCCCAGCCCATGCTTTTCAAGGAAGTGACGGAAGTTTAAAATCGTTGTTTCATCAGGAATATTGTCTGACAAACGCAATCCTGCAAAGCGGCGTATTGATTCAATTTCATACAGCGAATCTTCCAGAGCAGGATCGCTAAGGTTGTAGAACAACTGCAAGCAATGCACACGCAGCATCACACTGAGCGGATAAGGGGGACGCCCCATTTCACCTTTTGGGTAATGCTTAGCGGCGCGATTCTCCAAGCGCTTCCAAGGAATAATGGCATCCATTTTTTCCAAGAAAATCTCACGACGCGTCTTACGCTTTTTGTTCTGGTACTCTGCTTCGGCAAAGGTCAGTTGGCTCATGATTCGGCTCACTGGGCAAAAAAAAGGTCGATGCGGCTATTATCGCAAAAAGTGGGGAGTTATTCAGAGGCTCCCTAGGTTAAATAAAAACGTACTGAGCAATATGGTATTGAATGACTATAGTGAAGCTTGAGTAACTGCAGGGTGCCATTGGCTCATGCAGTGCGTATGCTTTATCTAATAGATCAGGAACAGTAACCATTCAGCTGCAGCTCTGCAAGCAAGGTTGCGTAAAAGCGTGAGCTGTTGGGGTGTTTTTGATATTGACTGTGCAATAAGGAGCTCACTCAGTGACAGCAAGTATTTTTTGGTATGACTTTGAAACCACCGGCATTGCGCCGCACAGCGACCGGCCGATGCAGGTCGCAGGGATTCGCACCAATGAGCAGCTCGAAGAAATAGGCGAGCCGCTTAATATCTACTGTCAGCTGGCTGAGGATATTTTGCCGCACCCGATGGCCACTGTAGTCACCGGAATCGGGCCAGATATTTTACAGGCGCAAGGTTTGCTTGAAGTTGATTTTATTGAGCAACTGCAGCAGCAGATGATGGTGCCCAATACCTGCAGTGCTGGCTTTAACAACTTGCGTTTCGATGATGAAATGACCCGCGCTACCTTGTACCGCAACTTCTATGATCCGTATGCGCGAGAGTGGCAGGGTGGTAATAGTCGCTGGGATTTACTGGATGTGCTGCGTTGCACTTGGGCGTTACGTCCTGAAGGTATCAATTGGCCACAGCAAGACGGTCGCACCAGTTTTAAGTTAGAGAATTTTACCGCAGCCAATACTATTGCTCATGGCCAAGCCCATGATGCCCTAGCGGATGTACGGGCAACCATTGCTGCCGCACGTTTAGTGCGTGAACGACAGCCTAAGTTATTTAACTATTTATACGGTTTGCGGCGTAAAAATGCAGTGCTTGATCGCGTGCGTTTGATGCAGCCGATATTGCATGTTTCAGGTATGTTTTCCGTCGAGCGCTACTGTCTTGCGCCTGTATTACCGTTGGCATGGCATCCAAGCAATCGCAATGCATTGATTGTTTGTGATTTGCATGCAAATGTAACGCCGCTACTAGAAATGGATGCTGAAGCCATTAAAGCGCGCTTGTATAGGCGTCATGACGAGCTGGCTGATGGCGAGCTGCCGATACCATTGAAATTGGTTCACATCAATAAAAGCCCTGTGTTAGCTCCGCTCTCAGTGATGCGTGAAGAAGACACTCAGCGCTTGGCCTTTGATCATGCGCACTGGCAGGCGAATTATCAGGTGCTCCAAGAGCTCGGTGAGCAAGAATGGAAGAATAAACTCAATGCAGTTTATAGCGAACAGCGTGAGTTTGCTGAGCAAGACCCAGAACAACAGTTGTACAGTGGTTTTTTAGCGCCACGCGATCGGAAACTCTGTGATCAATTGCGTGGCGTGGCTCCAGAGCAATTAACACCTGAGCGTTGGCCGTTTGATGATCCACGTTTGCCTGAACTGTTGTTTCGCTATCGCGGCCGTAACTATCCACATACATTAAATAATACTGAGCTACAGCAGTGGCAGGCGTTTTGTCGAGCGCGGTTAAGTGGTGAGTTAGCAGGTGCGCCGCTTAATATAACTGATTATCTAAATGCCTATGCTCAGTTGCCGACAGAGCAGCAAACGCAGCCAGCGGTACGGGCTTGGTATGATTATGTGCAAACATTACGCCAACAGTATCAAGTGTAGAACTGCTCGTTCGCTTGGTTTATTAAGCGCAAACAAAAAATGCCCTGTTTGTGAAAACAGGGCATTTTATTAACTGAAAAACTCAGTTGAAGGGGTTAGCAGCGCTGTTATTTAGTCAATAATAGTAACCCAAGACTCAACAGTGTCGCCGCCCCATTTAGCTTTCCACTCTTTAAGCGTTTTGTGGTTGCCACCTTTGGTTTCAATCACATCACCTGTATGCGGGTTATCGTAACGCTTGGTTTTGCGTGGGCTGCGTGTACGAGTAGGTGCTTTACCTGCAGTGTCGCGCGCTGCCTGAGGGTCAATAATTAAAGTGATGTCGCGCAGTGATTTGTTGTATTCAGCCATCAGTGCACGTAGCTTTTCTTCAAACTCTAGTTCTTTTTGCAGCTTGGTATCTTGCGAGAGACTCGCAAGGCGTGTTTCTAATTCTTTAATGCGTTCTTTTGTTTCGCGAAATTCATTAATCAATGACATTTGGAAAATCCTATTTGAATGAGAGTATTAATAAATTAAGGATTGTTGAGCGTGTCCATGTCACTAGTCAGCCAGTGAAACTCTATAAATCTCCAGTGCCTCAAATAGTATGTAAAGCTATTTTGAGACCCCTTAATATGGAAAGAATGATAAACCTATGCTCACAGTATGTAAAGAATAGTAAGTGTAAACAGATGTGAGTGTGAATATGCGCACAAGTATACTTACTGGTTTGATTTTAGTTGACCACTACAAGAAGCGAGATTTTGAATATTAGAAGGCTTTTATTTTTTAATATAAGCTTTTTATATAAAATAATTAGGACAATGGATATAACTGTTAATTGTGCGCAGCTCGCTGGCTTTTGGTTAAACAGCGTACTTGAGCACATATATTTTGTGCTTGCATGCAAGGATGCATTGCTTTGCTGACGTAAGCGCTGCGGGGCGGTAGAATGCGGCATATTCTTTTACCAAGAAATCTTTATTTGTTTGGAGTTTTGCATGCACACGTTTCGCCTTATTATTGCTTGCCCGGATCGCGTGGGTATTGTTGCCAAGGTCAGTAATTTTTTAGCGACATATAATGGCTGGATTCATCAGGCAAGTCATCACGCTGATGAGCAGAGCGGCTGGTTTTTTATGCGTCATGAAATTCGTGCTGCATCTTTACCCTTTGATTTGGACGGTTTTAAACAGGCCTTCACACCGATTGCAAATGAGTTTTCGATGACGTGGCAAGTGACCGATTCAAACGTTAAAAAACGTGTGGTTTTGATGGCCAGTCGTGAATCACATTGCTTAGCTGACTTGCTGCATCGCTGGCACCGTAACGAACTGGATTGTGAGATTCCTTGTGTGATTGCGAACCATGATGATTTACGCAGTATGGTCGAGTGGCATGGTATTCCGTTTTATCACGTGCCAGTTGACCCAAAAGATAAAGAGCCAGCGTTTGCTGAAGTCAGCCGCTTAATTGATGAGCATGAGGCGGATTGCGTGGTGTTGGCGCGTTATATGCAAATTTTGCCGCCAGAGTTGTGTGAGAAGTACCACGGTCGAGTGATCAATATTCACCACAGTTTTTTACCTTCATTTGTTGGCGCTAAGCCCTACCATCAAGCCGCTTTGCGCGGTGTGAAACTGATTGGTGCAACCTGTCACTATGTGACTCAAGAGTTGGATGCGGGGCCGATTATCGAGCAGGATGTGGTGCGAGTCAGCCATCGCGATAGCATTGAAGATATGGTGCGTAACGGTAAAGATGTAGAGAAAATGGCTTTGGCGCGCGGCTTGCGCTACCACTTAGAGGACCGTGTTTTGATTCATGATAATAAAACCGTTGTTTTTGATTAATTAGAGCACGTTGTAACGCTCGTATATAACGGGATGTGTAGTTGTAAACGTTCAAAAGCAGGATTCGGGGAGGGTTTATGAGTGGCGATGATGAACAGCAGCCAATCCTGCAAGCAACGGTGCAGCCGTTAGCGAGAGTAGGTGAGGGCTGCTTAAGCCGTTTTGATCCCGACGCGCTAAATGATCAGCAAGGCGCTGATTTTTCTGCTGCTGAACAATTTCGCCAGCAATTGCTTGTTGAGCATAATCCTGTGCTGAGTAAGTCATAACTTCAATGATGTAGTTTCTGTGCATAACGCAGCGTGCAAGTGTTGTTATCCCCTTAACACGCCTTCCTGGCGTGATGCGGGCGCTGCGCCATCCCTGGCTTCGCTTGCCACAACACCCACACACTGCTACTGATCATCGGTATGGTTTTCAAGTCTGTCGTATGGCTCTTTTGAAGCAAAAGCATTGAGCATGATCTGTGCATGTTGCAGCGTGCAGGTGTTGTTCTTCCCTTAACACGCCATCCTGGCGTGATGCGGGCGCTACGCCATCCCTGGCTTCGCTCGCCACAACACCCGCACACTGCTACTGATCATCGGTATGGTTTTCAAGTCTGTAGTATGGCTCTTTTGAAGCAAGAGCATTGAGCATGATCTGTGCATGTTGCAGCGTGCAGGTGTTGTTCTTCCCTTAACACGCCTTCCTGGCGTGATGCGGGCGCTGCGCCATCCTTGGCTTCGCTTGTCACAACACCCACACACTGCTACTGATCATCGGTATGGTTTTCAAGTGTGTAGCATGGCTCTTTTGAAGCAGAGTGTCGTGCTAATAGAGAGTGTGTTTGCCCATTTTTAGTATTGTGAATGGCGAAAGTGAAACAACAATTCACACAGTTGATTTAAACGTTTGCAGAAACAGACGAGTCTTATATCAATCGTGCTAACAACGCCTTTGATCAACGAGTACTTCGGGGTTGGTGTGACAAGCGAGCCAGGGATGGTGAGCGCCGGAGTTGAACCCAGGATGGGTTCATCGACGGATAAACACCAATTCCGAAGTACGATATGCCACACATGAGTTGTTAAAAACTAACGGAAAAACACCTACCCCGGGGCACGTTATGCTACGCACACACTATTAAAAGCTAACGAACAAACACCTACCTGAAGTACGGTATGCCACACATGAGTTGTTAAAAACTAACGGAAAAACACCCATCCCGAAGTACGGCATACACCGCATCCTCCAACAACACCGCACAGTAACTACTTAATTCAGCATTTTTTTGATCGCCTGCTCTTCGTTAATTAGCGTCTGTTGGCGGGCATCAATGCGGGCAGCGCGGGGGAAATTATTGCTGGCGCGGCGTCTAGCGTAGTCAAGCTGTTCAATGGCTTGCGTGTAGTCACCCACCCTTGAGAAAAACTCGGCGCGCGCTTCATGTAAACCAATAATATCATTGGCTAAACCACGTATTTCAGCCACTTCAAACCAAATATCTGGATCATTAGGGCGCTGTTTAAGCAGCTGGTTAATGGTTTTTTCAGCGCCAGCGATGTCTTTTTGTTTGAGTTGGACTTCATATTTTGCACTAAGCAATGGAAAGTTAGTGGGGTGGCGCTGCAATAGTTTATCGACGCGGGCATTGGCTTGCTTGAATTGACTGCGGCTGATTTCTAAATCAACTGCAGCTAAATTGTAAATAATGCTGTCAGGTTTTTTTGTCAGTAATTGATCTAGGTGAGTTTGCGCCTCATCCAGTTGGCTGCTGCGAGTTAAGGCTAAAACCAGCCCGTAGCGCGCAGGGTCAAGCTTTGGGTCTTGCTCAAGTTGGTTACGAAAACGCTTGAGTGCTAAGCCAGAGGTGCCTTCAAAGGTGAGCTGCAAACGCGCACGAATCAGCTGGTAATACAGGCTATCAAGGATGCCTTCGCCATTGACATATTGTTCAGCGCGGTTGCGAGTATCGGCGATCCGTGATTCAGAAACGGGGTGTGTCAGTAAAAATTCTGGCGGCATACTATCGAAACGGTATTGACGCATCAGGCGCTCAAATAAAGTTGGCATGGCGCGCGGGTCGAAACCTGCCTTGTGTAAATTCAGTAAGCCAATGCGGTCAGCTTCTTGTTCGTTCTGTCTAGAGAAACGACGCTGCTCTTGAATGGCTGCTGCTTGGGTTGACAGAATGGCTGCCATACCAACGTCGCCGCCACCGGCTGCTGCTGCAATCACACCGGCAAGCATGGCAGCCATAAAGGGCACTTGCATACGCTTTTGTGCTTCAAGGCCGCGTGCATAGTGGCGTTGTGATAAGTGGGCCAACTCATGCGCTATAACTGAAGCGTATTCAGCTTCTGTTTGTGCATGTAATAAAAGGCCGCCGTTAACACCGATAATACCGCCAGGAGCGGCAAATGCGTTGAGTTCTGGACTGGCTAAAATAATAAACTCAAGGCGACGATCGGTCAGCTGGCTGCTTTCTGCAATGCGGTACACACTGCTTTCAACATAATCTTTGAGCAGAGGATCTTCAAGCTGGCGTACTTGCCCGCGTAAGATACTCAGCCAGGCTCGGCCTAACTGATGCTCCTGCTCAGGGGAAATAATGGACGAGCTGGAGTCACCCAAAGAGGGTAAATTAAAAGCGAAAGTGGGTTGAGCAATAACGCAGGCCAGTACCAATAGAGCAGGACGGAAGAACCTCATAGCACTCTCTTTGCAGAATAATTATTGGTATACGCTACAATGCGCGCGGTAAGGGGGCAAGGGGGGCGCAAATCATTAACAGCCTAATTTAGACCTTGCTTGAGACTTAATGTTCGATACAAAGGTGGTGTTTTTAAATGAGTGAACTAACCCAGCAGCATGATGTAGAGCTAGATGCCTGTCATTTAGCTTGTCCAATGCCTCTATTAAAAGCAAAGTTGGCACTCAATAGCATGCCAGTTGGCGCTGTTTTAAAGGTGTTAGCGACAGATGCTGGCTCGCAGCGTGACTTTCGCTCGTTTGCACAGCTTGCTGGGCATAGCCTGCTGCACGAAACTGTTGAGCAGGCTGTGTTTACCTATTGGCTGCGTAAGGAATGTTAATTGCTGGTGTTAAGCGTCTGTGCAGCCTCGAGTACTTCAGCGGCGTGACCAGCAACTTTAACTTTACGCCACTCGTGACGTAATACGCCTTTGCTATCAATTAAGAAGGTGCTGCGTTCAATGCCAAAGTGCTTCTTGCCGAAGGTGTTTTTCTCTTTGATCACATCGAACTGCTTGCACAGTGTTTCTTCGGTATCGCTGATCAGCTCAAAGGGAAAACTGTGTTTGGCTTTAAAATTTTCATGGGTGCGCATGCTGTCGCGTGAAACGCCGAATACAACAGTATTTGCTGCAGCAAACTGATCATGCAGGTCTCTAAAATCTTGGCTTTCAGTGGTGCAGCCTGGGGTGTTGTCCTTTGGGTAAAAATACAGCAGCACTTGCTGCCCAGCTAAATCAGTTAACTGCACTTTGGTCTCGCTGGTGGCAGTGGCAGTAAAGTTATTCACCGGTTGATTAAGCATGGTGGCTCCTGAGCATTAAAGAATGAGAGTTAAGGTGTTTGTGGGCGCCAAGGCTCGATCAATGCATCGAGGTTGAGTGAATCAGCAAAGTCTAGAAACTGATCGCGCAGCCAGTTGATTTGCGTACTGGCCAGTAAAGTGACAGTAATAGTGGCGTTGAGCATGGTGGTGTCTGTTTGCGGCGCTTGATAGGTATCGTAGGTGATGTTTTCTAAGCCAATCTGGTGATCAGCAAAAAACTGACACAGCTCCGCGAGAATATCGGGACGATACAATGCACTGACATAAACAATATAAGGTAATGCTTGCGCACGCGCTGCATCATCTTCACTGCGGGTGTGGGTCAGTTGCAGATCATGGCGTTTAGCCAACACCGGTAAACTGCCTTCAAGGCGTGCTAAAGCATCCCAAGTGCCGCCAGCTTGAACAATAAGTACGCTGTACTGACCGTGACGGGTTAAGCGGCTACTGATCATAGAGCAGCGGTTTTCTTGACAGGCACGGCAAATAACGTTGGTCAGCTCAAGCGGGTCGCGACCTGTTGCGCTGATTAGGACGTATTGTTCGCGTAAAGGTTGTACAGACATTCAGTATTCCTGAAACAGGGTTTGAGCGTGGTTTACGCTTCTAAGCGCACTAGAGTAACGAAAAGAGGTGGCAAGTGGAATGGTGAAAGACGCGAGCAATGCTTGTGCAAGCTGAAGGGCATCAGTAATATTGCTCAACAATTATATTTAGGCAGGAGCGGTTGCATGATTTCGGGCAGTATGGTCGCAATAGTAACGCCCATGGATGCGCAAGGCGCACTTGATTGGCAAGCATTAACTCGGCTGGTGGATTTTCACATACAAGAAGGTACCGACGCTTTAGTCGTTGTCGGTACAACGGGTGAGTCAGCAACATTAAATGTTAAAGAGCACGTTGAGGTTATCAAGCGTGTGGTGGACCAGGTCAAGGGTCGTATCCCGGTGATTGCTGGAACTGGAGCTAACTGCACGCGCGAAGCTGTTGAGTTGACAGCTAATGCGAAGAGTGTGGGGGCAGATGCCTGTCTATTGGTTACACCCTATTACAATAAACCGACCCAAGAAGGCTTGTATCAGCACTTTAAACA